>JAIEPV010000210.1 GCA_019748215.1 Hyphomicrobium sp.
TTGATGCTGCTGGCCGCTGGCGAACTCAACGTCAAGGATCTGACGCTGATCCTTGGCCAAAGCCAGCCGCGCATCAGCCGGCATCTGAAGTTGCTCACCGAGGCGGGCCTCGTTGAACGCTTTCGCGAAGGCAGCTGGGTGTATTTTCATATCTCCGATCGCCAGCCGGGTGGCCGCCTGGCGCTACGGCTCATCGCCGACGTGGATGCGCGCGACGATCAAATGCGCCGCGACCGGGAACGCGCCGACGCGTTGAAGCGGGAGCGCGAATCGAGCGCGCAGGCCTTCTTTGAAGCCCATGCTGCCGATTGGGATCGCATCCGCACGCTGCATGTTGCTGAGCGCGACGTCGAGATGGCGATGCAGGATGCCATTGGTCCTGGGCCGTTCAAGTTCTTCGTCGACCTCGGCACTGGAACCGGCCGGGCGCTCGACCTGTTCGCCGACCGCTACGCCCGCGGTCTCGGCATCGACGTCAACCAGGCGATGCTCGCCTACGCCCGCGCCAAGCTTCTTCACGGCGGCCGTACGCATGCCCAAGTCCGCCACGGTGATATCTACGCCCTCTCGCTCGCCGACCGTCAGGCCGACGCGATCGTCATGCATCAAGTTTTGCATTTTTTGTCGGACCCAGGCCTTGCCGTTCGTGAGGCAGCCCGGGTGCTGGCGCCCGGCGGGCGGTTGCTCATCGTCGATTTCGCGCCGCATGATCTCGAGTTTCTGCGCGATGCTGAAGCGCACGAGCGGCTCGGATTTTCGCATGATCAGGTCAAAGGCTGGCTGCGCGATGGCGGCTTGACGCCGAAGCTGGTGCGCGATCTCGGGCCTGTGGCGACGGACGGTGCCGACAAGCTCACTGTTACGTTGTGGCTCGCCGAGCGGCCCGATGCACCGCGAAATTCCGTGGCGCAGACCAGCCAGCAGATCTCGTCCGCTGATTCAAATCAGGGCCGGGCACAGCGCGCGGGACGCGGCGCTGGAAAATACGAGGAGGCCCGGTGATGGCACGCACGATCGAACGCAAAAGTAAGCTGCTGGGCGCCGGCGACATCATGGTGTCGTTCGAATTCTTTCCGCCGAAGACGCCGAAAATGGAAGATACGTTGTGGCAGTCGATCACACGCTTGGCGCCGCTGCGGCCTGAGTTCGTCTCGGTCACCTACGGCGCCGGTGGGTCAACGCGCGAGCGCACGCACGCCACCGTCAGCCGTCTGATCCGCGAAACCGAATTGAAGCCGGCGGCGCATCTCACCTGCGTCAATGCCACCAAGGCTGAAGTGAATGCCGTCGCCAAAGCCTATTGGGATGCCGGCGTGCGCCATATCGTGGCGCTGCGCGGCGATCCGCCGGAAGGTCCGGGCACGCGTTACACACCGCATCCCGGCGGCTACGCCAATGCCGCTGAACTGACCGCCGGTCTGAAAGCCATCGCCCCATTCGAAGTGTCGGTTGCCGGCTATCCGGAAAAACATCCCGAAAGCCCTTCTCTCGACCTCGATATCGAAAATCTGAAAGCCAAGGTCGATGCGGGCGCCGACCGCATTATCACGCAGTTTGGCTTCGATAACGGCCATTTCCTGCGCTATCTCGAGCGGGCGCGCGCGGCGGGCATCTGGGTGCCAATCATGCCGGGGATCGTGCCGATCCATAATTTCAAGCAAGTCGCCGGTTTCGCGCAGCGCGCCGGCGCCAGCGTGCCGTCATGGATGGCGCGCCGGTTTGAAGGGCTCGATGATGATCCCGTCACGACGCATCTGGTTGCCGCGGCGGTGGCAACGGAGCAGGTGATGGATCTGGTCGATGAGGGTATCAAGAAATTTCATTTCTATTCGCTGAACCGCGCCGACCTCGCTTATGCGATCTGCCATCTGCTCGGTTTGCGCCCCGTTCGCATGTCGAAGGCGGATGCCGCCTGATGCCTGTCGCACTTAATCTCACGAGGATAAACCATGGCGCGTAAATCGAGTTGGGCGGCGCTAGAAAAAGCCGCCAGCGAACGCATCCTGATCATCGATGGCGCGATGGGCACCATGATCCAGCGGCACAAGCCGACGGAGGAGGATTATCGCGGCGCGCGCTTCAAGGATTGGCATCGTGACGTCAAGGGCAACAACGAACTGCTCGTTTTGACTCAGCCGGCGATGATCCAAGATGTCCACGAGCAATATCTCGCCGCCGGTGCCGACATCATCGAAACCAATACGTTCAGTGCCCAGGTGATCTCCATGGCCGACTACGGCATGGAAGAGCTGGCCGTTGAGATGAATGTCGCAGCGGCAAAGCTGGCGCGCGCCGCCTGCGATAAATTCAATAAGATGACGCCGGAAAAACCGCGCTTCGTCGCCGGTGCTGTCGGCCCGACCAACCGCACCGCGTCGATCTCGCCCGACGTCAACAATCCCGGCTATCGCAACGTCTCGTTCGATGAACTTCGCGCCGCCTACAAGGATCAGGTGGTCGGCTTGATCGAAGGCGGCAGCGACATCATTCTGATCGAAACCATCTTCGATACGTTGAACGCCAAGGCGGCGGGCTTCGCTACTCTCGAAGCATTCGACGCCACCGGCATCGAACTGCCGATCATGATTTCTGGCACCATCACCGACCGCTCGGGGCGCACACTGTCGGGCCAGACCGCCGAAGCGTTTTGGTACTCGATGCGCCACCTCAAGCCATTCTCAGTTGGCCTCAACTGCGCGCTCGGCGCTGAATTGATGCAGCCTTACATCGCTGAGTTGGCGCACGTCGCCGATGCGCGCATTTCAGCTTATCCCAACGCCGGGCTGCCCAACGCCATGGGCGAATACGATGAGACAGGTCCCGAGATGGCCTGCAAAGTTGAGCCCTGGATGGCCGATGGCTTGATCAACATCATCGGCGGCTGCTGCGGATCGACGCCCGAGCACATCGCCCACATCGCCGAGCACGCCAGCCACAACCGTCCGCGTCAGGTGACCAAGATCGCGCCGAAGCTTCGCCTCTCCGGCCTCGAACCGTTCGTGCATGGATAATCAACAGCAATGACCTCAAACACTGAAACGAATGGCCAAGAAAATACCGTCGAGAGTGTTAGCAGCGCGGCGAGTGCCTTCATCAACGTTGGTGAGCGCACAAACGTCACCGGCTCGGCTAAATTCCGCAAGCTGATCGAGCAGAACGACTATGCCGGCGCGCTCGCGGTCGCGCGTCAGCAGGTCGAGGCAGGCGCTCAAATTCTCGACGTCAACATGGACGAGGGGCTGCTCGATTCCGAGCGTGCGATGACGACGTTCCTCAATCTGATTGCTTCAGAACCCGACATCAGCCGCGTGCCGATCATGATCGATTCATCGAAGTGGACCGTCATCGAGGCCGGCCTCAAATGTGTGCAGGGCAAGGCGATCGTCAATTCGATCTCGATGAAGGAAGGCGAGGGGCCATTCTTGGAGCAGGCCCGCAAAGTCTTGCGCTATGGCGCGGCCGTCGTCGTCATGGCATTCGATGAGCAGGGACAAGCCGACACCGTCGACCGCAAAGTCGATATCTGCAAACGCGCCTACAAACTGTTGACGCAAGACATCGGATTTCCGCCGGAAGACATCATCTTCGATCCGAATATCTTTGCCGTCGCCACCGGCATCGAAGATCACAATGGCTACGGCATCGCCTTCATCGAAGCCGCGCGCCGCATCAAGGACGCGATGCCGCTGGTGCATATTTCCGGCGGCGTCTCGAACCTGTCGTTCGCGTTTCGAGGCAATGAGCCGGTGCGTGAAGCCATGCATTCGGTTTTTCTGTATCACGCCATTCAAGCCGGCATGGATATGGGCATCGTCAACGCGGGCCAGCTGGCGCTGTATGATGACATACCCGCTGAATTGCGGGACCTGTGCGAGGACGTGATCCTCAATCGTCGCAATGATGCGACCGATCGCTTGCTCGACGCGGCACCGAAATTCAAAGGCGACGGCAGCGGCGCGAAAAGCAAGGAGAAGGATCTAACGTGGCGCGAGGCGCCGGTCCAGGAACGGCTGACCCATGCGCTCGTGCACGGCATCACCGATTTCATCGAGCTCGATACGGAAGAAGCCCGCCAGCAGGCCGATAAACCGCTGCACGTCATCGAAGGCCCGCTGATGGTCGGCATGAATGTCGTCGGCGATCTGTTTGGAGCCGGTAAAATGTTTCTGCCGCAGGTCGTCAAGAGTGCCCGCGTGATGAAGCAAGCGGTCGCGTATCTGCAACCCTACCTCGAAGCTGAAAAGAAACTCTCAGGTCTCGATCAGCGTCCGGCGGCGGGAAAAATTCTGATGGCGACGGTGAAAGGCGATGTCCACGACATCGGCAAAAACATCGTCGGCGTCGTGCTCCAGTGCAACAACTACGAAGTCATCGATCTCGGCGTTATGGTGCCGGCCGCCAAAATTCTAGAGGTGGCCAAGCGCGAGAACGTCGACATGATCGGTTTGTCGGGTTTGATTACGCCGTCGCTCGACGAGATGTGCTTCGTCGCCGCCGAAATGGAACGGCACGGATTTTCGTGCCCATTGCTGATTGGCGGCGCCACGACGAGCAAGGTCCATACCGCCGTCAAGATCAATCCGAATTACCGGCTCGGCCAAACCATCTACGTGCTCGACGCCAGCCGCGCGGTGGGCGTCGTATCGAAGCTGCTGTCCGAGACGGAGTGCGAGCCCTATATCGCCGGCATCAAAGCCGAATATACCAAGGTGCGCGACGCGCATCTCGCGAACGAGGCTCGCAAACATCGCATCACGATCCGCTCGGCGCGCGACAACAAATTCGCGATCGACTGGAAAACGGCCAAGCCGGTCAAACCCTCATTCCTCGGGGTCCGATCGTTCGCCGACTACGATCTGGCGACGCTGGTGCGCT
The DNA here is from genome assembly GCA_019748215.1 of Hyphomicrobium sp. Classification (GTDB taxonomy): domain Bacteria; phylum Pseudomonadota; class Alphaproteobacteria; order Rhizobiales; family Hyphomicrobiaceae; genus Hyphomicrobium_B. Next base: position 4,876 of record JAIEPV010000210.1, read on the forward strand.
ACATCGATTGGACGCCGTTCTTCCAAACCTGGGAGCTGGCGGGGCGCTATCCGCAAATTCTCTCCGACAACAAGGTCGGAGATGAAGCCAAGAAACTGTTCGAGGACGCGCAGGAGTTGCTTCGCCGCATGGTGGCCGAGAAGTGGGTGACGGCCAATGGTGTCGTCGGATTCTGGCCAGCCAACAGTATCGGCGACGACATCGAACTCTATACCGGCGAACCACGAAACTCGAAGCTCGCGACACTGCATACGCTGCGCCAGCAGATCGCCCGCGATCCATCGCGCAATCGCGCGCACGCGGCGCTCGCCGATTTCATTGCTCCAAAGGATTCGGGCGTTGCCGATTATCTCGGCGGCTTCGCTGTAACCACCGGGCTCGGCGAGGAAGACGCCATCGAACGTCACATCAAAAAAACCGACGACTACACGCGCATTCTGGCGAAAGCCCTGTGCGACCGGCTGGCCGAAGCGTTCGCCGAAGCCATGCACGAGCGTGTTCGCCGCGAGTTGTGGGGGTACGCGCGCAATGAAACGCTCACCCCTGACGACCTGATCGTTGAAAAGTATTCGGGCATCCGCCCGGCTCCCGGCTATCCAGCGCAGCCCGATCACACCGAAAAAGCCACGCTGTGGCGGCTCATGGACGTCGAGACCGCGACCGGCATTTCGCTGACGGAAAGCTATGCGATGTGGCCCGGGTCATCCGTTTCCGGGCTATATTTCGCCAATCCCGCCAGCCACTATTTCGGCGTCGGCAGAGTTGAGCGCGATCAGGTCGAAGATTATGCACGGCGCAAAGGCTGGTCGGTCGCCGAAGCTGAACGATGGCTGGCGCCGGTTTTGAATTACGATCCGGTGCGCGAAACAGTCATCGCCGCCGCCTGAGGGAACGAAACCGGCGCACAGTTGGTTTTGTCTCGGGCTGCGTTACAAGTGAATAACGCAGTGGGGAATGCGCTCTATAGCGTCGAAGGCAGTTATTTGGGGGGAAGAACGATGCTCAGCAAATTGATCCTGTTGTTGCTTCAAGTGGCGATCGCCTGGATTTTAACACCGGTCATTTATTCGAAAATTCCGGTGCCGGGTGAATTCGGTCTGCTGCTTTACGCTATCCTATTCGCGATCGTCGTGTTTCTGACCGGGGTCCTCGGTGCATTGGTGTTGAAGGATGTCGGCACGCCGTCGGGCGGGACATTGTCTGCGGCGGTGGTTGTTGCACTCGTCGTTGCAGCGCTCATCACGTTCGTGCCGCAGATCGTCGCGCTGATCCCTGGCAATGCCGTGTCGCAACGCGGTCTCGTTCTGGCCGGCGCGTTGCTTGGCTATTGGGCGAAGCGCTGACGCGCTCAAGTTCGCGCTAGAATAGCGTTTTGCGCAATAACAGCTCGCTCGTTCCATCGCGAAACAGGTGCTCGATTTCTGCGAGCACGCGAAAGCCGTGGCGTTCATAAAGGCGGCGCGCGCCTGGATTGAAGTCGGATACGGCGATCCACAGGTTGCGTTCGCCGGCTGCGCGAGCGGTCGCTTCAAACCAGGCGAGTATCGCACTCCCGATCGCGCGGCCTTGAAACTCTGGCAATATGCCGAGGAATTGCACGTAGGGTCCGCGCAGCCAGCCGTGCCGCACAACGACAGCGCCCGCTAGATTACCTCCACACAAAACAGCGTAACGCGCCGCTGCATCGTCATGTGCCGCGAGGTAAGCTGTGAGGCGTGCGGGCGTGTCTTGATAATTGGCCCAGGGATCGATGGTCGAGAATTGGGTGCCAAGTTTCAGCGCTTGATCTGCGGATATTTGATCGAGTGATATCTGAGGCTGGAGAGCGGTCGCTGACTGCAGAACGATCACGGATTGGTCGCTCCAGCTTTTGGGAGCGCGTCGCTTTTCGGCTTCGTCGCCAACAAGAACAGTGTGTCGTACTTATCTGTGTCGCCAGGTTTGTCGTTGTAGCAGGCTTGCTCGACGACCGGCTTGCCGGCGGCAAGGAGCTCGCTGACCGTGACGAACGTGTAGCCCATGGATTTCAATTTCGGGATCGCGAGCGGTAGCGCCGCCGCAGTGTGCCAGCCCCGGCCGTTGGCGTGTGAAATCAGGATCGAGCCAGGGCGCGTGTTGTGCGTCATGGCGTTGGCGATGGCTTCCGCCGTCTGGGCCTTGGCTGGGTCACCGGTCGAAACATCCCACTGGATCGCGAGCAATCCGGCGTCGTTGACCGCGTCGAGCGACTGTTGATTGCACGCTCCGAACGGAAACCGGAACAGGGCAATGCGCGGCGCGGGAGCGACCGTCGAGCTATCACCATCCACACTGCACTGGCGGCTGGCAATTGCGACGCGGTGCGCTTCGTAAGTCGCCTGCGGGCCGACAATCTCGTTGTGAAGCGTGGTGGCATCGATAACCCGCGCATTTCGATGCGTGTCGCTGTGATTGGCGATCTCGAACAGCGGGTCGAGCATGAGTTGCTCGGTTCGGGCCGCATGCGAGCGCATCCACTTGCCACCGACGAACAAGGTCGCTTTGACGTTTTGGCTGCGGAGGTAGTCGAAGATGGCGCCATCATAGCCGGCGACTTCGCCCTGCTGCTCACACAGATCGAAGGTCAGGGCGATCAGCTT
>JAIEPV010000172.1 GCA_019748215.1 Hyphomicrobium sp.
CTGCTTTGGTTTTTAGCGGGTGACACCAACGTCGCTTACCTGCGTGAGCACGGCGTCGGTATCTGGGATGAATGGGCTGACGACAACGGTGACCTTGGTCCCGTGTATGGAAAGCAGTGGCGCAGTTGGGCAACGCTAAGCGGCGGCACTATCGACCAGATCAGCGACGTCGTTGCGACGCTCCGGCGCGATCCAGATTCGCGTCGCATGATCGTGTCGGCGTGGAATCCGGCCGACGTGCCGAAGATGGCACTGGCGCCGTGTCATTGCCTTTTTCAGTTCTATGTCGCCGATGGCAAGCTATCGTGTCAGCTCTATCAGCGTTCGGCGGATGTGTTTCTCGGCGTACCGTTCAACATCGCCAGTTACGCGCTGCTGACCATGATGATGGCGCAGGTAACGGGCCTCAAGCCGGGCGACTTCGTGCACACGTTCGGCGACGCGCATTTGTATTCAAATCATCTGGATCAGGCTGATTTGCAGTTGTCGCGGGCGCCGCGTCCGCTGCCGACGATGGACATCAATTCGGCGGTGACGTCGCTCTTCGATTTCACCTTCGACGATTTCAAACTGACGGGCTACGACCCCCATCCGCACATCAAGGCAGCTGTGGCGGTTTGAAACCGTCGGCCCGTTCTGTCCACGGCCCTTTAGGAGCCGCGGGTTGTAATCCCATTGTTTATTTCGCCCACTTCGACTTATGTGAGAGCGGGGAATAAGGGACGGGGGCACGGATATGCGGTCTATTCTTCGCAATCTTGCATTGTTTTTGTTGGTTGCGACTTTGGCTGGCTGCTCATCCAGTTCAGAAACCGTAACGGGCAGTTACATCTCGCCTCTTCAATATCAAAACTACTCGTGTCAGCAGCTGGGCGAGGAAGCCCAGCGGATTTCCGCACGCGTCTCGCAGGCCTCTGGGGTTCAAGATCAGAAGCGCACAAATGATGCGGTCGCGACGACAGCAGCCATTATCATTTTTTGGCCAGCGGCCTTTCTCGTTGGCGGCGATGACCAAACAACTGCCGAATTGGCGCGCTTAAAGGGTGAGTTCGAAGCCATCGAGCAGGCATCGATCCAAAAGAACTGCGGATTGAAAATTCAGCGCCAGCCGCCAGCCCCCGAAAAAACTTGACGGGTGAAATCCTGATCGCAATTTCCCTCATTGTCGCCGTCGCGGAAAATGGTGTCATCGGCCGTGACGGCGGGTTGCCGTGGCGCTTGTCGTCGGATTTGAAAACCTTCCGGCGCCTGACGATGGGCAAACCGATGATCATGGGGCGGCGCACCTTTGACAGCATTGGCAAGCCCCTCGACGGTCGCGACAACATTGTCGTGACGCGCGACCCGCACTTTTCGGTCGACGGTGTTTCGGCGTGCGACACGGTCGGCGAGGCCGTCACGTTGGCCCGTGTGCTGGCGACAACGCGGGGCGCCGACGAGATCATGGTCATTGGCGGCGCCGCGATCTACGACCTGACGCTGCCGGTCGCCGACCGCATCTATTTCACGCGTGTGCATGCAAGCCCAGAGGGCGACCGCCACTTCGCGACACCCGATCCGCGAACGTGGCGAGAAGTGTCGCGTGAGGCTTTGGATCAAGGGCCTCGCGACGACCATGCGGCAACGTTGATCGTCTACGAGCGGGTGGCTCGCGATTGACGATCGTGCGTTACGGTAAATGCCGCCGAGATAAGCCTTATCCTGGCCCTTGAAGGTCGCTCGCGGCGACCCAATCTCAGCCCGACCAGACGAGACAAAAATTGCGCGATGCGGACCCCTGTCCTATAAGCACTCGCATTCAAGTTCCGGCCATGACGCGCATTTCGCTTAATCCCGAAGACGTGCGGCAACCGCGGACCGAATTGGCCGATGGGCGCGGCAAGCGTTCGTGGCTGGTCATGGCCCGCCGGCTTAACTCAACAGTCATATGAGGCACTCGATTTATGCCCTGGAGTAATCAAGGCGGCGGCAGCGGTGGCGGCGGCGGCCGAAAAGGCGGCGGCAACGGCGGAGGACCGTGGGGCCAGGGCGGCGGCGGAGGCGGTAGCAATCAACCACCCGATCTCGACGAAATTCTGCGACGCGGCCAAGATCGCATGAAGCGCGTCATGCGCGGCGGTGGTGGCGGCGGCGGCGCATCAGGCGGTGGCATCGACGGCGGTGTGCCCAAGCCTTTCATTTTCCTGCTGGCAATGCTGTTGCTCGCGGGCGTCGCCTTCTACGGATTTTTCTATCGCGTCAATCCCGACGAGCAGGGCATCGTGCTGCGCTTCGGCAAATTCCATCGCTGGGAAGGCCCGGGCCTGCATGCGCGCTGGCCGTATCCGATCGAGGAAGTCAGTCTGCCGAAGGTCACGCAACAGCGGACCATCGAGGTCGGCACCCGCAGCGGCGCGGTCGGGACCGACAGCAGCCTGATGCTGACCGGTGATGGCAGCGTCATCGACGTGCGCTTCGTCGTCTTCTGGCGCATCAGCGCCGAAACCGATGTGGCCACCGGACAAACCGGCGTCGAGCAATATCTGTTCAATATCGCGCAGCCCGAAATCACGGTTCGCGAAGTCGCTGAAAGCGCGATGCGTGAAGTGGTCGGCCAATCGCCATTGCAGCCGCTGCTGACTGCGGGCCGACAGAAGGCCCAGGGCGACGTGCAAAAGCTGATGCAGCAGATCCTCGATTTCTACAAGGCTGGCATCAAGATCGACCAGGTTCAGTTGAGGGAAGTTGATCCGCCGGCGCAAGTCATCGCCGCGTTCCGCGATGTGGCGGCTGCCGGCCAGGATCGCGAACGCTTCATCAAGGAAGCGCAAACCTATGCCGACCAGATTTTGCCGCGCGCCAAGGGCGACGCGGACCGGATCCTCGCCGGCGCGGAAGGCTATCGCGATCAGACAGTTGCCGAAGCGACCGGTCAGGCCTCGCGGTTTTTGAAGGTCTACGATGAATACAAGAAAGCTCCCGAAGTGACGCGCGGACGCCTGTTCCTTGAAATGCAGGAGCGGGTGCTGTCGGGCACTGAGAAAATTATTTTGGATCAGAAACCCGGCACGCAAGGTGTCGTGCCATTCTTGCCGCTTGACCAGATGCTGAAACGCCCGACCGACGGAGGGCAGCCATAATGCGCGCCTTTTTCGCCTTCATCGCAACGCTACTCGGGCTCGGCGCGATCGCGCTTTATGCCTCGGCGTTTATCGTTCATCAAAACGAGCAGGCGCTGGTCCTGCGCTTTGGTAATCCCCAGCAGGTCATCACGACACCCGGCCTGCAATGGAAAGTGCCGTTCGTCGATACCGTCGACTATTTCGATAAGCGCATTCTCGATCTCGATACGACCGAGCAGGAAGTGACGGCATCGGATCAGCAGCGTTTGATCGTCGACGCGTATGCGCGCTACCGCATCACCGATCCGCTGAAATTTTATCAGAACGTTCGTTTCGAGGAGCGGGTTCGCCAGGTCGTTGGGCCGTTGGTCGAATCTGAAATTCGCCGCGTGCTTGGCGGCGCAACGCTGATGGAAGTGGTGAAAGACAAGCGCGAAAGCCTGATGAAGCAGATCGCCGATCAGGTGAACAAAGAAGGCCGCGACTATGGTCTTGAAGTGGTCGACGTGCGCATCAAGCGTGCAGACCTGCCGCAGGAAAACCTCGTCAAAGTCTTCGAACGCATGAAGCAGGATCGCGTCCGGGAAGCGACTGAACTTCGCGCCCAGGGCGAAGCGGAGAGTAACCGGGTTCGCGCCAATGCCGATCGGGAAGTGACGATCATCAAAGCTGAGGCGACGCGGAAATCGGATACGCTGCGCGGCGAAGGCGAAGGCGAACGTAACCGTATTTTTGCTGAAGCGTTTGGCCGTGACCCGGATTTCTTTCGCTTCTATCGCTCGATGCAGGCCTATGAAAACGCCATCAAACCGGGAGACACGCGCATGCTGCTCTCGCCCAACAGCGAATTCTTCCGCTACTTCCAGGATCCCGACGGAGGTGGCGGCGGGGCAAGTTCAACGCAACCACGATGAGCGAGTTGCTGGCCGGGATTGGGATAGCTCTCGTGTTCGAGGGCATGTTGTGGGCGCTCGCGCCTGACACGGCCCGGCGGATGCTCGCTGAATTATCGACGGTGCCGAATAGCCGGTTGCAGCCCCTGGCGCTCGTGATCGTGGCGCTGGGGGTCGGCCTTTTTTGGCTGGCGAAGGGATGATGAAGGGGCCGGGCCGGTTGGAGGATGCGCAACGGCTGCGTCTAAAATATTTGCTTTCAACTTATCCCCGCTCTTGGGCCACATGCTACGATCGGATCGTTGACGGTCAAGGCGGCGTTTTTCATGCTAAATGAGCGTCGATTGGGCAAACGCGGCGGCTAACGGCGCCGCCGCCGCCGACAGCGGGTCATTGTCTCAGTCAATGGGCCCGGCTCGCTTGGACGGGTTGATTTGTTCGGCGGACGGGAAATCTCGGCCGACCCAAGACGTGGCGTGAGCGAGAGGTGGTTTATGGACGGTTCGCGAATTCGGGTGAGGGCGGCGCGCATCGTTTGGTCGGTGGCGAACATTGCGTTGGGCGCATCGCTGTCGATCTGGCCGCTCGCTTCTTTATCACTAGCCGTTTGGACATCGCCCGCAGCGGCTGAGACCGGCCCGACTTCGCTGGCGCCGCTGGCCAAGCGCCTGTCGGACGCCGTCGTCAACATTTCGACGTCGCAGACGGTGAAAGGGCCGCAAGGCGTGCCGCTGCCGAGCGTGCCGAAAGGCTCGCCGTTCGAGGATTTCTTCGAGGATTTTTTCAATAAGCGCGGCGGCGTGCCACGCGGCGATCGCAAAATCTCCTCGCTGGGCTCAGGCTTCGTCATCGACGGCAAGGAAGGCCTCGTCGTCACCAACAATCACGTCATCGACGGCGCCGACGAAATTGTCATCAACTTCCACGACGGCTCGAAGTTGAAAGTCGACAAAGTCATCGGACGCGATACCAAAGCCGATTTGGCGCTGCTCAAGGTGACGCCGAAAAAGCCGTTGCCCGATGTTAAGTTCGGCTCGTCGGCAACGTTGGAAGTCGGAGACTGGGTGCTGGCGATCGGCAATCCGTTCGGTCTTGGCGGCTCGGTGAGCGTTGGGATCATTTCGGCCAAGAGCCGCGACATCAATTCGGGCTTGTATGACGATTACCTGCAGACCGACGCCGCGATCAATAAGGGCAATTCGGGCGGTCCGCTGTTCAACATGAACGGCGAGGTCATCGGCGTGAACACGGCGATTATCTCGCCGACCGGCGGCTCGATCGGCATCGGCTTTGCCGTGCCGTCAGATACCGTTTCGATGGTCGTTGATCAGTTGAAGCAATTCGGCGTGACGCGGCGCGGCTGGCTCGGCGTGAAAATTTCGACAGTGGCGGACGACGTGGCCGTCGCACTCGACATCCCGGAAAATGCGGGCGCCGTCATTTCGGCCGTCACACCCGGCAGTCCGGCGGCAACGGCGGGCTTTGAAGCCGGCGACGTGATTTTAAAGTTCGACGGCAAAGATGTGACGACGATGCGTGGCTTGCCGAAGATCGTTGCCCAGACCACCATCGGCCGATCCGTCGATGTCGAGGTGGTCCGCAACGGTGCGCGCATGACCAAGCAGGTTGCAGTCGGATTGCTGGAGGAAGACGAAGACCCCTCGACGCTGGCCACGAACAATGACAACACGCCGCCGCAAGCGGGCTCGCCGGACGACGAAAGCAGCACGCCAGTGATGGGGCTGAAGCTGTCTCGTCTGACGAGTGATGTGCGCCGAAAATTTCAATTCGATGACAAGGTGAAGGGCGTGGTCGTCGAAGCCGTCGATCCGGCCAGCCCGGCCGCGCTGAAAGGAATTAAAATCGGCGATATCATCGTTGAAGCCGGCCAGGATCAGGTCGCAGCCCCCGATGATGTGGTGCGCAGTATCGACAAGGTCAAAAAGTCGGGACGCAAGGCGGTGCTGCTGCGCGTCGAGGATGGCAAAGGCGATCTGCGATTTGTCGCCGTGCCGTTAAGCTAGAGTGATCGCACTCTATTTGTTGAAAACATTGTGCCCCAGGAGGCTTCCTACGTGTCTGAACGTCACGGCTTGATCGAAACGATTTTCGATTCCCTCGCACCTGTGCATGCCGATGGGCACAAGTTCATCGCGGTCGGCGCGGTCGCAACGCTGGCGTTTTTCTATGTCTATCCGCCCGTGGCTTGGATATTGGCGTTGATCACCGCGTGGGTGATCTATTTCTTCCGCGATCCGGCCCGCGTGTCACCGGTGAAAGCCGGTCTGGTCGTTTCGGCGGCGGATGGGCGCATATCGTCAATCGAAAAGGTGCGCCCGCCGGCAGAGCTTGGCATGGGCCCCGACGAGCGGACACGGATCTCTACATTTCTGTCGGTGTTCGATGTGCACATCAATCGGGCCCCGGTTGCCGGGCGAATTTCGCGATCGGTGTATAGTCCGGGACTTTTCCTGAATGCCGCCCTGGACAAGGCGAGCGAAGACAACGAACGCCGGGCCCTGGTGATCGAGATGGCGGACGGCGCCGAAGTCGGTGTCGTGCAGATCGCGGGATTGGTCGCGCGGCGCATCGTGACATTTTCCGAGATTGGCGATGCGTTGAACGTCGGCCAGCGCTTCGGCCTCATTCGTTTTGGCTCGCGCGTCGATGTCTACCTACCAGTTGGTCGCCACGCGCTGGTGAGCGTCGGTCAGCGGGCCATCGGTGGTGAAACCGTTTTTGCCGATTTGACGTCGGACGAGCCGGAGCGCGAAGTGCGCCGCGACTAACAGTCGGCGCGTGGGCCGAACGCGATTGATCACGAAGGGACGACATGATGGACCCCGAAGTGCCGACGCTAGAAACCGCGACGACGCGCCGTCGCCGCCGCCCGTTGTTTCGCCATCAGCGCATTCCGGTGCGCATGCTGGTGCCGAACTTTTTCACGCTGCTTGGACTGTGCGCCGGCCTGACCTCGATCCGCATGGGCATCGAGGGCCGCTACGATCTTGCCTTGGCCGCGATCGTGTTCGCCGCGTTGCTGGACGGCATCGACGGCCGTATCGCCCGGCTGCTGAAGGCGTCGTCTCGCTTCGGCGCGGAACTCGACAGCCTGGCGGACTTCGTCAACTTCGGCGTCGCGCCGGCATTCTTGGTGTTCAACTGGGGACTGGGTGAACTCAAGAGCGCAGGCTGGATCTGCGTCATGATGTTTGCACTCGCGTCGGCGCTGCGTTTGGCGCGCTTCAACGCCGCCATCGACGACGACAAGCCGAAATGGCAATCGAACTTTTTCACCGGAGTGCCGACGCCTGCGGCGGCGATCGCCGTGCTGCTGCCGGTTTATCTTTCGCAGCTCGGCCTGGAGGGCATGAAGGCGCCGTGGGCGCTAAAGCTCGTGCTGATCTACACGCTCTTCATGGCTTTCCTGATGGTCTCGACCATCCCGACGTACTCGGGCAAACTGCTCGGCGAGCGGGTTGGGCGCGAATGGGTGCTGCCGATGTTCATTGTCGCCATCGGCGG
>JAIEPV010000116.1 GCA_019748215.1 Hyphomicrobium sp.
GCACCGCTTGTGACGAAGGACAAGGTCATCATCGGTGTTTCGGGCGCTGAATTCGGCGTTCGTTGCTTCACGACGGCCTACGACATCAACTCGGGCAAAAAAGTCTGGCGCGCCTATTCGATGGGCCCGGATTCTGACATCCTGGTTGACGGCGAAAAGACCATGTCGCTCGGCAAGCCAGTCGGCAAGGATTCGTCCTTGAAGACATGGAACGGCGATCAGTGGAAGATCGGTGGCGGTTCGGTTTGGGGCTATATGGCCTACGACCCAGCTCTGAACTTGATGTACTACGGCACGGGCAACCCGTCGACGTGGAACCCAGCTCAGCGCGCAGGACCCGATGGCAAGCAGATCGATCAGAAGTGGTCGATGACCTTGTTCGCACGTGACGTGGACACCGGTGTCGCCAAGTGGGCATACCAGATGACCCCGTTCGACGAGTGGGACTATGACGGCATCAACGAGCCGATCTTGGCCGAACTCGACTTCGACGGCAAGAAGCGCACCACGCTGACGCATTTCGATCGTAACGGCTTCGGCTATACGCTCGATCGCGCATCGGGCGAACTTCTCGTCGCTGAGAAGTACGATCCGAAGGTCAACTGGGCAACGCACGTCGTGATGGATCCGAAGGATCCGCAGTACGGTCGTCCGCAGGTTGTGTCGAAGTACTCGACCTTCCAGAACGGCCAAGACGTGAACTCGAAGGGCATCTGCCCGGCCGCTCTCGGCTCGAAGGACCAGCAGCCTGCTTCGTACTCGAAGCTGAACGGCTTGTTCTACGTTCCGACGAACCACGTGTGCATGGACTACGAACCATTCAAGGTTTCGTACACAGCTGGTCAGCCATATGTTGGCGCCACGCTGTCGATGTACCCGGCTCCGGACAGCCATGGCGGTATGGGCAACTTCATCGCCTGGGACGGCGTGAAGGGCAAGATCGTCTGGTCGAAGCCTGAGCAGTTCTCGGTCTGGTCGGGCGCTCTGACCACCGCTGGTGGCGTTGCTTTCTACGGCACGCTCGAAGGCTACTTCAAGGCCGTCGACCAGAAGGATGGCAAGGAGCTCTTCAAGTTCAAGACGCCGTCGGGCATCATCGGCAACGCAATGACTTACTCGCATGGCGGTAAGCAGTACGTTGCAGTGTTCTCGGGCGTTGGTGGTTGGGCCGGTATCGGTCTTGCTGCAGGCTTGACGAACCCGACCGATGGTCTCGGCGCTGTTGGTGGCTACGCTGGCCTCCGTCAGTACACGAACCTTGGTGGATCGCTCACCGTGTTCTCGCTGCCATAATCCGCGGCTCTGACACTTAGGGCCGGCGCGGGGAAACCCGCGCCGGCTTCTTCGTAAGTGGACTGTGAGGGACGTCTTGAGGCTCAAACGGCACTTCACGGAAATGCCTATCGCGATGGTCGGAGAGCGCGGTTGATCTGAGAACTTTGAAGGCAGCCAGACCACCGGAAAATGCGCTCCGGAACAGGCTGTCGTATCTCCAGATCTCGCGTTATGCCTGACGAACTAGCGCTTTCAGATTTCGGCGCGGATCCGGCTGCGTGCCAACTGCGTAAAAAACTCAACGCTTAAAGATACAAGAACCAAAATTGATGAGAGGACTCGCGTGAACAAGTTTGGCATCAGAATGGCGGTCACAGCAGTCGCCTGCTCCGCTCTGAGCCTCGCAGCCTGCTGGGCCGAGGACCCCAAGTCGTCGAGCGATGCAAAAACTGCCGCTCCCGCCGCCGTCGCGGAATCGACGCCTGAGGCTTCAACTGCGGCGCCTGCGGCAGCTGAGAAGCAAGTCGCCGAAGCGCCAGCACCCGCTGTCGTCGCTGAGGCCAAGCCGGCTGCAGACGCTCCTGCTGCTGCGGAAACGAAAGTGCCGGAACCGGCGGTTGCGGCCCCGGCACCGGACGCCGCGTCAGCACCTTCCGCCGAGGCCCCTGCTGCTGCACCCGAGGCGAAAGTTGTTGCTGAGGCAGCGCCCGCCGCTGCACCTGCTGCCGCTGCACCGGCCGTGGAAACGGCTGAAGTGATTGCGCCGAACCCCGTCAACGACTTTTCCAAAACCATCGATGGCGTTGAATTCAAGGAAGGTCGCTATCGCAATAAAGACGGCGAACCGGTACCGGTCGTGACCAAAGATTACCAGGTCGATTGGGCCACTTGGCAGGGGTTCCGCCGCTATCATGACGCCTGCCACGTGTGCCACGGTCCCAATGCGCTTGGCAGCACGTTCGCGCCGTCACTGGCGGATTCGCTCAAGACGATGGATTACGCGACCTTTTACGGCACGGTCGTAGGCGGCCGCGTGGCTGAGCGTGGCGGCACGACCTACGTGATGCCGGCTTTTGGCGAAGACAAAAATATCATGTGTTATCTCGACGATATCTACACCTACATCAAGGCTCGCTCGACGGAGGCGATGCCGCCGGGTCGGCCAAATGGGCGTGAAGACATTTCGCAGTATGCCAAAAAGGCGGCTGCCGAGTGCAACCCGTAAGTGGAGCGGCTTTCGCGTGCAATCGTGCACGTGGGTGATACGCGTTCACGAAGAAACTACCTTGCAGGGGCAGCCGTTTACCGGCTGTCCCTGTTATTCTATCGGGAGATCTCCCCTGCAACTTTAAGGGCTAAGCCGTGAGAAAAACAATTTGCCAGACTTTGGGATGTGTCGTCGCGTTTGGCGCGCTCAACGTGGGAACCGCTGCTTTCGCCGCTGACGCGCCGAAAGCCGATCTCGTCAATCGCCAACAATTGCGCGTCTGCGCCGATCCCTCCGATTTGCCATTTTCCAACGAGGCAAAAGAAGGCCTTGAAAACAAGATCGCCGATATCATCGGCGATGAATTGAAATTGCCCGTTGCCTACACGTGGTTTCCCAAGGCCACCGGCTTCATTCGCCAGACGCTGTTTGCCAAGCGTTGCGATCTGGTCATCGGCTGGGGCCAAGGCGACGATCTGGTGCTCAACACCAATGCCATCTACCGTTCGACCTCCGCGCTGGTTTACAAAGCCGGCACCGGCCTCGACGGGGTGACTGAACTTGCAGACCCGCGATTGAAGGGCAAAAAGCTTGGTATCGTGCAAGGCTCGCCAGGCGGCAACTACATCGCTAAGGCCGGCCTGATCGGCAACACCAAAGGCTATCGGATGATGGTCGATCGCCGCTACGATTCACCTGGCGAAGAGATGATGAAAGACATTCGCTCCGGCGAGATCGACGCTGCGGTTCATTGGGGGCCGATTGCGTCGTATTGGGCATCGCGCGGCGGCGAAAAACTCGTAGTCGTACCGTTGCTCAAGGAAAGCGGCGCCGGCAAAATTGCCTTCCGCATCACCATGGGCGTTCGCAATGGCGACGACGCGTGGAAGCGTCGCTTGAACGAAGTCATTGCCAAGCGGCAGCCCGACATCGACAAGGTCTTGCTCGACTTCGGTGTGCCGCTGCTGGTCGACGACGACACGTCGATGGAATTGGTGACCGAGCCGCGCAAGTCAGCGTCTGTGCAGGATACGCCGCCCAAGGCAGAGGCTGCCGCGCCTGCGGCGGCTCCGGCCGCTGCAACGCCGTGATTGAGAGAATCAAGACCAAGAGCCGGCGATCACTGTCGGCTCTTGCGTCTTTCGTCGGGCGCCTGTGAGCGCGACTGCGCAGCCATGATCGTCATTAGGGCCAACTCCGGACGAAAAGTGAGAATTTTTGCCAGCCTTCGTGTCGCGAGCTTAACCGTGCTTGTCGCGCTGGGTTGGCAGTTGGCGCAGCCAGCGCAAATTCTCGCTTCAGACAATATTGAATTACGCACGCCACCCCCGCCACAGGATCGCAAGCCTGTTCGCGAGCCCGGTGGCTATCGCACGGCTGATTATCGCATGCCCGTGCCGGCAACTTTGAACGGTGCACAAGTTCTATCGAGCGACGAAGCCCATGCCCTCTGGTCGGCTCAAAGCGCGGTGTTCATCGACGTCTACCCGCACGCACCGAAGCCCGCTAATCTTCCTGCCGGCACGCTTTGGCGCGAGACGACGCATCAATCGATCGAGAATGCCAAGTGGTTGCCAAATGTCGGCTACGGCGTGTTATCGCCGCAAGCCGACGGCTACTTCCGGCACCAACTGGCGACGCTGACCGGCGGCGATCTCGGCAAACCGCTGGTCTTCTTCTGCTTGCGCGATTGCTGGATGAGCTGGAACGCGGCCAAGAGGTCTCTCACCTACGGCTACCGGAATGTTCACTGGTATCCCGACGGCAGTGACGGGTGGCAGGAAATCGGTCAGCTCGTGACCGACGTCGTGCCGGAAAAATAGCGCGCTTGCGTCACTGCGGACCGCGATGATCGCCGAGACGATGCGCCGATGTTTCTCTCAGCGCAAAAGCAGTTCAACTCTTCATTTCGGCGCGAATGGCACGCGCCAGCGCACCAGCACGTTCATCCATCAGCTGGGGAATTTCGCAAGCGACGGGAATGTTCTGCTGGCGCTCCTGGAACACGCGGATTTCCCACTTATACTTTTCTTCTTCATCTGAAAGCTTGTCGATTTCGGTCGCAGCCATCGGGTCGGTTGGGAGCGATTGCCCGTCTCTCGGCAGAACGACGCCTTCTTTTTCGATTTCCTTGGCGCGGGCCAGCTGCCGTTTGTGGAACCGCTCAATGCCGCCCAGAACGACCTTACGTTCGTCGTTGGTTCGCGACAGAATGCCGGTGAACAATTCCAATAGCTTCTTGTCGCGAACATCAGCGGGTTGAGCTTCAGCAAACTTTTTGATAGCTGCCTCGGCCTCTTCGATCTTGAACCGGCGGATGATCAGGGATTTGGATAGATCCCGCACTTGATCATCTTTCATCCAGTCGGCGCCGCCGGCAATATCCGGTCCATCCCAAATCGTAACGGCATCGAGCGCGATGACTTTGCGCCAGATGCACGGCCAATCGGGTGTGGCTGGGTCGGCCGCATTGGCGGGCAAGACGAAGGCGGCGGCGAAACAAACGGCGCCGATAGCGACGGCAATCATCTGCTTTGCCGCTCCCAAGAGCGATGGATGGGGACGTGACATGAACGTGTTCGCGATCTGAACGGACATTGATTTCACCAAACTCAAGCTGCTCCACCCGGACCGCCGCGTCGCGCGATCAGCCCTTTGGAGGGGTTATAAGCAAAGATAGCGGCTGAAAGAAATACCGCTGTGCAGCCTAATACGACCAGCAGCGACGTGGTGTCGATTTGGCCATGAAAACCGAAGCGGATCAATTCGACGGCATACGAAAATGGGTTAAGCCGGCAGACTTCGTAGAGCAGAGGGCTAGCTTCGCGAATGCGCCACAGCGGATAAAGCGCCGACGACGCAAAAAACATCGGAAAGATCACGAAATTCATGACGCCAGCAAAGTTTTCGAGCTGCTTGATCACCGACGACATGAACAGCGCCAGCGAGCCGAGCATGAGCCCCGCGAACAGCAGGGCGGGGACGATGGTGATGTAGCCGGCGTAGCTTTGCATGAATTCCGGCACGCCGAATAGCGAATGAACGATGGGTTCTTTGATACTGCCGACTATCGGCGCCAGCCACATCGGCGGGTCGTACATCGTGAAAACTTTAATTTCTGAAATGATCGGCGGCTGAATTTCCCAGAACCAGGCAACGAAGAGGAACGCGTAGACCTGCAGAAGTGCAACGGAAACGCCGCCGAGCAGCTTCGAAATCAGCAGAAAGGATCGCGGAAATGGGCTGACCAGCAAGGTTCGCATGGCGCCTGTTTCGCGGTCATAGACCATCGACAGAGATGATTGCATGGCGTTAAACAGCAGGATCATGCCGATCAGCCCGGGCGCGATAAATTCTTCATACAAGACGTAACTTTCGTAGGGCGGAATGATTGAAACGCCGAGCGTCTGGCGAAAGCCTGCAGCGAAGATAAACAGCCAGATCAACGGCCGCACGAGTGCTGAAAAGAAGCGCTCGCGCTGATGCACGTAGCGCAGCACTTCCCGCCACACAATTCCGTAGAAGCATGCGAAGTACCCGCTCAATCCCAGCCGACGCGCCGCTTCATGTCGGATCACCGAGTCGGCCGTCGCGGCATTGTCAGCATCGTTGGCGCTGATGACTTGCGTACTCATCATGCGGCCTCCTCGAGAGGGCCCTGCGTGCCGGTCATGGCTCGGAAAGCCTCGCTCACGGTCGTTTTTCCGGTCTTAGCGAGGAAGCCCGGTACGCTGCCGCCGTAAAGCACTTTGCCCTTGTGCAGCACGACAACCTCATCACCGGATTTGACTTCATCCATCAGATGCGTCGCCCACAGAACCCCGAGCCGCCGCGTCTCGACCAAACCGCGAACGATTTTTACAACGCTTTCGCGCGAGCCGATGTCCAGACCGACAGTCGCTTCGTCGAGCAGCAGCAAGTCGGGACGGTGCATCAGCGAGCGGGCGATCTCGACGCGGCGCGCCTGACCACCTGACAGCGCCCGCACACGTTCTGACGCGCGCTCGCCAAGGCCGACGACACCTAATGCCTGTTCTGCCCTGGCTGCCGCGTCCGCGCCGCTGAAGCCATGCAACGCTGCGTGATACTTGAGGTTTTGCAGAAGTGACAGATCGCCATCAAGTGTTCGGCTTTGGAACACGACGCCAAGACGCTGGAGCGCCAGCGACGGTTTTCGCCGGACGTCGAAGCCGCGAATGATGATCTCACCCGACACGTTGTCGTAGAGCCGCGTGATCAGCGAAAACAACGTCGATTTGCCGGCCCCATTCA
Organism: Hyphomicrobium sp.; assembly: GCA_019748215.1. Classification (GTDB taxonomy): domain Bacteria; phylum Pseudomonadota; class Alphaproteobacteria; order Rhizobiales; family Hyphomicrobiaceae; genus Hyphomicrobium_B. Next base: position 6,755 of record JAIEPV010000116.1, read on the forward strand.
GTCCAAGCAGAACCACGAACGCGCCCTGCGCGACGTTGAGAGACACATCGTCGAGCACTTTTTTGTCGCCGAAATGGTGGCTGACGCCGCGCACAACGAGGGCTGGGACCGCGTCGCCGGCGGGTGCGGTCTTGCCGGATGATCCAATGGCGTTCATCAACTGAAACTACCCTGTTTGTCGGCTCTTCTCGTCGCTCGCACGTGTAATCACGAAGCGGTCGATCTCCGCCCGCTCATCGCAAGACCTGCCTACTCAATCAAGTCTCAGACCATCACTCTTTCGAGATCACGACTCCCCAAGGATAGCGGCCAGTCTTGATCGACTTCACGGCTTTCAAGTTTGCGACGTCGATCACGGTGACGTCGTTCGACGCGCCATTGGTGGTGAACAGCTGCTTGTCATCCGGGGTCAGATAGATTTGCCAGACGCGCTGGCCGACGAGAATGTATTTCTCGACTTTCAAGGTCGCTGTATCGACGATGGCGATGCGGTTAGCTGGCCCGAGTGCGACGAAAGCCTTCTTGCCGTCTTGTGTGATGCGCACGCCAACGGGCTGAATCGCTTCTTTTGCGACACCTTGTATTTCGAATGTCACCTTGCCGATGATTTTGCGATCGGCAGGGTTCATCACCGTCACGGTTCCGCCGATTTCCGACGACACCCAAAGCTGAGTTCCTTCGGCGTTGAACATGGCAACGCGGGGCCGGCTGTCGACCAGGACGTTATCGAACGTCTTGAGCGTTTTGGTGCTGATAAAATGCGCCATGTTGGTCGTTTCGTAC
>JAIEPV010000107.1 GCA_019748215.1 Hyphomicrobium sp.
GATGCGTTTCACCATATTCCCGACGCCGCTGCCAGTCGCTTGTGACAATAGTTTAATGGCCCGATCGAGCAGCGCCGCCGTGTCGGCGCTGAAAAGGGGGGATCTCGGTTGCGACATCCGCCGCGCGGCGCGGGCGGACCCTCGATATCCAAATCCTGCGGCTTGGGTTCTGCGATGCCCGGGAACACAAAATACTGTCGCACTGCCGCGATCGATCGTTGCCGCGATGTGACGCGACAAATTGTGAGAGCGTTGGCAACCCGACGACCCCCGTTGTCAGTTAAGACATGACGTGCTTTGGTTTTGCTGGGGAAGTTGATGCCAATCGTCCGCAACCGTTTTGTCAAAATCGTCGCGCTCGTAAGCGTGTTGATGCATGCCTACGTTCTGACTGGCCACTACGGCGGCATCATGCAACGCGCGGCGATGACGCCAGCCGCAGCGACGTCTTCAACGGCTGAAGCCGCAATCTTCGCGCAGATCGCCGCAGCGACGGTTATGTGTACGGCATCGGCAACGGCGGACAAGTCAACGTCCGCGAACGGACAAGCCAATCAGGAGCCGGGCGGCACAAACGGCAAGGTTGGCGTGTCGTGTCCGATTTGTTCGGGTATTGCAGTCGCCCACGCTCTGCCGCCACCGAGTGCGCTGCTCTTTGAGCGTATGGCCGCCGTCGTCGAGGTCGAGCCAACCGCCGATATCTCGATCGCGCATCTGACGCGCGACAGCCTCCCGCCGCCGCGAGGACCTCCTTCCAACGTCTGAGACCGGTTTAGTCACCGCCTGTGATTGCTCGCGCTGCTTTGCGCGAGTGACCGCGCACCGCACTCAGTCTGGAAAAAGACTACCTATGAACCGCATTTTAAATGCCGCGTTACGCGGCTCCATGGCCCTTGGCACATTCGCAACTTACGCCACCGCACAAAATGCTGAGCCGCCCACAGAACTCCCGTCCGTCGTTGTCATGCAACCGAAGCATTCCACGCCACCGGCAGCGAAGAAAAAATCGCAGAAGACAACGGCCGCAGCAGCGACACTGAACGCACCGCAGGCGCCGCTGCCATCATCAAATAACGAGGCAACCACATCTTCCGCAAGCCTCGGCAATCCGACGATCACAGGTGCCGCCGTAGCCCCTGACACACGGTCTGGAAGTCTCTCGGTGCCGACTGTTGATGAGGCGCGAGCAGACCTGCGCACGACACCGGGCGGTGTCAGTCTGATCACAGACAAAAACTATAAAGCCAGCACGCCAGCCGCGACAATCAAAGACGCGCTCGACTATGTTCCGGGCGTGTTTGTTCAGCCGAAATGGGGTGAGGACACGCGCTTGTCCATTCGCGGCTCGGGGCTGTCGCGCAATTTCCACGGCCGGGGAATTTCCTTGCTGATGGACGGCGTCATCCCAATCTCGACCGCTGACGGCGCCAGCGACTTTCAAGAAATAGATCCAACCGCCTTTCGCTATATCGAAGTCTACAAAGGTGCCAACGCACTCCGCTTTGGGGCCAATTCACTTGGTGGCGCCATTAATTTCGTCATGCCGACGGGATACGATACGGAACTGTTCGGTGCCCGCGTCGACATTGGTAGCTTCGGTTTCCACAAGCTATCCGCAAGTTCCGGAGCCGTTGCGGGTGCAATCGATTATTTCATCACTGCCACAGCGCAAGAGCAGGAAGGCTTCCGCGACCACAGCGATGGCGAAAGCCAGCGTGGTGCTTTCAATGTCGGCGTGCGACTGACCGAAGATATCGAGACGAGATTTTATTTGAATGCCAACCGGGTCCGGCAAAATATTCCGGGTACCGTGACGCGCGATGAAGCGTTGTCAAACCCGCAGCGCGCTTTTGTCCGGCCAGGCGAACCAGCAGGCTTTCTCGGCGTTGGCAATGATAACGTCGATCGTGACTATGAACGCAACATCGATTCCCTGCGTGTCGCCAACAAAACGGCATTTCGCTTGGCACCGGGGTCATTGGTGGAAGTCGGCGGATTTTATTTCGAGCGCCATCTCGACCACCCGATCTTACTCGTCGTTGACAACAAAAACGACGAGTATGGCGGCTTTGGCCGCCTGACCACCAACAGCGTGATTGGTGATCGCGAAAATCGTTTCGTCACCGGCGTCAGCGTTCACAATGGCGACGTCCGCGCGCGCACGTATCGGACGATACTTGGTGACCGGGGCGCCCTGCTTTCGGATGCCGACCAAATCTCGAAAACGACGACTATCTATGCCGAAAATGCGTTCTCGGTTCTCCCCGGGATTGCGATCATCGGCGGCCTGCAATACGCGCGCATCGAACGCGAACTCGTCGACCTTGACACGATCGGTAACAACCAATCGCGCGCTGCGGCATTCGATTTCTGGTCACCCAAGGTTGGTTTCCTGTGGGATGTATCAGAAAGTGCGCAAGTCTTTGGCAATATCTCGCGCAGCAGCGAAGCACCGACGTTCAACGAAATCACGTTGAATGCCGGGAGCGTTCTAGCGCTCGATGTGCAGGATGCCACAACCTATGAAATCGGCGCGCGCGGGTCATTTCCCGGCATCACGTGGGACATTTCGATCTATCGGGCCAATCTCGACAATGAATTCCAGTGCCTGGCGACAGGAAGCACCGGCACGTGCACGCAAATCAATCTCGACAAGAGCATTCATCAAGGCATTGAGCTCGGCTTCGGGGCCGAATTGATCTCCGGCGTTTTCGCGACCGGCGAGCGCAAAGACAGAGTTTGGCTGAATGCTGCCTACACCTTCAGCGATTTCCGTTTCGACGATGATGCGGTATTCGGCAACAACGAGCTTCCAGGCGCGCCGCGCCATTTCCTGCGTGCCGAACTCCTCTACAAGCATCCCTCGGGTATTTACGCCGGTCCGAATGTCGAGTGGGTACCGGACGCTTACTTCGCTGATAGCGCCAACGCGCTGTCGACGAAAGCCTACGCGCTGCTCGGTGCCAAAGTCGGCTTCGACGACGGTGGTCCGCTGTCGGTTTACCTCGAAGCCCGCAATCTCACCGACGAAGCCTATATTTCCAGCACCAGCGTCGCGACGATCGCAGATGCCAGCAGCGCGTTGTTTGAACCCGGCAGCGGCCGCGCCGTTTATGGCGGGGTTCAAGTCCGGTGGTGAGCGACATGCGAGACTATTTGCCAATCCATTCTTTGCAAGGAGCTGCGACGATGATCAACACGTTCGATATAGCTTGGTTTTTGAAACGATTGAGCGGCTCAATAACGCTGCTTGCAGTTGGTTCGTTCGCGGCTGGTGCGCACGTCACCATCGACCACGCGCAGTCGCAACGCGGATCGTTCAAAGCTCGCTTTAATGTCACGCACGGCTGCGACGGATCGCCGACCAACGAGGTTCGGATCACAATTCCTGAGGGTGTGATTGGTGTCAAACCGATGCCGAAACCCGGCTGGAGCCTGGCAACAACACGTGGCCCCTATGCCAAGACTTACGATTACTTTCACGGCAAGCAGGTTACCGAGGGAGTGAAATCCGTAACATGGAGCGGTGGCAAGCTATTGAACGAGCACATCGACGAGTTCGTGCTCAGCGTCTATTTCGCCGAGGCGTTTGAACCCGGCGAGACTGTCTATTTTCCTGTCGAACAAATTTGCGACACTGGCAAGCTGTCGTGGACCGAGGTGCCGGCGGCAGGCCAAGCTGCGCACCAAATGAAAGCCCCTGCGCCTGGCGTGCAAATTCTGTCCTCTCGCGCTGTTCACTAGATAACAAATTGATTTTAAAGGATTTATACAAGAAAATTAGCAAATATAAAAATTTTTGATCGGACGTAACATTGGGTCGCGGGGCGGCGTAACGTAATGATATCAGTTTCGTCAGGCGCTTGGCGGGCGCTGGCCCGCCGCTAATGACGCATGGAGATCATGGGATGATAATTCGCAAGCTGACGTCACTGTCAATCGTTGCCGCCGCACTAGCGTTGGTGGGCTTTAGCTCTTTGGGCGCAATGGCTGAGGAAGCTGCGAAAAACCCCGAGTGGCAGTCGCTTCACAAGGACATCTTCGCCAACCGCGACATTCTCGATGGCGCGGGCGTCATGACGCTCGACGCGCCGATCCGCGCCGAAGATGCGTCGGTCGTTCCGTTGACCGTCAAAATGCCGGCGAAATTCGCCAGCGGCGTCAAAGTTCTTACAATCATCGTCGACAAGAACCCATCGCCTATCGTCGGCACATTCACCTACGGTCCTGCGGCCGGCACTGGCGATCGGATGCTGTCGACGCGCGTTCGCATCGATCAATACTCGGACGTTCGCGCCATCGCCGAGACCAACGACGGCAAACTTTTCATGATCTCGCGGTTCGTGAAGGCCTCCGGTGGCTGCTCCGCGCCCGCCAGCAAGGACGCCGAAGAAGCCGCCAAGTCGCTCGGCAAAATGCAGATCAAAACGGCGCTTGCGAAAAATCCAGCTGGCCTCGCGCAGGAAGCGCAGATCATGATCAAGCACCCCAACAATTCCGGTTTGGCAATGGACCAGCTGACGGGGCTTTATGCGCCCGCGCATTTCGTCAACAAAATCGCCGTCAAGAGCGGTGACAAACTGGTATTCACGATGGAAGGCGGCATTTCGATCAGCGAGGATCCAAACCTGCGCTTTTCCTACGAGGGCAGCCCGGCAGATCCCATGACCGTGCAAGCCGAAGATTCCGACGGCATGCAGTTTGCGGGCAAATCACCTGCGAGCCAATCGTAGCGGCCTGACGTGTTGCGCACGACGCAGCCGAAAAGGCTCACGTAATGGCCACGTCACTCGATGCCGACGATCTTCAAGCCGTAGCCGGCGGTGGTCTCCTGCATCGCCGGCTTCTTTTGAAATCCGGGTTGGCGCTGGCGACCGCCATGGCCGCTCCTGCAATTGCGCAATCGGCTGAGCCAGATGCGCCACCGGCTGCACCGGGAAGCCTTTCATCGCCGTCGTGGTTGCATCGACCTGGCAAGCCTTTCAGTAGTTATGGCGCGCCGTCTCAATTTGAGAATCGGGTGATCCGCAGTATCGGCGCCAATCGCGATTTGCCCGGCAACGGCGTTTCGTGGACTCCGCTTGAATCTCTCGAAGGCATCATCACGCCAAGCAGCCTGCATTTCGAGCGTCACCATAACGGCGTGCCCGACATTGACCCGGCTCAGCACAGGCTCGCCATTCATGGCGACGTCTCGGCACCGCAAATCTTCACCATCGACAACCTGCTGCGCTATCCGATGCGCACGCAAACACTCGTCATAGAATGCGGCGGCAACAGCAACGCCGGGTGGCACGAAGAACCGATCCAGCGCTCCGTCGGCGCATTTCACGGGCTTGTCTCGTGCAGTGAGTGGACCGGTGTGCCGCTGGCAATTTTACTCGATCAGGTCGGCATCGATCCGAAAGCATCATGGGTCATCGCCGAGGGCGGCGATGCGGCCATCATGAATGTCAGCATTCCACTCGCCAAGCTGATAGATGATGCGATCGTCGCGCTTTATCAAAATGGCGAACGCATCCGCCCCGAAAACGGCTATCCGTTGCGGCTCATCGTTCCGGGCTGGGAGGGTGTGGTCAACGTCAAGTGGCTACGCCGATTGCACATCACCACCGAGCCGGCCATGGCGCGCAATGAAACGTCGAAATACACGGAGCTGCTGCCATCCGGCAAAGCCCGCATGTTCACCTTCGTGATGGATGCGAAGTCATTGATCACATCGCCGTCGCCGGGGCAAAAGATGCACGGGGCCAATGTCTACGAAATCAAGGGTCTTGCCTGGAGCGGCCGCGGGCGCGTCGCCAAGGTCGAGGTGTCGGCTGACGGCGGCACATCGTGGGCCGAGGCTTTGTTGCAAGACCCGGTCTTGCCGCGCTGTTTTACCCGCTTCCGCGCCGCCTGGAACTGGGACGGAAAACCGGCCATCCTCAAAAGCCGAGCCACTGACGAGACCGGCTACGTGCAGCCCGAGCGCGACGTGCTCGTCGCCGAGCGTGGACGCAACGGGTATTTCCACTACAACGCCATCGTCGCCTGGGGCATCGACGAAGACGGGGCGATCCGCCATGTCTATGCGTGACACTCCGATGCGGTCCGGCCCGCTTGCGGGCTTAGCGCTGGCGGTCTTCGCGACATCGCTCAGCGCCGCCGAGCCATTGCCGGGAATTCAGCCGGGATCGCAAGCGCCGACATTGGGCACGCCGATGTCGGCCGATGACATCACGTCTTGGAACCTCACCATTTTTCCCGATGGCCGCGGCTTGCCACCTGGCCAAGGAACGCCAGAGCAGGGTCGATCCTTGTTTGTCACCTATTGCGAGCGCTGTCACGGCGTCGACGGTCGCGGCGCAACGGCCGATGAACTTGTCGGACCTCCGACGCCACCAACCGATGCCGACCCCAACAAATCAATCGGCTCCTATTGGCCCTACGCCACAACTATTTTTGATTTCATTCGCCGTAATAAACCGCCGGAGAACTCAGGATCGCTCAGCAACGATGAGATTTATTCTCTGACAGCTTATCTGCTCGTAGCCAACCAGATCATTGGCGAGCAAGACGTCATGAACGCCAAGACCCTGGCCCAAGTCAAAATGCCAAACCGCGACGGCTTTATTCGCATCGACGCGCCATAAGCGCTCATCTCGCCGCTCAGCACCGCCATCCCTGCTCACACCAAAACTCTTAGCTAATTTGTGACATCCCGGCGCGCACCCGCTGAAGGGTTCGATAGGTGTTGAAATCCCATCCCGCGTGTCCTATTCCCCGGCGTCTGAGCCCACTGGTGGCTCGACCCAATTTCGGCCCGTTGCCGACAACAGTTGAGGAGCAGCTTTTGGACAACGTGCTGATTATTGGCGCCGGCGCCGCGGGCTCGGTCGTGGCGAAAAAATGCGCGATGAATCGCGATGTTTTTAAAACCATCACGCTGGCCTCGCGCCGCCTCGAAAGCTGCAAAAAAGTTCAGGCCGATTGCGTCACGCCGATCGAGATCGCGCAGGTCGATGCCGACAACGTCGCTGAAACGGTGGCGCTGCTCAAAAAAGTGAAGCCCGACCTCGTCATCAACATGGCCCTTCCCTACCAGGATTTGCCGCTGATGGACGCGTGCCTCGAAGCCGGCGTGCATTACATGGATACGGCCAACTACGAGCCGCGCGAGGAAGCCAAGTTCACCTACAAGTGGCAGTGGCCGTATCACGATAAATATAAAGCCAAGGGTCTGATCGCCGTGCTCGGCTGCGGTTTCGATCCGGGCGTCACCAATATCTTTTCAGCCTACGCCCAGGAAAAACTGTTCGACGAGATCACACAGATCGACATCATCGATTGCAATGCCGGCAATCATGGCAAAGCCTTTGCCACCAACTTCAATCCCGAGATCAACCTGCGCGAAGTCACCCAGCGCGGCAAATATTGGAAGAACGGTGAATGGATCGAAATCGATCCGCTCACCATTTCAGCGGTCATCGATTATCCCGACGTCGGACCAGTGAAATCGTATCTCATCTATCATGAGGAAGAAGAAAGCCTCGTCGAGAACATCAAGGGCCTGAAGCAGATCCGCTTCTGGATGACGTTCTCCGACAATTACATCAAGCACCTTGAAGTGCTCTCGAACGTCGG
>JAIEPV010000231.1 GCA_019748215.1 Hyphomicrobium sp.
TCGGGCACCTTCTCCCAAGGGAGAAGGACCCTTGCCGCCCTCACCGTCGCCAATTCCCTCTCCCCTTGGGGAGAGGTTGAGAGAGCGACGGCACCGTTCGGTTTCTGCAGCGTCTCCCCACCCCTGCCCCTCCCCGCTGGGGAGGGGTTCAGCGCTGTGCAGAGGCATAGCATCGTCCGCATCGGCGGAGGCACTCTAACGAAAGGCTGCGCGTTGCCATGGGCAGCGTCTGCGCCTACGCTAGCGTTGAGCGGACACGGGTTCGCCGCAACATAACAACGGCGCACAAGTTCCTATGAGCCCGCTTTCCTCGACACTGACGCTGCTGGTCGCCGGGCTGTGGCATTGGCTGGTGCTCGCATTTGCGTTTGGCTATCTGCTCGGCTCAATTCCATTCGGCGTACTGCTGACGCGGGCGGCGGGGCTCGGCGATCTGCGCAGTATCGGCTCGGGCAACATCGGCGCGACCAACGTGCTGCGCACCGGGCGCAAAGGCTTGGCGGCGGCGACGCTGCTGCTCGACGGCCTGAAGGGCACGGCGGCGGTGCTGCTCGCCGATCATTATTATGGACAGGGACCGGCGATGCTCGCGGGCCTTGGCGCCTTCATCGGCCATCTCTTTCCGGTGTGGCTGAAGTTCCGCGGCGGCAAGGGTGTGGCGACCTATCTCGGCGTCGTGCTTGGTTTCGTCTGGCAAGGCGCGGCGATTTTTGCCACCGCGTGGTTGTTCATGGCGATTTTGCTTCGCTATTCATCGCTCGCCGGAATTGTCGCGAGCCTCGTCACGCCGCTGGCGCTGCTGGCGTTGGGGCACGTGGAATATGCGGCAATCACGGCCGTGATGACGCTTCTGCTGTTGTGGAAACATCGCGCCAATATCGGTCGTCTGAGACGCGGCGAGGAGCCGCAAATCGGTGTCTAAGTCCGATGCACAGACACTATTTGCCGCCGCGCCCTTGCCGATCGCAACGCTCGATCGCGCTGAAAGGCTCGCCTGCCTGCGGTTGATCCGCTCGGAGAACGTCGGCGCGGTGACGTTTCGGGCGCTCATCAACCAGTTCGGCGGCGCGGCGCGTGCGCTCGACGCTCTGCCCGAGCTCGCGCGGCGCGGCGGTGGTCGCAAAGCCATCGTGCTATGTACCCAGGCGACGGCCGAAGCCGAACTCGCCGCCGCTGAGCGGCTCGGCGCGACGCCGGTGTTCACCATCGAGCCCGGCTATCCGGCGGTGTTCGCCGCGACCGATGCGCCGCCGCCGATGCTTTACGTCAAAGGCAATAGCGCGCTGTTGAACATGCCGTCGATTGCCATCGTTGGTTCGCGGCAATGCTCGGCGGCGGGAGCGAAACTCGCCATGCAATTCGCGACGCGATTGTCGGAGGCGGGTTATGTCATCGTCTCAGGCCTCGCTCGCGGCATCGACCGCGTTGCGCATGACGCATCGATCGCGCGCGGCACCGTGGCCGTCATCGCCGGCGGCATCGACAGCATCTATCCGCCCGAACACGCCGACTTGTTTCAGCGCATCGCGACTGAGGGGTGCCTGATCACCGAACGGCCGCCGGGCTTCACCGCGCGCGAAAAAGATTTCCCGCGCCGCAATCGCATCATCGCCGGGATCGCGCTTGGCGTGGTCATTGTCGAAGCGGCGGCACGATCGGGCACGCTCGTCACCGCGCGTTATGCCAACGAGCTTGGCCGCGAAGTCTTCGCCGTGCCGGGGCATCCGCTCGATAGCCGCGCCGAAGGCACCAACGGCTTGATCAAATCCGGCGCGACGATGGTGACGACACCGGAAGATGTGCTGGAGGTGCTGGCGCCGATCGCGGGGCTGCGAACGCCTGCGGCGTCTGCGTATCGGGCTGAAGCGGCCGCGGTCGTCACGCGCGGGCTTGCGGACATCGGCGAAGACGAATGCAATGCGGTGCTCGCCGTGCTTGGCCCAGCGCCGACCGACCTTGACGCCGTGCAGCGCGCCACGGGGTTGTCGATCCGCGAGGTGCAGGTGGCGGTGCTTGAACTTTCGCTCGCCGGTCGCATCACGCGCTCGGGGTCGGGGTTGGTGTCACGGGTGATGGATTAGGCGAATTCGCGTGTTGCACCCGCCTGGCGCAGCGCTTCGGCGTGCGACAGCGACAGCAAGGCGGAGAGGACGGCGCAGCCCTCGCGGTCGGCCATCTCTTTCAGCTCAAGCGTCAGATCGGCCAGGTAGGCCAAACGCTCGCGGCGTTCGTCAGCGCCGCTAAGCGATCCGAGCGTGTCCAGACCATCCTGCGCTTTCGCCATCTGTTTGCCCCCGTGCCGCCCGCCGACTGATGCAGTGCCGCGTGGGTCTGGGCTAACAAAATCTCTTCAAGGTTGCAATTGGACGGAACATTTAACTTATGGTCGTATAGAGAATGTGTGATCGGCGCCCGTTTGACAGGGCTGCAACGATCAACCATGTTCCCGGCCCACGTGTCGACGCCGGATGTAAGCGGCGCATAACACCCCACATACTATCGGACTTGGGCGGCTGCTGCCCGCCATGGAGCGCAATCGCGAGATGAACGTCGTTATCGTCGAGTCCGCGGCTAAGGCCAAGACAATCAATAAATATTTGGGCTCGAACTACAAGGTCATCGCGTCCTACGGGCACGTGCGCGATCTGCCGGCCAAGGATGGTTCGGTCGAGCCCGACAACGATTTCGCGATGCACTGGGACGTCGACGGCAAGTCGGTGAAGATTATGCGCGAGATCGCTGAAGCGGTGAAAACCTGCGACAAGCTGATCCTGGCGACCGACCCCGATCGTGAGGGCGAGGCTATCTCGTGGCATATCCTCGAGATCCTCAACCAGAAGAAGGTCATCAAGAAGGGCCTGGAAATCGAGCGGGTGGCGTTCAACGCCATCACCAAGCAATCGATCCTGGCGGCGATGAAAGAACCGCGCCAGATCGATCAGCCCTTGGTCGAAGCCTACTTGGCGCGCCGCGCCCTCGATTACCTCGTCGGCTTCACGCTGTCGCCGGTGCTGTGGCGCAAATTGCCGGGCTCGCGCTCGGCGGGTCGCGTGCAATCGGTGGCGTTGCGGCTCGTGTGCGATCGCGAAGCCGAGATCGAAGCCTTCCGGACCGACGAATATTGGACCATCGAAGCGCAACTCAAAACCGCGAAGAACGAAGACGTGCGGGCCCGCCTCGTCTCGATCGGCGGCACGACGCTCAAAAAACTCGACATCAAAGATGAAGCGAGCGCGCAGGCGATCAAGGCGGCGATTGAGAACCAAGCGTTTCGCATCAACAATATCGAGAAGAAAGCCACCAAGCGCAATCCGTATCCGCCGTTCACGACGTCGACGCTGCAAATGGATGCGTCGCGCAAGCTTGGCTATTCGGCCAAGCAGACGATGCAGGTGGCGCAGCGCTTGTACGAAGGTGTCGATATCGGCGGCGAGACCGTCGGCCTCATCACCTACATGCGAACTGACGGCGTGCAGATTATTCCGGAAGCAGTCAGCCAAATCCGCGATGTGATTTCGGCCGAGTACGGCAAAAACTATACGCCGTTCGCGCGCGAGTGGAAAACCAAAGCCAAAAACGCGCAAGAAGCGCACGAGGCCATTCGCCCGACCGATCCCAAGCGCACGCCCGACAGCGTCCGCAAGCATCTGCAGAAGGATCAGGCGGCGCTTTACGATCTCATTTGGAAGCGCACGATCGCCAGCCAGATGGCGGCCGCCGACATCGAACAGACGGCAGCCGACTTCGCCCTCAACGGACGCAACGGCACCGACTATGGCCTGCGCGCCAATGGCTCGGTGGTGACATTCGATGGCTTCCTGCGCGTTTACGAGGAAGGCCGCGACGACCGGGTGCAGACTCTGGCCAAAGGTAAGGAGGATGCGGGCGATGAAGACGATACGCGCCGCCTGCCGCCACTTTCCGTCGGCGACGTTCTAAAGGATCGCCAGATCGACGCCGACCAGCATTTCACTCAGCCGCCGCCGCGATTTTCCGAAGCAACCCTCGTCAAGCGCATGGAAGAACTCGGCATCGGCCGGCCATCCACCTACGCCTCGACGATGGCCGTGCTGGTCGATCGCGACTACGTCAAAATCGACAAGAAGCGATTGGTGCCGGAAGACAAGGGCCGTCTGGTCATCGCCTTCCTCGAAAGCTTCTTCAAGCGTTACGTCGAATTCGATTTCACGGCCGATCTTGAACAAAAGCTCGATCTGATTTCGAACAACGAACTCGCCTGGAAAGACGTGCTGCGCGAATTCTGGCGCGATTTCACCGGCGCTGTCGGCGAGATCAAAGATCTGCGAGTCGGCGACGTGCTCGAAGCTTTGAATGAAATGCTCGGGCCGCACGTGTTCCCGGCCAAGGAAGATGGCAGCGATAGCCGGGCCTGTCCCAAGTGCGGCACCGGACGCCTCAGCTTGAAAATTTCGAGCCAGTACGGAGCCTTCATCGGCTGCGGAAATTATCCCGAATGCCGATTCACACGGCAGCTGAGCCAGACCGGCTCGGAGGATGCGGCCCTCGACGGCAAGATTCTGGGCTATAGCGACGACGGCAAAGCTGTGACGCTACGCACCGGCCGGTTTGGGCCCTACGTCCAACTTGGTGAAGCCGAGGGCGACGACAAGCCGAAGCGCTCAAGCCTGCCCAAAGGCGTTGATGCGGGCACACTCGATTTCGAGCGTGCGTTGCAACTGCTGTCGCTGCCGCGCGAAGTCGGCATTCATCCCGAAACCGGCACGCCGATCACGGCGGGACTTGGGCGCTATGGGCCGTTCATTTTGCATGACGGTACTTACGCGAACGTCGACGGCATCGAAGAAGTGTTTTCGGTCGGGCTCAACCGGGCTGTAACACTGCTGGCTGAAAAGCGCGCCGGTGGCGGCAACAGCCGCTTCCAGCGGCAAGCGGCACAGGTGCTGAAAGATCTCGGCGAGCATCCAAGCGAAGGCGGCAAGATCCAGGTCTTGTCGGGCAAGTACGGCCCGTATGTCAGCCACAACAAAATCAATGCCACGGTTCCTAAAGCCAAGGACCCCGCCAACCTGACAGTTGACGAGGCGATCGCCCTGCTGGCTGAACGCATCGCCAACGGTGGCACGAAGAAACCCGCGCGCAAGGCGAAGGCGGCAGCTAAACCCAAGGCTGGCGCTAAACCAAAAGCTGCGAAGGCTGACAGCGATGCCGCGACAGCGCCGAAAGCCGTTGCGAAAACCGCCGCTAAATCCGCAGGCGTGAAAGCGCCCGCAGCGAAAAAGGCCGCAGCCAAACCGGCCGCGAAGAAAACGGCGAAAGCAAAGACTTAAGAGCGCGAGAGGCATTGAGCGGTGGCCCGCAATTCGAACGACACGCGCGGCAGCGGCTTCAAGGGCCCGAGCGTGGGCAAAGCCTTGGATCGCGGTTCCGAAAAGCCTGCCGGCAAGCGGCCTGGAAAAAAAGGTCCAGCGTCGCATACGCCGGCCGATGGCGGCCTTCCGAGCAAAGATCAGATTATCCAGTTTCTCAACTCAGCCAACGGCAAAGCCGGAAAGCGCGAGATTGCCCGCGCGTTCGGCATCAAGGGCGGAGCGAAAATCGCGTTGAAACGCCGCCTTGGCGAGATGGCTGACGACGGGACGCTGTCGGGTGACAAAAAGAACTTGCGCGAAAAGGGCCGCCTGCCGCCGACGACGACGCTCGAAGTGACGGGCCGCGACCGCGACGGCGATCTCATTGCCAAGCCGCTGCATTGGGAAGACGACGACGGCAAGCGGCCGCTGGTGCGCCTGCTTGCAGCCGAGCGCCCGCTCGACGGCGAGATCGGCATCGGCGACCGGGTGCTGGCGAGCATCACGAAGCTGCCGCGCGATGGCGGCGGGTTCGATTTCGAAGCGGTGCCGATCAAAAAGCTGCCGCGCGAAAAGCATCGCATGCTCGGTATTTATCGCACGTCGTCACGCGGCGGCGGCACCATCGAGCCGATCGATCGCAAAGACCTGAAATCCTGGACGATCATCGCGGGCGACGATGGCGATGCTGCCGACGGCGATCTGGTGCGCTTTGAACTGGTGCGGCGCGGCCGGTTCGCAACGCCGCGCGCCAACATTCTCGAAAGTGTCGGCAATCCCTCCGATCAGCGCCAGATTTCACTGATCGCCATTCATGCTCACGGCATACCGGAGGATTTTCCCGAAGTTGTGCTGGCCGAAACCGAAGCGCTCGCACCGCCGACACTCGACGGCCGCACCGATCTTCGACAGCTGCCCCTCGTCACCATCGATCCCGTCGATGCCCGTGACCACGACGACGCCGTGCACGCCGAGCCGGACACCGACCCGCGAAATTCCGGCGGGTGGATCGTCACCGTCGCCATCGCCGATGTGGCGCACTACATCCGGCCCGGCACGAAGCTCGATCGCGAAGCACAGTTGCGCGGCAACTCGGTTTATTTCCCCGATCGCGTCGTGCCGATGCTGCCGGAAAAAATCTCGAACGATCTGTGTTCGCTGCGCGAAGGTGAAGAGCGCCCGTGCCTCGCGGTGCGCATGATTTTCGACAAGCATGGCGAGAAGCAGCGCCACACGTTCATGCGCGCGATGATGAGGTCGGCGGCAAAGCTGTCCTATCAAGAGGCGCAGGCGGCGATTGACGGCAACAATCCGAGTGAAAAAAGCGCGGCACTGCTCGATCGCGTTTTGAAACCCCTATGGGCCGCCTACGCCGCGTTGAGCAAGGCGCGCGATGCCCGCGGTCCCCTCGATCTCGATCTTCCTGAACGCAAAATCGTGCTCAATGCCGAAGGCCGCGTCGCAGCCGTCGTCACGCCGGAGCGACTTGCGGCGCATCGCCTGATCGAAGAGATGATGATCCAGGCGAACGTCGCGGCGGCAGAGACGCTGGAAGAAAAGCGCACCGCCCTCGTCTATCGCATCCACGATCAGCCCAGCGCTGAAAAGCTCAAAGGGCTGAAAGATTTTCTCGAAACGCTCGATATGAAAATCCCGCCGGCGGGCACGCTGAAGGCCGGCGCCTTCAATGCGATCTTGGCCAAGGCAAAAGACCTGCCGGTGCCCGAGCTGATCAACGAAGTGATCCTGCGATCGCAGTCACAGGCTGAATACAATCCGCGCAACATCGGCCATTTCGGTTTGAACCTGGCGAAGTACGCGCATTTCACGTCGCCCATTCGCCGCTACGCCGATTTGATTGTGCATCGCGCGTTGGTGCGTGCGTTGGCGCTCGGCGACGGCGGTCTGACCGACGACGAAATACAGCGGTTAACGAGCGTCGCCAAAGCGATCTCCGATACCGAGCGGCGCGCCATGTCGGCGGAGCGCGAAACCACCGACCGGCTGATTGCGGCACATCTGGCGGATCGCATCGGCGCGTCGTTCAAGGCGCGAATTTCGGGCGTGACGCGGACCGGATTGTTCGTGCGCCTGAAAGACACGGGCGCCGACGGTTACATTCCGGTCGGAAGCCTTGGCAACGATTACTACCAGCACATCCCCGCTGCCCACGCGCTGGTTGGATCGCGCAGCGGCGAAGGCTATCGGCTGGGCGATACGGTCGACGTCAAGCTGCTCGAAGTGGTGCCGTCGGCCGGAGCTCTGCGATTTGAAATGTTGACACCGGGCCAACGCGGCAATTTCGCGAGCTTCAAGGCGGGCGTCGGGCGATTGCCGCGCAACCAGCCCCCGCGCGGCGGCAA
>JAIEPV010000174.1 GCA_019748215.1 Hyphomicrobium sp.
TGCGGAACGGTTTTGAATGATCTCGACAAGGCAATTTCAGGGCAATTGAACTTATCGACCGAGAAGAAGGTCGCGTTCATGCGTATGTCGATTTCGAGCTACGACCACTGCATGGCTGGCGACACTCAGTCTTCTGAAGCGCTTCAGGCCATGCTTATGAAGCAGCTGCGCGAAAATCTCGGCGGCAAGTAGTCGTCGTTATCTGAGACGAGGGGGCGGAGTTGCGAAGCTTCGCCCTTTGTTGACCACGCATTGATCGTCGGTTTTGTAACCAATTCCACGTGTCCGGCGTAGATCACTTCGAAAGCCAGTTTCAATTATTAGCCGAGAAGTGCTCCATGTCGTCGATGCCATCGCCTTCGCTCGTTCGAATTCCGAATATTCCAACCGCGCGCACTCTGATCAATCTGCTGATCGGCGGGTTCGCTGGGCTTCTGCTCTGGGAGATTTGGGCGCGCGTGATTACGCCATTGGTCATCGGTGGACCGCTGGAACCGCCGGGCCTGGTCATCTCGCTGGCGGATCATGTCTTCGGCTATAAACTCGATCTCGGACCTGCGACCGTGATCCATTGGATCATCGGCATCGTCGGCTATCCGATCCTCTACTACATCATCTCGCGCTCGATCCGTGATTACGGCGTGGTGCTCGAAGCTCTTGTGCTGTCAATTTTCACGCTCTTTGTGGCATCTCACTTTTTGCAGGGGGCAGGCACAAGCGCGATGATTTATTTCTGGTTGGTAGTGGTCGCGGTATCGGCGACGCGCCTCATCAATCCGTCGAAAGAGCTGGCTGACGCGCTGAGCTGGGGAACGTTCACATGGTTTAATGCGCTCGGCATCATGGCGCCCATCGCAGGCCTCCCATTTCTCTTGATGGAATGGGGCGGGCAACTTTCATTTATGAGCTACGTTGGCCATGTGATTTTTGGCTTCGTGTTAGCCCTCGTCTTTGAATATCTTGAATCTCGGCCGCGAACTGCGTAGAAGCACCGCGCTGCCAGCGCCTAGACCGCGCGTTTGAAGAGTTGGCTGGCGCTGTGGACGATATAGCTCGGCTCGACAGCGAGCATCGCGAGCAGAAAATATAGATGCAAAATCAGGTCGCATTTTCCGGGGCGGACCGTGGCAACTGGCGCGTAGAATCTCTTCGAGCCGTGCGCGGCGATCCTTTGCCAGCCGTTCCCTGTCTCGACGTCGCGCCAGCATCTAGCAGCGAGAACCAAGCTTCGCGGCTGTGGGTCTTGCGTGGCTTTGCGAGTAACGTCCGGTATGCAAAACGCGTTGAAGTCACGTCGTTGAAAGCACAATCGGAGCCGCTCGGCCGCAGGCTCGCGATGAAAGCCGCGCTCATCCCGATTCGAAAGACGCCAGCTTGGTGGGCACTCGCGCAGGACGAACGTCGGGCCATATTTGAAGAGCAGTCGCATCACACCGCGATCGGCATGGACTACCTTCCGGCCATCGCTCGCCAACTCTACCATGCCAAGGATCTCGGTGAGCCGTTCGACTTTTTGACGTGGTTTGAATTTGCGCCGGAGCACGAAGCGGCGTTTGAAGGGCTCGTCGCCCGGCTTCGTGCCACGCAGGAATGGACCTACGTTGATCGGGAAATCGACATCCGTCTCGTCCGATCTTAGCGTGCAGATCTTGCCGCATTTTGTGCGCGCACGTGAGCTATCTTCCTGTCATTAGCGAAGATCGCGACCGTCGATTGCCACGGCACGATGGTGCTATTCTAAAAAAAGAGGAAGCGGTCAGCGATGTATAAATTAATCGGTGCTCCGAAGACGCGCGCGTTCCGGGTGCTGTGGATGCTGGAAGAGTTGAGCGTCGCGTACACAGTCGTTCCCACCGCGCCGCGTGATCCGTCGCTGACAGCGCTCAACCCGTCCGGCAAGGTGCCGATTTTGATGGATGGCGCTGATGCCATCATCGATTCAGTCGCCATCTGCCAGTATCTCGCCGACAAGCACGGCCGCTTCACATTTCCAGCTGGCACCATCAAGCGTGGCCAGCAGGATGGATTCACTCAGTTCGCGGTTGATGATGTTGAAAGCTGCCTTTGGACTGCGGCCAAGCACACGTTCGTTCTGCCGAAAGAGCTTCGAACGGAAGACGTGAAGAAAGCATGCCGCTATGATTTCGATCGCGCCATGTCGGCGCTATCGCAACGGCTCGGCAATAATGATTACGTCATGGGCGACGAATACACCTTGCCAGATTTACTGCTGGGCCACTGTGGCGGTTGGGCTGTCAGCATCGGCTGGCCACTGCCCGAAGGAAATGTCACCGCCCATTTCGACCGGGTCCGGTCGCGACCGGCTTACATCAAAGCCATGGCGCTGCGCGAAGCCGCTTGACGATCGCTAAGCTGCGAACGCCGTGCCGTTCATTCGGCAGCAAGCGCGAGGCGCACCGGAACGTCATCGTGGGCCGCCGCCGGAACAGCACTCGGCGTATCCTTCTGTATGCGGAACCACGCCGCATAAAGTGGCGGCAAGAATACCAGCGTGAGGACGGTCGCGACCAGGAGCCCGCCCATCATGCTCAACGCCATCGGCCCCCAGAACACGCTTCGGCTGAGCGGGATCATCGCCAGAATGGCGGCCAGCGCGGTCAGAACAACCGGCCGCGCGCGCCGCACCGTGCTTTCGACGATCGCATCCCATGGCACTCTGCCAGCCGCCAGATCGTGATCAATCTGATCAACCAGAATGACGGTGTTACGCATGATCATTCCGGCAAGCGCAATGACGCCCAGGATGGCAACAAATCCGAAGGGTGCATTGAACGCCAGCAAAGCGGCGACAGCGCCAATCAGGCCAAGGGGAGCCGTTAAAAACACCAGGAACAGTTTCGAGAAATTCTGAAGTTGAAACATTAGAAGTGTCAGCATCACCATCAGCATGGCGGGAAAAATGGCGGCCAGCGCGACGTTGGCCTTGGCGCTTTCTTCGATGGCGCCACCGGTGTCGATCCTATACCCGGCAGGCAGCGACGCCTTGAGTGCTTCGAGCTTCGGCAAGATTTGACTGGTGACCGTCGGGGCTTGATACCCAGGTGCGACATCGCTTCGAACTGTCAGCACCAGTTCGCGATTGCGCCGCCGCAGGATCGGTTCTTCGAAACCGTACTCGATGGTCGCGACTTGGCTGATCGGAACAGGCCGCCCCTTGCTCGTCAAAATGTTGAGGTCTCGCAAGCCTGCGAGATTGAAACGCTCAGCGGGTGTGGCGCGAGCAACTACGTCGATAATTTCGGTGCCCTCGCGATACTCCGAGATTTTCAAGCCCGAGAGCTGAAATTGCAAAGCGTCGGAAATATCCTGTTGATTGAGCCCAAGAGCCCGCACGCGGTCTTGATCAACCTTGAGGGCGATATGCTTGACCTGTTCGTTCCAATCGAACTGAACATCGACGGTATGGGGATTATCGCGCATGATGGTACGCACATCGCCGGCGATCTCGCGGACCTTTGGTAGGTCGGTTCCGACCACGCGAAATTGCACCGGGAAGCCAATCGGCGGGCCAAAGTTCAACCGGTCGATGCGCACGCGCGCTTCCGGTATGGCTCCGTCGGCTACGGCTTTCTCGAGTTTCACTTTAAGCCGTTCGCGCGCGTCGGCGTCTTTGGTCATGATAACGGTGAGCGCGAAGCTCTCGTTGGGCAGTACCGGGTTCAAAGCGAGAAAGAAGCGCGGGCTCCCTTGGCCGACATAAGTTGAAAAATATGCAACGTCGGGATCGCCCGCGAGAAGCGCCTCGGCTTTTTTCGCCGCCGTATCCGTTGCGCCGATCGAGCTTCCCTCGGGCATGCGCGTTTCAATGAACAGCTCTGGACGCGACGATGTGGGAAAAAACTGCTGCTGCACGAAAGCCATGCCGACGCCGGCCGTCAGCAGCGCTGCAAACGTTGCGGCGATCACGAGCCAGCGGTGACGCAGCGACCAGTTGATGACAGCACGCAGCGCCCGATAGCTAGGCGTATGATGCGCATCGTCGTGCATCCTGTGCGCGATATTTCTTGGCAATATCTTGATGCCGAGATAGGGCGTAAAAAGCACGGCGACGACCCACGAAATGATCAGCGACAGGCCGACGACCGTGAAGATGTTCCCGGCGTACTCTCCTGCGGTCGATTTGGCGAAGCCGACCGGCAAGAAACCTGCCGCTGTGACGAGTGTGCCGGTCAGCATCGGAAATGCTGTCGACTCCCAGGTGTGAGTGGCGGCTTTTAAGCGATCGACGCCTTGCTCCATCTTTACCATCATCATCTCAATGGCGATGATGGCGTCATCCACCAGAAGCCCAAGTGCGATGATGAGTGCGCCAAGCGTAATGCGATCGAGGTTCATGCCGAGCGCAAACATGACAACGAAAACGATGGCCAACACCAGCGGCACGGCGAGTGCGACGACAATGCCGGCGCGCCATCCGAGCGATAGAAAACTCACCGCCAGAACGATGACGAGCGCTTCGACGAACGACCGCGTGAATTCGCCGACGCTTTCTTCAACGACGCGCGGCTGGTCAGAAATTTGTTCGATTTTGACGCCGGTCGGGATGTTCGCACGCTCAACGTCGATGGCGGCTTTGAGGTTTTTCCCAAGACGCAGGACGTTGGCGTTATCCGCCATGGCCACCGCTAAGCCGACGGCCGGTGCTTGATTGTGACGCACGAGAAAAGCCGGTGGATCTTCGTAGCCGCGTTTCACGGCCGCGATGTCGCCGAGACGAAAGACCCGGCCGTTGGCTTCGATGGCCACATCGCCGATCGCTTTGTCCGCGTCGAACGCGCCAGTGACGCGAACGATGACACGATCGGCACCTGTTTCGACAGTCCCGGCGGCCGCGACTGCGTTCTGCCGGCGGACAGCGTCGAAAATTTGCTGCGGTGTGATGCCAAGACTAGCCAGTTTGGTGGTATCGAACTCGACGTACACGCGTTCGTCCAGCGTTCCCGACAGTGTGATCTTGCTGACATCGGGAACGCGCAGCAACGCCTTACGGAGACGCTCGGCATATTGTTTCAGTTCGGCCCGCGAAACGCCATCGCCGGTCAGCATGTAGATGGCGGCGTAGACATCACCGTACTCGTCGTTGAAATACGGGCCTTGCACGCCTTCGGGCAATTCAGCACGGCTGTCGGTCAGTTTTTTGCGGACCTGATACCACGTATCGACGACGGCCGAGCCTCGCATGTAATCTTTAAGCTGCACCTGAAACACGCTGACGCCAGGGCGCGAATAGGTCTTCACATAGTCGAGACTGGAAAATTCCTGCAGCCGCTTTTCGAGCGGCTCGGCAACCAATTCCTGCATCTGCTCGGCCGTCGCGCCCGGCCATGCGACCTGCACCACCATCGTTTTGATGGTGAAGCTCGGGTCTTCCGCGCGGCCGAGACTGAAGTAGGCGTAAGCGCCTGAGAGCGACACGGCGATGATCATGAACAGCACGACGGCCTGATGCTTCACCGACCATTCAGAGAGATTGACACCGCTCATCGCCTCACCTCCCATGGCCTTGATCGTCGCGGGCGGCTGACAGCGCCACGCCTTCGACGATTTTGACTGTCGCGGCTTCGTCGAGCATGTGGACGCCAAGTGTGACGACGCGTTCGCCGGGCTGCAATCCTGCGGCGATGACCGCTGTATCCTGCGTGAAACTGCCGATTACGATGGGCCTCCGCGAAACATGTTCGCCGCTCGCGTCGACGACCCAGACCATCGCGCCTTTGGCGTCGTTCATCACCGCGCTGAGCGGCAACTGCGCGAGCTTTGCCGGCTCGCTGCGCGTCAAAATCACGGTGGCGGATTTTCCGAGACGCACATTGTCGTCGGCGTCGAGCAGCGAAAAGCGCACCTCAAAGGTTCGCGAAACACGATCCGCCTCGGCTGAAATCTCGCGCAGTTTGATTTCATATTGTTTTGTCGTGTCGCCCCAAAGCTCGGCTGAAGCGGTGGCGCGTTTGATGTCGCCGAGACTTTGCTCAGGCACCGCGACGACGACGTCCAAGGCGTCAAGGCGGGCGACGCGGGCCATCGTTTGACCTGCAGCGACGACTTGCCCGGCTTCAACGGGAAGTGCGGAGACGATGCCATCGCGATCGGCTTTCAATTCGGTGTAGGCAGCCTGATTGCGTTGCGTGTCGAGTGTGCGCATGGCGCGGTCAACGCGGGCACGCGCTTCATCTGCGGCCGCAATTCGGCTTTCGAGCGCGGCCTCTGCAACCCAGCCTTTGTCTTTGAGTTCACGAAATCGCTGCTCGGCCGCGACCGCTTGGCTGCGGCTCGAAATCGCGGCGTTGAGTTCAGCCTGCTGGGCCTCGACGTTCAATTTGAAGTCGGTGGCGTCGAGCAGCGCTAGAATATCGCCGGCCTTGACCTCGTCGCCAACGTTGACGCGCCGCTCAATCACTTTGCCGGCGACGCGAAATCCGAGGTTGCTCTCGTAGCGGGCCCGCACGATCCCGGTGTAGCGGCGCTGTTCGATCGACGGCGCCATCGCGACGGTCGCAACGCGCACCGGCAGGGGCCTCACAGCCTGTTTGGGTTCGTCTTTCTGACACGCCTGCAACAGGACAAGCATCGGTGTTGCGACCAGCAGCCGGCGGAACAACGGCCCCATGCGCTTGTTTTGCCGAAGCCTATGAGCGGACGATTCTGCTCCAGTCGTCTTCGACGTTGCTCTCGACATTGCCGTCTCCAACTCCTAAGTAAGCGTCACTAACATATGTTAGTGGCGCTGACTTGGCAAGTATGAACGCGGCCGACTTTCTCAAAAGCGTGAAAAGGGGCATAACGACCGCCATGACCAAGGCGACGGCCGAGCCGGCACCCAACAAGGGCGCTTACCATCACGGCGAGCTGCGCGAAGCGCTGGTTCGCGCGACGCGGCAGCTTGTGGTCGAGCGCGGCGCCGAAAATTTCACGCTGGCCGATGCCTGCCGCCTGGCCGGCGTGACGACCGCGGCGCCGTATCGGCATTTTCGCGACAAGCAGGAAATTCTCGAAGAGCTGGTCGCCCGCGCCTTCGATGAGATGTCCGAGCGATCGAGGGTGGCCGTCGAGGCGCACGGCGAAGGCACGATCGAAGGCATTCGCGCCATGGGCCACGCCTATGTCCAATTCGCCGTCGACGAAACGGCGATGTTCCGGCTGATGTTCGGACAAAACCCGGCGCTGAAAAAAGCGGCCGACGTGGTCGCTCGCGGCCAATCGTGCTTTGCCAATGTGATCAATCAGGTGGCGCTTTACTGTCAGCGTGAGGGCATTCAAGCCAACGCGCCCGAGATCGCCGTGGACCTTTGGACCTTCGTTCACGGCGCTGCATCGCTGCTCATTGACGAGGACTATGAAAAAGTCGCGCCGGGCCTCGACGTGCAGCGGCTCATCGAGAATGTCACGCCACGACTGCTGCGCGTGGACGAACATCGCGAGGCTTGATGCGCGGAACACGCCCAACGAAGCAAGCGTCGTTCTGTCGTCCGAGTTCAGCGCGGAGTGCGATGCTGCCGCTTGCTATGTTCAACGGCGAATTGTGTCAGGCAAGCACAGCGATTGGATCGGCGATGGCCACCCGTTTTGGAAGGTGAGCGCGTTCCATCGGACGTCACTTTGTGTCAAACAATTGCAAACGCTTGCTGCGCCGTTTCAAGTAAAATTCTGACGCCGACAGCATGTCCGACATCAACACCTGTGAGACAAAACTAGCGGCTTGAGGAACGGAGGATTTCGGGCTCATCGTGACCACC
>JAIEPV010000208.1 GCA_019748215.1 Hyphomicrobium sp.
GTCGTGACGCGCGAAATCTTGCCGTCACGCAGTGCGAAAAATGTGCCGGCCGGCAGCACATATTTTTGACCCTTGGCGGGTGGCAAGCCGTCTTCGGAATTTTTGTACACGCCGTGGACGTTGAATTCGGCCGCCGCGCGCGTGCCGTCCTTCGAGACGAGAACCACGATGTCCTTCAATTCCTCACTGTAATTATGGTCCATGCGAGCGTTGAAGGCTTTGAACTTGTCTTTGCCGTGCCGTCGCTCGCCCTGGTTGACATCGTGGATCACGTCGTCGGTCAGGAACGACAGCATGGCGTCGCTGTTGCCTGTGTTGAACGCCGCGTAATAGTCGCGGATCAGGGCTGCGGCTGCGGCGCGGGTCTGGCTTTCCGGTGAGGTGATCGGCATCGGCGGCTCCACGATTTCGAGACTGTCGTTATCGCGGTTGTCTAGCAGGTTGCGGCTTCGCGTTCCACGTGGCGACGTTGCTCGCCGAGGCCGTTAGATCGACTTGCCAGGCAGACGTCGATCTTGGCGGCGATGAAGCGCTTTCTCAACTCGAGATTGTGCGAGCGATAAACCTTAACGCATTGATAGTGCGAACTTTCCTGCCGCTCTCGCGATACGGCGATATAATCGGGCAGCGATGATGAGGCTTCGTGCCATGACGTCCGACGCAAATCCGTCCGTTTCAGCTGCGACCACGGCGCAAGCCGTGAGAGAC
This sequence comes from Hyphomicrobium sp., assembly GCA_019748215.1. Lineage (GTDB taxonomy): Bacteria > Pseudomonadota > Alphaproteobacteria > Rhizobiales > Hyphomicrobiaceae > Hyphomicrobium_B. The sequence goes on from JAIEPV010000208.1 coordinate 709, forward strand.
GCATTGCGCGACGTGTTGGCTCACGCGAGCCTCGATGATACGGCCACCGCCGCCGATGTTCCGGCGGGATTTTCCGAGGCGCAATCGGCCTTCGCCTCCGAAACGCTTGATGAGGCCCGCTTCAACGACAGCGTTCGCCTGGCGCGCGGGTTTGCGTCGATTGTCGATCCGGGCGACCGGCAGCTCATTCTCGCACTCGTTGGCATCTTGGCGAACGCTGAAAGCGCGTAGCATGCCAACGCTGACAGCGAGGGCTGTGCTGGGGGTGCCACTATGAGCCGGGCCTTCGTGCGCGAGGACGATGCCACGAACGACATCGACGAGCTTCCCGACAAGCTGATTTCCGAGCATCGAAACCTTGTCACTGCCAACGGCTTGGCACTGATCGATGCCGAGGTCGAACGTTTGAACGCGGCTGTCACAATAGCGCGCGCCGACAACGATCGTGGCGCCATCGCACGCGCGGCGCGCGAACTCAGATACTGGACGCAACGGCGGCTGAGCGCTGAAGTCATGCCCGCATCGGCTGATACCGCGACAACCCAATTTGGTTCGCGCGTCGTCATCAAACGCGCCGATGGCCGCCGGCAAACGTTCCGTATCGTCGGCGAGGATGAAGCCGATCCGACGCTCGGCACGTTGTCCTATGTCTCGCCGCTGGCTCAAGCTCTGTTGGGCAAGCACGTCGGCGATGAGGTCCTGCTCGGCAACGCTGTGATTGAGATCGCAGCCATCGAAATTTAAGTCGTCTGCGCCCCCCCATCAAGCGCATCGCGCGCTGCGCGTCATCGTCGCTAAACGACACGCGATAGCCTTTGCAGAATGATCGTTTGGAGAACCGGCGCCTGGCCGCCACAGGCGGAAGCCTTCGCACGCGCCGCCTCTGTGGCGCGCTTTCGCAGTTCGCGCGACTCTGGCCGAGATGCGTCGATTGCACAGCGGATACTTATTTTTCACAAACGAAGGATTATCGATATGCCGGCCGAAAGCGGATTGGTGTCGGACATTGCTCCTGATCATTTATCTTTGCCGCACGACGACCGGCGTCGTCATGCCCGCACCGCATTGCTATCGCCAGCCTCGTGCCGTTTTGCCGACGGCACGGTTCGCTCCGTCGTTGTCATCGATGTATCGGAGGGCGGCTTCGGTTTGAATTGCAATCTCGAAGTGCCGGTCGATACGGTGTTCGAAATCACGATGTCGGATGCCGGGACATTTCCATGCCGCTTGGCGTGGTTCGATGACACGCGATGCGGCGTCGAACTGCTCGCGAGCAGTGGCGCATTCTCGGCCGATGCGCTGGCTGGTCTCGCCGCGACGCTCGATCCCTAAACGCGCAATCAACTTAAAAAACCAAAGGGCGGACCGTTGCCGGTGCCGCCCCTTGAAATTGTAATCCGCGAGCGATGGCGCGCTTAGTTATCCAAGAACGAGCGCAGTTTCCGCGACCGGCTCGGATGCTTGAGCTTGCGCAAGGCTTTGGCTTCGATCTGGCGAATACGTTCGCGCGTCACCGAGAATTGCTGACCGACTTCTTCGAGTGTGTGGTCGGTATTCATGCCGATGCCAAAGCGCATGCGAAGCACGCGTTCCTCGCGCGGCGTCAGTGAGGCCAGCACGCGTGTCGTCGTTTCGCGCAAGTTCGATTGGATGGCGGCTTCGATCGGAAGCACGGCGTTGCGATCCTCGATGAAGTCGCCGAGATGGGAATCTTCTTCGTCCCCGATCGGCGTTTCGAGCGAAATCGGTTCCTTGGCGATCTTGAGAACCTTGCGCACCTTCTCAAGCGGCATGGCGAGCTTTTCAGCCAGTTCTTCCGGCGTCGGCTCGCGGCCGATTTCGTGGAGCATTTGCCGCGATGTCCGCACGATCTTGTTGATTGTCTCGATCATGTGCACCGGAATACGAATGGTGCGCGCCTGGTCGGCGATCGAGCGGGTGATGGCCTGCCGGATCCACCACGTCGCATAGGTCGAGAACTTGTAGCCGCGGCGATATTCGAATTTATCGACCGCTTTCATCAGGCCGATGTTGCCTTCCTGAATGAGATCGAGGAACTGCAGGCCACGGTTCGTGTATTTTTTCGCGATCGAGATGACGAGCCGCAGATTGGCTTCGACCATTTCTTTCTTCGCCTGGCGGGCTTCACGCTCGCCCTTTTGCACCGCTTTGACGATGCGGCGGAATTCGGGGATTTCAAGACCCGTATCGGTTGCCAGCGCATGAATGTCGCCGCGCATTTTTTCGATCTGCGCCCGCTCGCTCTTGACGAACTGCGTCCACTTCTTGCCGTTCGACCCCATCCGGTCGAGCCAGTTCGCGTCGAGCTCGTTGCCGTAATACTCGTCGATGAAACCCTGGCGCGGCACGCCGTAGCTGTCGGCCAGGCGCATCAAGCGGCCTTCAAGCCCGATCAACCGCTTGTTGATCGCGTACAGCTGCTCGACGAGGCTTTCGATACGGTTGTTGTTGAGCGACAGCGACTTGACGTCGGTGACGATCTCTTCGCGAAGATTATCGTAGGCTTTCTGCTGCTGGCGCGTGCCGAGTTCACCAGCCACCTGTTGCTCGAGCTTTTTGTCCTGCTGCTTGCGCAGTTTTTTGTACGTCCCGGCGATCTGGTCGAAGGTTTCGAGAACTTTCGGCTTTAACTCCGCTTCCATGGCGGCAAGCGACATGGCGTTCTCGAATTCTTCGTCGTCTTCGACGTCACCTTCTGGCGCGCCGGGCGCGCGCACTTCCACCGGTGCTGCCGGTTCGGCATCGGCGGCGGGCGCGTCTTTCGATTCCGGACCTTCGTAGGTCGCTTCGAGATCGATGATGTCGCGCAGCAAAATCTTGCCGTCGTTCAACTCGTCGCGCCAGATGATGATGGCCTGAAAGGTGAGCGGGCTTTCGCACAGCCCGGCGATCATGGCTTCGCGGCCGGCTTCGATGCGCTTGGCGATGGCGATTTCGCCTTCGCGCGACAGCAACTCGACCGAGCCCATCTCGCGCAGGTACATGCGCACGGGATCGTCGGTGCGTTCGGCAGGTTCCGACTTGGTTTCGGCCTTGATGAGCGGATTGGTGGTGACGAGCGAGCGGCCTTCCTCATCATCGGCGACATCGTCGGCCGCATCTTTTTCTTCTTCGCCTTCTTCGGTCTCAACGACGTTGATGCCCATGTCGGACAGCGTCGCGTAAAGATCTTCGATCTGGTCGGACGACACCTCTTCCGACGGCAGCACCGAGTTCAATTGATCGAGCGTGACGTAACCTTTGGCCTTCGCCGTCTTCAGCAGCCGCTTGACCGCCTGGTCAGAAAGATCGAGGAGCGGACTGTCGCGATCGGGGGCATCCGCCGCCGCTTGATCCTTGTCCTCGGTCTTCGCCGTCGCCTGCTGTGCGCGTGCCATCCGCTATCCTTCGTCTCATGGGCCTCTCACCCTTGGGGAGAGACCCGATTTCGTTATCATATGAGGCCCGAAAATCGGGTCGTAAAAACAAAATGCTTAGCGCGCCTTGTCGCCGTTGTTGGCTGGCGTCAGAGTGCGCGTTTGAACGGCGTTGCCGCCGTCGTTTCCCCAGATTTACCGATATCGCCGTCTATGTGGTCCATAGCTGACTGAATTGCGATTTGCCGTTTTATGTCGAGCAGGCGTGCCTCAGACTCTTCCGTGCAATCCCGGTACCAAGCGTCTTCGGCCGCCTTCAACATGCGTTCGAGGGCGCTCTGGCGCTGGTGCAGCGACAGAATGTGGGTCCAGGCGGCTTCGACGTCGGTGGCAGACGCATCCGGATCAGCAAAACGATCGCTGGCGTGCGTAATCGTTCGTGCGACGAGGTCCACCACCTTGGCAACTCCCGTTTTTGTCAATTGGGTGGCGAGAGTTGCTGAGTCAAGGGAATTCGTACTGGCGTGGATGGTCAGAATTTGATCCCGCAGGCTGGCCAGAGCCACTGCAGTCAAAGAAAGCTCGGCAATCGCCTCGGAATGCTCGTCAATGAGCCAGGGGTGGTTGAGGATCGTCTTGAGGATCAGGGCTTCGCGGACAGGCACGGCGGAGTGCCCGTCCCGGGCCTCCGATAGCTTGACAAGCTCGGCGCTGGCGGCCGGTGCTCCACCCTGGGCATCGGCGTAGCTGCCGCCATAATTGCCATTGGGGCGGCCGTAGCTGCCATAACCGCCGCGCGCAGGTGTCCGGGCCGGTTTACCATCCAGCCGTGCGCGTTCGCGACTGCGCCAATCGGCGGCCAAAGCGGCCCTCGAGCCCGAGCCGTTGTCAGGGCCACCTGAGGGGCTCGCGTAGCCCCCCGAGACCGTTCGGCCATAGGTACCGCCCGACGACCGCGACGGGCTTCCAGCGCGTCCTGCCGGGCTCCTACGGCCTAGCTGATAGAGACGGTCGCGCAGCTCGCGTTCGTAGTGCGGGCGTACCGTCGTATCGATGATGCTGGCCGCTAATCCGCGCAGCCGGGCTTCCAGCGCCGCCCGCTGTTCGGGCGTCGCCAGCGGCCCGGCTGCGAGCTCCCGGTCCCACAACACGTCGATGAGGGGTTTGGTCTTGGTTAACACTTCGGCGAAGGCCTGCGCGCCCTGCTGGCGAACGAGGTCATCGGGATCGAGCCCGTCCGGCAAAAACGCGAACGACACGCTCATGCCGGGCTTCAGATGCGGCAGCACCGTATCGACGGCGCGGAACGCCGCCTTGCGCCCGGCGCTGTCGCCGTCGAAGCACAGCGTCGGCTCGGGCACCATGCGCCACAGCAATTTGACCTGATCTTCCGTCAAAGCCGTGCCGAGCGGCGCCACCACGTCACCAAATCCCGCCTCGCTGAGCGCGACCACATCCATGTAGCCCTCGACTGCGATGATGCGGCCTTTGTCGTGGGCGAGGGGGCGGGCGCGCGCGGCGTTGAACAGCACGTGACCTTTGTGAAACAGCGGCGTCTCGGGCGAATTCAAATACTTCGCCGGTGCGTCCTTATCGAGCGCGCGGCCGCCAAACGCGATGACGCGACCCTTCAAATCCAAAATTGGGAACATCACCCGGTTGCGGAACCGGTCGTAGGCCTCTGGAATATCGTCGCCGGAAATCAGCATGCCCGAGACGGCCATGTCGGGAATTGAAAACCCCTGCGCTTTGAGGTGTTCGCGCAAGGCGCCGCGACCGTTCGGCGCAAAACCGATGCGGAAGGATTGGAGCGTCTCGGCTCGCAATCCGCGCCGCTCGACGTAGCGTCGCGCATCGAGCCCGGCCGGCGACGCCAAGGCGTGCTCAAAAAACCGCGCCGACGCTTCGAGTAATTTGTACAGTCGCTCGCGCTGATCGTCCTGCTCGACGCTGCGCTCGGCCTGCTTTGGCATTTCAAGGCCGGCTTCCGTCGCCAAACGTTCGACCGCTTCGGGAAATTCGAGGCCTTCGGTTTTCATCAAGAACGAAAAGATGTCGCCGTGTTCGCCGGACGCGAAACAATGATAGAAACCTTTTTGGTCGTTGACGAAGAACGACGGCGATTTCTCGACCTTGAACGGCGATAGCCCGCGAAATTCGCGGCCGGATTTTTTCAGCGCGACTTTGCGGCCGACGACTTGGCTGACCGGCAGCCTTGCGCGGATTTCATCGAGAAAGTTGGGGCTAAAGCGCATACGGCTGCGTGGCCTCGGTCAAACGGAGAACGAATCGAACTCGCACGCTGCACGATCTGCATATTTGATTCGCGAAGCGGTGGGCGATCCCGCACATGACACACGTCGATCCATGCCCGCTATCCACAGGCCCGCTATCTAAAGGCATTTCGCTCAGCTCTGTCGTGGGCAGGCGGCATCGGGCGCATTCATCGAATGGAGTCTCGAACGCTGATCCGCTTGGTCTACGCGACATCCAGGAAGGCTGTCACAAACATCGGTATCGTAGTCGGCACGTGCCGCCGTTTCGTTACCCGAGTGCGGCTTTGACAGCGGCGCTGGCTTTCTGAAAATCCATTTTGCCTGAATACTTGGCTTTGAGCACGCCCATCACCTTGCCCATGTCCTTCGCCGTCATGGCGCCGGCCTCGGCGATGGCGGCTTTGATCGCGGCCTCGGTCTCGGCTGCATCCATCTGCTTTGGCAGATAAGTTTCGATGATGGCAATCTCGGCCTGCTCGATGGCCGCGAGGTCTGGCCGGTTGCCGTTGGTATATTGCTCAATCGAATCGCGACGCTGCTTGACCATCTTGGTCATGACGGCGATGACGGCTGCGTCATCGATCGTCGTCTTGGCTTCGATCTCGGCCGACTGGATCGCCGCGTTGATCAGACGCAGCGTTTGAACCTTGGGTTTGTCGCCGCTCTTCATCGCGGTTTTCAAGTCGCTGGAGATTGTCGCGCGCATTCCGGCCTCCTCAATCGTGTGACACGTGGTGTAGGGGCCTTACGCGCGAGCCGCAACGGCAGCACCTGTTCTTGTGGCCGCACCTGGCTGCGCAGCGGGCGCGAGCAATTGACCGCTTCCCGGCGTTCCCCTAGGTTCCGCGCACTTTCGCGCCCCCGCATTGCACACCACGCCCGCTGAACGGAACTCTGACGCATGAGCACGCCCGCGCCTTGGTCTGAAACACTGCTGACGGCGCGGCTCGTGCTGGATGATGGCGCGGTGATTTCCGGTGTCGGCCTTGGCGCCGTCGGATCGGCGGTCGGCGAAGTCTGTTTCAATACGGCGATCACCGGCTATCAGGAAATTCTGACCGATCCCTCGTACGCCGGGCAGATCATTACGTTCACGTTTCCGCACATCGGCAATGTCGGCGCCAACAGCGAGGATAGCGAAACCTCAAACCTCGCGGCCCGCTCGGGCGTGCGCGGATGCATTTTGCGCGCCTCCATCACCGAGCCGTCGAACTATCGCGCCGCCGAGCATCTCGATGGCTGGCTGAAAGCCTGCGGCATCGTCGGCATTGCCGGTGTCGACACTCGAGCACTGACCGCACGCATCCGCGACAAGGGTATGCCGAACGGCGTCATCGCGCATGAGCCGTCAGGCACGTTCGATCTCGACAAACTCAAAGCCGACGCCAAGGCGTGGCCTGGGTTGCTCGGCCTCGACCTCGTGCCGGATGTGACGAGCGGACAAAGCTACAC
>JAIEPV010000155.1 GCA_019748215.1 Hyphomicrobium sp.
TGCCCCCCATGGTATCGCGCCCCTCATGGATTATGAAGCAGACCTCAAAGGCGTCGCTCGACCCCGCTTCGGCTGGGCGCTGACCGGGTCGGGACATTTCTTCAAGGAAAGTCTCGAGATCATGCGCACGCTGCCGAACCTGGACGTGTTCGTCTCGAAGGCGGCCGCCGAAGTCATCCGCATGTACAAGCAGGATCTCGAATTGGCCGCCGACGTGCGCATCTTTAAAGATACGACGGCGAGCGCCGCGCCGGTCGGCGCATTCTACTACGGCGTCTATCATACGCTGATCGTCGCTCCGGCAACGTCCAACACGGTGGCGAAATGCGCTGCCGGAATTTCCGACAACCTCGCCACCAATGTTTTCGCGCAGGCCGGAAAATGCCGCGTCCCTACCATCGTTTTTGCCTGCGATACGGCGCCTGAAATGGATACCGAAGCGCCCAAAGGAATGGTCAAGGTTTATCCGCGCCGGATTGATCTTGATAACACCGAGACACTCAAGACATTCGACGATACGACCGTTGTCGAAAGCGTTGCGGATTTAAACGCGGCGGTCGCCGCCCGGCTGACATGGCTCAAGACGCAAAAGATAAGCTCCTCTTCCTGACCGGGCGGCTGGCTGAAAACCGGTTGAAGACGACCGTCGCGCAGGTCGGCCTGGAGGCCGGCTCGTGGGACGTCGCCAATATCGGCATCAAGGTTGCTGCGTTGATGACCGAAGGCATCGTTCGCAATCGATTGAAGGCGCCGCTCGATGCGACGCGCGTCATTGTCCCGGGCCGCTCGCGGATGGACTTGGCGAGCCTTGGCGCGCACTACGGCGTGCCCTTCGAGCGCGGTCCCGACGAGCTTGTCGATCTACCGCAATTTTTAGGAAAAGGCGGCAAGCCGCCTGATTATTCCAAGCACGACCTCAGAATTTTTGCCGAGATCATCGAAGCACCCATGCTCAGCGTCGAGCAAGTCGTCGCCATTGCCGCATCTCATCGGGCCAAGGGCGCCGACGTGATCGACATCGGGTGTCAGCCGGAAGCGCCCTTTCCCCACCTCGAAGATATGGTGACCGCGCTGATCGCAGCCGGCCACAAAGTCAGCGTCGATAGTGGCAACGTCAGCGAACTCGAACGCGGCGCCAAAGCCGGCGCGCACTATGTGCTCAGCTTGGACGAGACCACGCTCGATGCGGTGAAGGGTACGGCGTGCGTGCCGATCCTCGTTCCAAAACCGCATGGTGATTTGGCGTCCTTGGTGCGCGCCATCGATCTCGCGCGTCGCAAGACTATTCCACATATCGCCGACCCGATCCTCGATCCCATTCATTTTGGCTTCACGGTTTCAATCGAACGCTACGCCGAGTTGCGCCGGTTGCGACCCGATGTCGAAATCCTCATGGGCACCGGCAATCTGACTGAGCTGACCGACGCCGACAGTCAGGGTGTCACGGCGATGCTGCTCGGCATCTGCTCGGAACTTAGAATTCAGAATGTGCTGATCGTGCAGGTGTCACCGCACACGCGCCGCACGATCGAAGAGCACGATGCGGGCCGTCGCATGATGTTTCGCGCACGCGAGGACGAAAGCTTGCCGAAGGGGTATGCGACCGGCTTGCTATCGCTGCATGACCTCAATCCATTTCCGCAATCGGATGCCGAAATCGCCGCTGGCGCCGCCGAAGTGCGCGACGACAACTTTCGCATTCAGGTCGGTGACGACGGACTTCACATCTACAGCCGCTTAGGTCATCACGTCGCCACGGATCCGTTTGATCTGTTTCCAAAACTCAAGGTCGAGGCTGATGGCGCGCATGCGTTCTATCTTGGCTACGAGCTGGCCAAAGCCGAAATCGCCCACCAGCTTGGCAAGCGGTACGCTCAAGACAACCCGTTGCGCTGGGGCATTGCGGCCGATCTCAAGAGCGAAGACCTGACCCGGCACGCACCGGAAGGCACGACATTGCAAGCCAAAAAGCCCAAAACATCCGCTGAGGATGCCAGCTGATGCCGCGCATCGTCGAAACCATCGTCACCACCGCAGCTGCCGACGGCGTCGCGCATATCGCGCCCCTCGGGCTGATCGCCGATGGCCCGCATTGGGTCATCGCGCCCTTCAAGCCATCCAAGACGCTTGATAACCTTCGCGCCAATCCGGCCGCCTGTGCCAGCCATACCGATGATGTGCGCGTCTTCGCTGGCTGCGTGACGGGCCGCAAAGTTTGGCCGCTGACAGATGCCACGACGATCAAAGGTAGTCGCCTCGCGTCGTGCGTTGCACATTGGGAACTGCGCGTCGTGCGCGTCATTGAAGACGAGCTGCGCCCGCGCTTTGCGTGCGAAATTACTCATCGCGAAAGCCATGAATCTTGGGAAGGTTTCAATAGAGCCCAAGCGGCCGTCCTCGAACTCGCCGTCCTGACTACGCGCCTGCACATGCTGTCACCCGAAAAAGTCGAGGCTGAACTGAAGTATCTTGAGATTGCCGTTTCAAAAACTGCCGGCCATCGCGAACAAGAAGCGTGGGGCTGGCTGATGGAAAAAATCGCCGCATGGCGAACGACCCTGCCATCTACGCCGCGGAAGACACCGTCATGACGACCGAAAAATCCGCCACGGATCAATTCTTGGAGGCGATGCGCGGCAGCATTGCTGACCAGTCATTTATCAAGCTGACCCTCGGCAAGGTTGCTGGAACGAGCGACGTGCGCAAGTGCGTCGTCATGCCGGTTATTGTCAAAAACACGCCGCAGCTGCGTTTCGTCACCAGTTACGCGCGCAAGGATGTCACCGAGATCAGGTCGACCGACGAAGGTCTCGGAAAGGTTGGCAAATTGATCGGCGAGACATATCTCAGTGCGACGATGTTCACCGCGCAAAACGACGTGACATTGGTTTTCAACAAACGCGGTGAGCCTCATCTCACGACCAGTAAGCCGACGTTCACTACCGCCGAAACGCCGGCGCACAATCGCAAGAAAGACCATGCCGTGGAGCCGACTAGGCCCTACCTGTTTCACCTTGGCGTGACGCTGGAGGATGGTCGCGTCAAGCCGTCGATGTATGCCAAGTTCAAGCAGATCTCGCACTTCATCGAGATCGTCGACGATGTGATCCGCGCGTCGCCGATCCACAATGCAAATGAGTTGTCTGTCGTCGATATCGGCTCCGGCAAAGGCTATCTGACATTCGCCCTGTATGATTTTTTGACGTCACGCCTCGGCAAGCCGTGCACGATGACAGGCATCGATGTGCGCGAGGACATGGTCAAGCTGTGTTCCGATCTAGCGCGCCGCGTGCAGTTTTCGGGTTTGACGTTCGAGGCGGCAGCGGCCGAGAACGCGCCGCCAAATGCAATCGATCTTCTGGTCGCGCTGCATGCTTGTGATACGGCCACCGATGAAGCAATTTATCGCGGCATCGCTGGCAACGCCGCCGTCATCATCGCGGCACCGTGCTGTCAGCATGAACTGGCGCCGCAGCTCGCAGCCCCCGATGACGCTTTGCGTGGGCTCGTGAAGTTCGGACTACTCAAGCAGCGTCAAGCCGATTTGATCACCGACGCCGCTCGCGCCCTTCTGCTTGAAGCCTCCGGTTACAAGGTCAAGATTATCGAGTTCGTTTCGACCGAACATACCGCGAAAAATATCCTTCTCGTTGCCATTCGCTCCGACGACATCAATCGCGACGCAGCGCGCCGGCAGTATCAAGCGCTCAAGGCGGGCGCCGGCTTCAAGACGCACCGGCTGGAAGTGTTGCTCGCGAGCGCCGTGGAGCAGGTTTAGAGCTGACTCCGCATCACGGCGATAGACCGCGTGTAATCTTTCGTTCGGCAAGCAGCGCAACCGCAACGGCCGGCGCACACGTCGTGATGTCTTCGGCAAGCAATGGATCATCACAGGAGACCGCATCCGAAAACGTCGATGATGGGAAGTGCAGCCGCCGTGCCATGCCTTCGACGGCCTTGACCCCGACGCCCGCCGCAACGATGCGCGTTACACGCGCCCCCGCCCCCGACATGACCTGCAAAACGCCATCGTGAATCGACCGCAATTGACGCTCGGCGACATACGCCGCAGCGACGCGCCACTGATCGATCTGGCGTAAATCTCCATCGCGGCCAAAGCCGCGCGCGAACCTGTTGAGGCTTTCAGCGATCGACGTGCCGCGACCGTCGGTCGTGGCATGCGTGTCCTCGCCGTCCGCGAGCTGCCCGAGGATGCGTCGCACGTCGGCCATCGTCGCAAAGCCATCGCGCGCCAAAGCCTGCCAGTGACCATCGAACGGCGCACGGGTCGTGACGGCCGGCACGAGGGTGCGCGTAAAGCCGGTATAGACGAGCTCGCCGGTTCGCAGCCGGTCGGCGTCCGTCAAGCCCATCGGCCTGTCGCAGGCGATGATGTCCGTCGTCGTCGAACCAAAGTCGATGAGCAGTGCGTCGGGTTGGAGATCGGCGATCACAAGCGCGGTGGCGAAAAAGTTCGCCGATGCCACGTCGGACCAATTGCGGTGCGCGTCATCAGCGGTCCCGAACCCTTTCAGTCCCATCAAGACCTGCACCTTGGGCGTCAGCCTCGATTGCAGATGCGAAACCAGCATCGTAACGCCGGCCTGACGGCTTTCGAATATCTCGGTCAACTCTCCGGTCATCGTGACAGCGTGGTGATCGGCCGTAGCGATCAGCTCGGCCGCCTCTGTCAGCGCGCCATCGAGGCGATCCAGTCCAAGCCACAACGGACAGGCGATTTGCCGGGCAGCGACGACGCGGCCGTTGTCAACAATCGCCACTTTCAAGTGCGCGCCGCCGACGTCGTATCCCGCAATGCGCGCCACGTTTCAGATCTCCAGTCCAAGTCCACCCCGTGATACACCTCGCAGGTGAGGAGGCAAGCCGATGGACGTCATTCCGGTGATTGATGTGGCGAAGGGCACCGTCGTGCGCGCCGTGCAAGGACATCGCGCCGCATATCAACCGCTGGTCACGCCGCACGCCAATAGCGCCGATCCTGCCGCGGTCGCGCAGGGTCTTCGACGGCTCTATCCATTTCGAAAGTTCTACGTTGCCGATCTCGACGGGATCGAAGGGCGGGGCCGTAACGTGCACCTCGTGCCCTCGCTCAGTCGCGTGCTCGGCGGCGCTGAAATCTGGATCGATGCCGGCACGGCGTCGCGAGGCGCTGCGCGAGCCCTCCTGGCGGCGCCCATCGCTACCCTCGTCGTTGGCAGCGAGAGCCTCGAAACGCTTGCTACCGCCAATGACATTCTCGCAGAATCGCCGCAACGCACCGTCTTGTCGCTCGATTTTCGCGGCGACGAGTTCATGGGTCCAAGCGCTCTTTTGCGTGATGAGGCCCGCTGGCCCGATCGGCTCATCGTCATGACGCTGGCGCGCGTCGGCAGCGATCAAGGCCCCGACATCGACCGCCTGCGCGACGTCGTATCGCGTGCGCATGGCCGCAAAGTTTATGCCGCCGGCGGCATTCGCGATGTCGCCGATCTGGCGGCGGTTCGCCACGCTGGAGCGCATGGCGCGCTCATCGCCTCGGCCCTGCATGGCCAAAAAATTTCGGCCGGAGACCTCAAGGAGATCGCCGGCCGATAGGTCGTGTCGTCAAGGTAGTTCAAGGCCGGTCAACGCTCGACAAGTGGCTCTGCGGCCTTGGCCGCACATTCGACTTGTTGTCCGTCAACCGCTGTAACGTCCAGAAAGCAGTCTTCCCAATCGCTGCAGCAGACCCCCCTTCATAGGAGGGGCGGTTTCTTGTTTTTTATCGTCCTGCTGTGGACGGTGTCCGCTTCAAGTCTTGGCAGCGAATGGATGCGAAGCCGAGTTGCGCTGTGCGGTCGCTTCGGCAGCCGTCGGCTTGCCGGCGATGGCGCGAGCCAGGGCTTCTTTCGTTGCGCGGTAGTTGTAATCCTGGATCTTGGCGTCGTCGGCCGCTTCCCAGTGAATGAACACGCCAACGCAGACATAGAGGTCGTCGGCTTCAGCTGCCGGGATAACGCCTTCAGCAACCGAGTCCTGAACAGCCTTCGCGACGCCGTACTGAGCCGGTCCGAACATCTGGACAGCCTGACGGGCGTCCTTGATCGTGACCTTGTTGTAGAGGATCGTGTTCGGCTTGCAGGCCAGGTTCGGGGCGATGACGGCGAGGAGCGACGTGAAGCCGTCCTTGTTGTTCGTCAGCGAGTTGCAGAATGCCGTTTCGGCAGCCGAACCGCGCGGTCCGATGATGAGGTCGATATGTGCAACTTCGTTGCCGTCACCGACGAGCGACTCGCCGATCATGACTTTGTTGATCTTGGCCATTAGGGGGGTTCCTCCCACGAATAAAACAATATGAGCACCAACGCTCCCCCGTCATATGTCGGGACTTCGCTGTTTAGCCCTTGCGATGGATATCCAGGCTAGGCGGCCGCGTCACGAATGCTGCGGGGCGCCGATTGATTGGATACGTCTGTGCCCGTGACGGGCACGCGCTGTCTTACCCCTAGCTTGCTGCATCCGACAAGTACTTAAGTAGGCCTATAGTGCCGTGTTCACGGTTGTTTCCGCCCCGAAATCAGGGCCGTGAACAGGGTTGCGACAACGAGGTCAGCCGTTGTGCCAGGGTTGAGCCCCCGGGATTTCAAATCAGCATCGAAATCGAGCAGCCCGAGGCGGGATTTGGGCACCGCGACGGGTGTCCAGAGGTGAGACAGTGCGCGCGCTTGGTCGCGAACCTCGTTAGCCTTTTCAAGCCCGAATTTGCGCGCGATATGGCTATCGGGATATTCCGCCAATAGCGTCATATGCAACGTCGTGATGGCCAGGTCGGTGCTCGACGCCGCCGCTAGCGCTTGAGTATAGTGCGGCAGCGCAAAGTCAAAAGTATCCTCATAGGCCGTGACATAGGCACGGGCGATCCGATCGCGATCAGCGGCGATGTGCATCGCTCGGATGAGCGTCATCTCCGGCCCCGACTGGCGGATATCGCCTCGATCGACGTGGCCGAGCCCAGCCGGATTCGCCAGCCGTATCGCTGCGAAAGCATCCTGCGCGTCGGCGATGCTCAGCAGAGACAGGACGACTGCGAGGCGGCGCCGCAGCCCGGTGCCGACATCGGTTTCGGCGGCGGCTTTAGCTAACGGAGCCGCAAGCAGAACAATGCCGAGATTTGTATTGACGCCGGTTGCCGCCACACTGGCTTGTGTCGCCCTTAAAATCCGCTGGCCAACCGTCAGGCTGGCATCGGCGATGTGCGGGCCAGCCGCGCTGGCGGCGCGTTCAAAAAACGATACGTCCATCCCGTGCCCGGGCGAAAACCGATGCACGTTGCCGGGCTTGAGCGCGCTCAATTCCGCTTCGCACGCTGCCACAAAGTAAGCCTCGATGTCGGGTGCCAAGAGCGGCGCATGCGTCATGCCGAGACCTTTTGGGCGCGATGCGCGAGAACGGCCGTTAGAAAGTCAGCCGCTATCGCTTCGGCGATATTGATGTCGGCGACTGCTTGCAATCCGCGCCATGCCGGATTCGAATTGACTTCGAGCACCTGCAATTCGCCGCGCTGCGTGCGGATCAAATCGATGCCGGCATAGTCGGCATCAACTGCTCGCATCGCCGCCATTGAAATGTCGATCATGTCGGCCGTTGGGGCGTGCGCCCGCGCTTTCCCACCTTGATGGATGTTCGTCACCCAGTGCTCGCCCTGTCGCGTCATGGCAGCGACGATGCGCTGCCGGGTGGCGAGGACGCGCCAGTCTTCGTACACATCCTCGGTCGGCGAGATGAAGTCCTGCATGTAGTAAATGTGATCGACCGCGTCCGGTGTAGGCAACTCCGCTTGTCCTGTGATGCGCTGAATGCCTTTGCCTTGACTGCC
>JAIEPV010000186.1 GCA_019748215.1 Hyphomicrobium sp.
CGGCATCGTGCCGTGGAAAGAGCGGCCGCAGACATTCCGCAAGGGCGTGATCGCGCGCGTGCCGCCCATCGGCTTCACCATTCCGGAGGCAGCAGAATGACACCGAAAACGCCGATTACGATCGTGACGGGCTTTCTCGGCGCCGGAAAGACGACGCTGATCCGGCACGTCATTGAAAATGCCAACGGTCGAAGGCTGGCCCTCGTCATCAACGAGTTTGGTGACGTCGGGGTGGATGGCGCGATCCTGCGCTCGTGCGGCATCGAAAGCTGCCCGGAAGAAAATATCGTCGAACTGACCAACGGCTGTCTGTGCTGCACGGTTGCCGACGATTTTATTCCGACGCTGGAAGCCCTGCTGTCGCGGTCTCCCAAGCCGGATCACATCGTCATCGAGACGAGCGGCCTGGCGCTACCGAAGCCTTTGCTCAAAGCCTTTGAGTGGCCGGACATTCGCGCCCGCGTGACGGTCGATGGCGTCATCGCCGTGGTCGATGCGCCAGCCGTTGCCGCCGGTCGATTTGCCGACGATCCCGCGCGCGTGCAAGCGCAACGCGAGGCCGATGATTCCATCGATCACGAAAATCCATTGGAAGAAGTTTATGAGGATCAGCTGTTGTGCGCCGATCTGGTCGTCCTCAATAAATCCGGTCAGCTTGATGCATCGGATTTGGAAATTGTGTCCGCCGACATCCGAGCGGCAATCCCACGTCTCGTGAAGGTCATTTCAACGCGCGATGGACAAGTGCCGATTGACGTCCTGCTCGGTCTCAAGTCGGCGGCAGAAGATGACATCGCCGCGCGGCCGTCGCATCACGACGCCGAGGAAGGTCACGATCACGACGACTTTGAAACGTTCATTGTTGACGTGGCCTCCGTCGGCACACCCGCTATCCTCGCGGATCGCGCCAAACAGGCAGCCGCCGATCATGATGTGCTCCGCATCAAGGGTTTTGCGGCGGTCGATGGCAAACCGATGCGGCTGCTGTTGCAGGGAGTCGGCGAGCGCGTTGATACGCGGTATGAACGGCCGTGGAGCGCCACCGAAACGCGCACCGGGCGGCTGGTCGTGATCGGCCAGAAGGGACTCGATCGCGAACGTATCGCAGCCATCCTGGAAGGCAGGGGCTAATGCATCTCCTCGTCCGCGAGAGTTCCGGACTGGATGAGGCAGCCCCCGCCGAAGACCTTGGACTTGCGCCCGCTGACCTCGTTGTTTTGTCCTTCTCCGATAGCGACCTCACAACATTCGCCGCAGCGTGGCACGGCAACTCGAAACGCAGCGCAGCAGCACAACAGCCAACGCTGCGTCTTGCGCATTTGGCGCGATTACGCCATCCGATGTCCGTCGACCTGCTCTGCGAGACAACGCTTCCTGGCACAAAAGCCGTGCTCGTGCGTCTCCTTGGCGGCCTCGACTATTGGCGCTACGGCTGCGAGCAACTCGAGAGTGCGTGCCGTAGACTTGGCATTGTACTGGCCATCGTCGCAGGCGACGGCCGCCCCGATCCGCGTTTGCCCGGCTACGCCACCGTCGGCGCCGCCGACCTCCGCGCCATCGAAGCTCTACTAGATGCCGGTGGCGCCGAGAACGTGCGCGCAGCTGGCTACAGTTTGATCGCCCGTGCCGAGGGCGGCACCGATCCAATCAAAGCACCGGACGCCATCCCGAACTTCGGACTCTATCGCGCGGAAACTGCAAGCGCTGCATGCAGCGCCGGGCACTGCGTCATCGTTTTCTATCGATCGTTTGTGCTGGCTGGAGACACTTTGCCAATCGACGCGATGGTCGATGCACTCGTAGCGCGCGGCATGTCGGCGACCGCGCTGTATGTCCCAAGCCTCAAAGCGCCGGATGCCGCCGCTTGGTTGCGCGCTGAACTTCATTTGTCGAAACCCGACGTCATTCTCAATACGACGGCGTTCGCTGCGAATGACGCCGAGCAGGGCTCGCCGCTTAACGCCGCCGATTGCCCCGTTCTTCAATTGATCATGTCGCTGCTATCGCAGATGGCTTGGTCGGCCAGCGGTCGAGGTTTAAGTGCGGCCGATCTCGCGATGCATGTCGCGTTGCCAGAAATCGACGGGCGTCTAACGACCGGTGCGATCTCATTCAAACAACAAGACGCGGCGATGACGGATGGCGAACCAATATGTGGTTTTACGCCGATGCTGCATCATCCGCACGCCGATGGCATCGCGCATGCGGCGGACTTGGCGGCGGCGTGGGCGCGATTGCGGCGAACCGCTGTTTGCGATCGTACCGTCGCGCTCGTGCTCTCGACGTACCCGGGCCGCGCCGATCAAATCGCCCATGCGGTTGGCTTGGATGGGCCAGAGAGCGCAGCTGAGATTTTCCGCACACTGGCAGCTTCAGGCTATCGCGCCGATGGCGTGCCGACGACAGGCCGGGCAGTAATCGATGCGTTGACGACGGACGATCATATCGAATATCCCGTGGCGTCTTATCTCGCGGCCTTGGCGTCGCTTCCTCAAGCCTTCGCCGACACGGTGATGGCGGCCTGGGGCGATCCGCTTGCCGATCCGTCGTGCAAGAACGGTCATTTCCGACTGCCGATCCGTCGCTATGCAAATGTGCTGCTCGCGTTGCAGCCTGAGCGTGGCGAAACGGGTGATCGAAAAGCCGGCTATCACGATCCCTCGACGCCGCCGCGTCACGCCTACGTTGCATTCTACCTTTGGCTACGCCATGTCGCGAACATCGACGCTCTCGTACATCTCGGCGCGCATGGCACCGTTGAATGGTTGCCCGGCAAGGCCGTCGCGCTGTCAGCCTCGTGCGCGCCTCGCGCAGTGTTAGGGCCGCTGCCGGTTGTTTATCCCTTCATCGTCAATGATCCAGGCGAAGCCGCGCAAGCCAAACGCCGGATCGGCGCCGTCACGATCGGCCATCGCACGCCGCCCATCATCAAAACCGAACTCGACGACGCCATGCTGGACGTCGAGCGTTTGGTCGACGAATTTTCTTCAGCCGACGGCCTCGACCCAAGGCGCCGCGACTACCTTGTTCAAGCCATCTCAGATGCCGTCGATCGCGCAGGCCTCACAACCGCATGCGGACTGACGCCTGACATGGACAATCGGCAAAAGCTCGCGAAGATCGATGCCTTTCTTTGCGACATCAAAGAGCTGTCGATCCGCGACGGCTTACACGTGCTCGACGGCACCGAGACCAGTTCAATTCTTCGCGCGCTTGACGGTCGCTTTATTCAGCCGGGGCCGTCGGGAGCCCCCAGTCGGGGTCGCGCCGACGTTCTGCCGACCGGCCGCAATCTGTTCAGCGTTGATCCACGCGGTGTGCCGACGCCAACCGCCATGGCAAATGGCGAACGTGCTGCATGCGCGATCATGGGTCGGTACGCCGAAGACCACGGCGAGTGGCCAAAATCGATCATCCTGGATTTGTGGGGCAGCGCGACGTTGCGCACCGGTGGCGAAGAACTCGCAACCGCGCTCGCTTTGCTTGGTGTCAAGCCGACATGGGATAGCGGGTCATTTCGTGTTTCAGGATTTGAGATCGTTGCGGCGGCGCGCTTGGATCGTCCGCGCGTTGACGTGACGCTACGAATCTCAGGCCTTTTCCGCGATATGTTTCCGACGCAATTGACATTGTTCGATGCCGCCGTGCAGCGCGTTCGCGCGTTGGATGAAGATGGTGATAGCAACCCGCTCGCGAGCTCGTCTTTCGATGGCAACACGGCGCGCATCTTCGGCGCAGCCGATGGTGCCTATGGCACGGGCGTCATGGCGCTGATCGACCGCGGCGACTGGCAAGATGCGGCCGAGCTTGGAGAAACGTATCTCAGAAGTTCAACGACGGCCTATCACGGCGACGGATCGTCTGCCGATATGGGTAATGCGTTTTGCGATCGCGTGCGCATGGCAGACGCGTTCGTGCATGTCCAGGATCATCACGAAACGGATATCCTCACAGGTGGAGATTTCGCAGCACATGAAGGTGGCTTTGCGGCAGCAGCTGCAGCCCTCGGCAATGCGGCTGTGGCGCTCTATCATGGTGACACGGGCCGGCCGGATCAGCCCAAAATTCGCACGCTTGATGAAGAGTGCGCGCGCATCGTTTCGGGCCGCGCGGCGAGTCCACGATGGATCGCCGGCCAAATGCGTCACGGCTTTCGAGGCGCCGCCGAATTTGCGGCAACCGTCGATGCCGCATTCGCATTTGCTGCAACGTCTGGAGCCGTGACGAGCGCGGCGTTCGAGACCTTGTATAATTCTTATGTCGGTCGAGAGGATGTCGCCGACTTCATCCAACGCGAAAACCCGGCCGCCTTTGCGGCCATGACCGCTCGGTTTGAGGAGGCGATTGCGCGAGGGCTGTGGCGGCCGCGACGTAATGATCTGTCACCGATGTTGGGCCAAGCCATCGCGGAGGCGGCGCAATGAGCCTCCAGCAGACCCTGCGGCGGGGATGGTGCCCCGGCGCTCTGACGCCAATGCAGACCGGCGACGGCTGGCTCATCCGCGTGCGCCCGCGCGCTGGCCGCTATTCGATGGCGCAACTTGAAGCGATTGCGGCGGCGGCGCAAGACTGTGGCAATGGCCAAATCGATCTAACCAATCGCTCGAATTTACAGATCCGCGGCCTGTCCGATGCCTCAATGTTGCAAGCTCAGACGATCATCGCCGACGCCGGATTGATCGATGATGATCCGGCGCATGAAGCCCTCCGCAATATTATTGTTTCGCCTCTCAGTGGACTTGATCCGGATGCACGCGACGTGCGGCAGCTCGCGGCCGATCTCGAAGTCGCCCTCGCACGCACGACGACGCTCACTGCTCTGCCAGGCAAGTTTGGCTTTGCGATCGATGGTGGCGGGGCTGGTCGACTGCCGTCTGGCGTTGCAGACATCGTGCTGCGCGTGTCGAAGGACGGCACATCGATTGGGCTCGCTGGCGCGCCTTCGGTCGCAGCAGTGGTCGAGCCTGACAAAGCGATTGCAGCGATGCTGCGTTTGGCGCACGTCTTTCTCGATTTGGTGACAGCACGCACCAATCTTCGCCGCATGCGCGACGCAATTGCCACGTTCGACGCCGCCCGATTTTTCAAATTGGCCGGATTGCAAGCAATCCCGAGTGTCGCGCCGTCCTGCAAGCCGAGTAAACTACTGATCGGGCCGATTGGTCCGCAAGACAATGCATTCGCTCTGGGCATTGGTTTGCCATTCGGTCGTATCACCGCGCCGGATCTTTGCAGTATCGTTGATAGTGCGGTCGCGTGCGGTGTAACGGAGACGAGGCTAGCCTTAGGTCGCTCGCTGGTTTTTCCAATCGTCCAGAATTCAGTTGCTCGGTTGTCAGCCGCCGCTGTGAAATGCGGCATGATCGTTGATAGCACTGATCCTCGCTTGACGATGGACGTGTGCCCGGGCGCACCCGCCTGCGATCGCGGGACGACGGACACGCGCGCAGATGCGACGCGGATCGCTGACGCGCTTCGGGCTTGGGAGGGCGATCGTCCTTCCATCCATATCTCGGGATGCGCCAAAGGATGCGCCAGCAATAGCGCAGCTGCATTTACGTTTGTGGCTCGCGATGGCGTCTACGATCTGATGTTGGACGGCCGCGTGAATGATACACCGACAAAGACGGGGCTATCATCCGACGCGCTCGCAGCCGAGCTCTACGCCATTGCCGGAGCCAGCAATGGGTGAGCGGTTCGATTACATCCACGATGGCAACGAGATTTATCGTCGCTCCTTCGCGATCATCCGCGCTGAAGCCGACCTTTCAAATTTTGTAGGGCTCGAAGAAAAAGTTGCGGTGCGCATCATTCATGCATCCGGCATTGTTGAAGTTGCGCGCGACATTATTCTGTCGGAAACGTTCGCTGCCGCCGGACGTTCTGCGCTGCTCGCCGGCGCGCCGATTCTTTGTGATGCAAAAATGGTGGCCAACGGCGTGACCCAGACGCGCCTTCCGGCAGACAACGACGTTATCTGCACGCTTGACGATCCGCGCGTTCCAGCCATGGCACGCGAGATCGGCACGACGCGAACAGCCGCCGCGATGGATCTTTGGCTTCCGCATCTCGCGGGATCGGTCGTCGTCATCGGCAACGCCCCAACGGCGCTCTTTCGCTTACTGGAAATACTTGATGCCGGCGCGCCAAAACCTGCTGCAGTGATCGGCATGCCCGTGGGTTTCGTCGGTGCGGCTGAAAGCAAAGACGCTCTGGCCGCTGACGGCCGCGTGCCTTTTGCCATCGTCCAGGGCCGCAAAGGCGGCAGTGCGATGGCGGCCGCCGCGCTCAACGCGCTGGCAAGCGAGGTCGAGTGATGACCGGGCAGCCTGCGCGCAGCCTTGGCACGCTCTACGGCGTCGGACTGGGGCCCGGCGATCCTGATCTCATGACGATCAAAGCGCATCGCGTCGTGACGACGGCACCGGTCATTGCCTATTTTCGAAAGCGCGGAAAAACCGGCCACGCACGCACGATCGTCTCGGAGATGCTGGGCTCCAAAGTGGTCATCGAGATCGCGCTCGAATATCCGGTGACCACCGAAGTCGCATTCGACGACGCTGAGTACATTGAGCCGATCCGAAACTTTTATGCCCAGTCCGCGACACGTCTGAGCACTCATCTCGACAATGGCGAAGACATTGCACTTTTGTGTGAGGGCGATCCGTTCTTCTACGGTTCGTTTCTGCACATGTACGATCGCCTGCGGCAGACGTATCCGGTGATCGTCGTTCCTGGCATCACGGGAATGTCCGGCTGCTGGACTGCGGCGGCATCACCCATCACTTATGGCGACGATGTGCTCACCGTTTTACCAGGGACGCTCAGTCACGACGCTCTACTCAAAAGTTTGCGCGCCACCGATGCGGCCGTCATCATGAAAGTTGGTCGCAATCTGGATAAAATAAAGAAGGCACTGACGGCCGCCGGACGCTTCGATGAGGCTATCTACGTTGAGCGCGGCACGATGCAAGGCGAGCGCGTGATGCCGCTTGCCAACCTGGAGTCGTCTCCGGCTCCCTATTTCTCGATCATACTTCTCCCGGGCGGTCGCGGCCGAAGAATTACATGAGCGGCACGTTGACCATCGTCGGTCTCGGGCCTGGACCCGATGACTGGGTGACGCCGGCAGCGCGCGTGGCTGTTGAACGCGCCAGCGATCTGCTCGGCTACACGCGGTATGTTGACCGCTTGACACCGCATTCCGGCCAACGCGTGCATGCCTCCGACAATCGCGAAGAGCTGGATCGCGCTCATCACGCGCTCCAGCTGGCAAATGACGGCGCGACGGTTGCTGTCGTTTCCGGCGGTGATCCGGGTGTTTTTGCGATGGCGGCGGCCGTGTTCGAGGCCATTGAATCCGGCCCGGTGTCGTGGCGGGCGCTTGATGTGCGCGTTGAGCCGGGCGTCACGGCCATGCTCGCGGCAGCGTCTCGCGTCGGCGCGCCGCTGGGTCACGACTTTTGCGCCATCTCGTTGTCAGACAATCTGAAGCCGTGGCCTCTGATCGCGCGGAGACTACAACTTGCCGCCGAAGCCGATTTCGTGATCGCACTTTATAACCCCGCATCAAAAGCGCGGCCGCAGCAAATCCTCGATGCTTTTGTGGTTCTGCGCGGCTGCCGAAGCGAGACAACGCCGGTCATTCTAGCCCGTGCCGTCGGGCGCTCCGACGAAGACATCACCATCACGACTCTCGCCGACGCTCCGCGCGAGGTGATCGATATGAGGACGCTGGTGTTGATTGGTTCGAGTGCGACCCGCGTCATCCACCGTGCCGATGGCCACCACTGGGTCTACACGCCAAGGTTCGTTGGAGGCGTGATGTGAGCGAGCAAAGCCTCCCAAACGGCCTCCACCGTAGCGTGCGTTT
>JAIEPV010000037.1 GCA_019748215.1 Hyphomicrobium sp.
GGGCCGCGCCGTATATCTCGATGCCGACATGCTCGTGTTCCGCGATTTCCGCGAGCTGTGGGAGCTGCCGTTCGACGGCGCCAAAATCAACATTCAAGAGGAACTACCCGACGGCGCTCAAGTCGATGGCAAAACCGGCGCACCGAAAAAGCGCGTTAAGCAGTGCTCCGTCATGCTGCTCGATTGCGAGCGTCTCGACTGGGACCCAATCAAGATCATCGCCGGTCTCGATGGACAGTACACCTACGAGCAGCTCATGTCGCAGATGTGCATTCTGGGCGAGAGCGAAGTCAAATACGGCGTTCCGTTCCGCTGGAATAGCTTGGAGGTCTATGAGCCGGGCGTCACCGGTCTCATCCACTACACGGATATGTTCACACAGCCGTGGGCCAGCCCGGAAAACAAGAACGGTTATTTGTGGCTGGAGGAAGTACGCATGATGCTCGAAAGCGGGGCTCTCTCATGGGCGACGCTCGAAGAAGAAGTGAAGCTCGGCTTCTTCCGTCCCTCCCTGCTGGTCGAGCTGAAGGAAGCGGGCTCTGGTCCGGTGAAGCCAGTTACGCCGGGACAGATCGCGCGCTACGCGGCGATCGATAAGGACGCGAAATTCGTCAAGCATCGCGACGTGTATGAGGCCAAGAAGCGCCGTGAAGCAGCGGTCAAAGCTTACGAAGCAAATCTTGCCGCAGAAAGCGGACCGGCGGCCGTTGCCGTCAACGCTGCGACGTCGGCCGTCCAAAGCTTTGCAAGCTCCGTCAAAAAATTCGTTTCAAGGTAGTGGAGCTGAAAAGAACCTTGGGACAACGCTTTTCTAGAACTGCCCGAGAGTGGGGTGGCGTGGCTACTCGATTGTGGCCTAAGCGGGAGGCTGTGGCAGATCGAATGTTCATTCTGTTCATCGCCAACGACGTGATCCCGACGCTGCAACTCAGCTTTTTAGTGCCACTCGTCTCTCATTTTGAATCCAAGAAGCTTGGCCATGCCATCCTGACCGAACGGGATATCAAGCGCGCGATGAAGCTTGGTCTTCTCTCGAAAACCATCAGTGCTTACTCTCCCGACGTGATTGTATTTTGCCGGTACAGTGGCGGCGGCACATCGGAGCTATTGGCCGAAGCGCGCTCACATGATGCGGCCACCATTTTCCACATTGACGACGACTTGCTAAACATCCCTGCATCATTCGGAGAAAAAAAATTCAAGTTCCACAATGATCCAGAGCGGCTCTCTGCGGTTCGCGCGCTGCTGGAGAATTGCGATCTCGTCTATGCGGCCAACGATCGATTGGCGGATCGCTTGAGTAAGCAGGTTACATTGCCGTCAACGTTTTCGGGGAAGATCTACTGCTCATCAAAGATTTTCCGTGTGCCGTCGAAAGTCCCGACGGGACGGATTGGATACATGGGCTTCGACCATGGCGATGATTTCGAACTCGTGACCCCAGCCCTTGCAAACGCGCTCAACACGTATCCGAACGTGACATTCACAATGCTTGGTCCGATTCCGATGCCAGCCGAACTCTCAGCGTTTGGTGATCGCGTTCGGACGATTGAGCCGATCAGAGACTATAGTTCCTTTCGACAAAGGCTGGCGGACGAGGCTTGGGACATCGGGCTATGTCCGTTGCTCGATACGCCTTTCAATGTGGTGAAGTCCGACACCAAATGGGTGGAATATACGTCGTCGGCAATGGCCACCATCGCCAGCGCCGGGACCATTTATGATTCGTGCTGTGCCGACGACTGCGGTGTGCTCGTTGAAAATCGTTCAGACGCTTGGATCGACGCGTTGCGAGATTTGCTGACCAACGATGCACGGCGCTATGCGATCGCTCAGCGGGCGCAAGAAAAAGTCCGAGTTCATTACGCGCCCGACGTGCTCACACGACAAGTTCAGGATGTTTTTCAGCTTGCCTTTAAGGTCCGAAGCGAGAAAACAGCATCGGCTGACGCCTAAACTTTATATGTCTTTCTCGATCGTCAACTTAAGTCGCCCATCGGTACTCATCACTGACCATGGTCTTCTCGTCCGTCATTTTCCTTCACTACTTTCTTCCCCTTGCAGTGCTGGCGGGTGTCGGATCGCAATGGCTGCTCGGCACGCGCGTTGCCAACGGCGTGCTGCTGGCACTGTCGGTTTTGTTTTATGCCTGGGGCCTTGGCGCCGACTTTGTCTGGCTGCTTGCGGTCTCAGTCGCCGTTAATTTCGCGTTGGCCATCGCGGCGGAAGCGGCGCGCGATCGAGGCCGCGACAGCGAAATACGCGCCGTCCAGATCGCCACGATCGCCTTCAACATTTCGCTCCTTGGCTACTTCAAGTACGCGAATTTTTTCGTTGCTCAAACCGTCGGCCTCAGAGATGCCATCGGCCTTCCGCCCTTGATGTGGGAGCACGTGGCGCTCCCCATCGGCATTTCGTTTTTTACGTTCCACGCACTGAGCTACGTCTTCGACGTGGCCTCAGGCCGCTGCAACGCCCTGCGCAACCCGGTCGATCTTGCGCTCTACATCTGCTTTTTTCCGCAGCTGATCGCCGGCCCCATCATTCGCTACCACGCCATTGACACACAAATTGCCCGGCGCACGATCACGGTCGAGGATTTGGGCGAGGGCGCCGTGCGCTTCGTCCACGGTCTCGTGAAAAAAGTCATCCTCGCCGATCCGGCGGGCGCCATCGCGGATACATGTTTTTCGGCCTCTGCCGGTGACATGACCAGTGCTGTCGCATGGCTGGGCGCCGTCGCCTACACGATCCAGATTTATTTCGACTTCTCCGGCTATTCGGACATGGCGATCGGTCTCGCGCGCATGTTCGGGTTTCGCTTTCCGGAAAATTTTGACCGGCCCTACGCCAGTTTATCGATCACCGAATTCTGGCGGCGATGGCACATCACGCTCTCGGCGTGGTTTCGCGATTACGTCTACATCCCGCTCGGCGGCTCACGCGGCGGGCCTGTGCGCACTTACGCCAACCTCATCACCGTCTTCGCGCTGACGGGCTTGTGGCACGGCGCCAATTGGACGTTTGTGGTGTGGGGGCTTTATCACGGCGGGTTGCTCATCATCGAACGCGTGTCGGGCCTGCGCTATGTCGATGAGGCCGAGCGCGTGTCGCTGTCTCGCAGTGCCATCGCGCTGCGCCGGGCGATGACGATGCTGCTCGTCGTCATCGGCTGGGTCATCTTCCGCTCCGACAGCATGGCCGCAGCCGCGCGCGTGCTTCAGCCTATGTTTGTAATCGATTTTCAAGGCATCCCCGAACTCGTCGCCTATAAGCTCGCGCCCGACAATCTGCTGTTGCTTGCCGTCGGTGTTGGGCTCTGTTTGCTGCCGGCGGATTTCAAAGGACGCGAGGCCTACCATGCGGCGCGCAAAAATGTGCAGGTTGCGGCGATCGCTGGCCTGCTGATCATCGCGCTCCCGGCCGCGCTCATCCGCGTCGCCAGTCAGTCGTTCAGTCCGTTCCTGTATTTCCAGTTCTGAGGGCGGATCATGCCAGCGCTGTCTCGCAATATGGCTCTCGCGGCTTTCGCATTGACAGCGGCGGCAATGTTGCAGCCGTTGGCGTGGCGGGCTGCCGGCATAAAGCCCCAGGACCTCGAAAATCGACCGATGTCGGCGCGGCCTAAAATCACCGTTGATCGACTTCTTGACTCAACCCTTTACGAGTCAATCAGCCGGTACCTCGAAGATCGAAATCCGCTCCGCTGGTACGCCGTCGTCGCCCAGGCCCGGCTTCGTTATGAGGTGTTTGGCACAGTCGAAAACAACGGGCCATCGAGCCAGGTGGTTGCCGGTCGCGATGGTTGGCTGTTCATCGCCGAAAGCCTCAACCAACCGTGCTGGGATGCGGAGCCGCTGAAACGCGGTGTCGGCGTCTTACGATTGATGCAGGATGCCTTGAGCGACCGTGGAAAAAAATTCATCTTCACCATCGCGCCCAACAAGGCGAGTATCTATCCTGAAAAATTGACGCCCGCCCTGGTTGCGCTGTCGGCGTGCGCGCGTCAATCGCGCGATGGTCTCGTCGGTCTCATTCGAACAAGTGGTCTGACCCACTTCATCGACGCATTTGATGTTCTGCAGTCCGCTCGCAAAATCGAGCAGCGCCCTCTTTACGTTCCGAAGGAAACTCACTGGACCGATCTCGGCTCGATTTATTTTGTCTCGCAACTCATGCGCCAAGCTTTCGCCGAAACCCGAGACCTGACACGCCTGCGCGCCACCGGGACAAGTTCGCCGACGCCGGATCTCTCCCGACTCTCAGGACTTTTCACCGCGCACACGCTTGAACACTACGTCCACGATCTCGGTGGGGTCGTCACACGTCAGCCAACCACCATTGAGCACGGCGGCGAGGGCCGGCCTTATGTCCGGCAAACATCAACGTCAAACACTGTTCCGCTCGACCACCGCAAAGTGCTCATTCTGCACGACTCATTTTTCTACATTTCGTGGGACCATCTGGCGTCCTTTTTCGACGACGTTCTCTATATGCACTGGAACGCATTCGACGCCGTGAAGTTCGGCGAGTTCGCCCGAAGCGCCGATATCATCATCGTCGAAAGCGTCGAGCGCGAGGTCTACAGACGTCTGTCAGAACTCAGGCCGGAACAGGCGCAGGCGTTCCGCGACGCACTGGGCCGCGCCAACGTTGCGCGCTAACGCGTGCGATTGACGACGGTCATCACCTTCAACGCCACATTGTCCATCGGGAATTGGCGGCGCACATCGCTGTCAGACAAAAACCTCATCCTGCCCGAGACAGTCTGAAGCGCCAGAAATCCATCGAGCTGGAGGCGTTCGGGCCGAGACAGTTCCTCGCCAAAAAGCCGGTCGAAGTCTGTCGCCTGCGCCAGCAATCGCGGGAGTGATGACCCCTTTATTTGCCGCTGGATTTTCGCCGCCGCCCATTGCCAGTGATCGGTTGGCAGCCCGACGGTATTTTTGCCGTGAACGCGATAAGCAAGGGCCGGCGTCGCATCGTAGATGACGCGGCCAAAGGCCGCCACGGTGAGATACATCCACCAGTCGTGCATAATCGCCGCCTTTGGCCACGGGCGGCTGCGCAGCAGTGCGATCGCGGATTGGTTGAGCGCGATCGTGCATCCCATGGCGATGTTTTCAACCAGCGCATTGCCAAAAGACGGCGGTCTTGGCCAGAGCGGTGATTTGCCGAGTGGCAGTCCAGCGGCGTTGATGACGTCGACGCGGGCGCAGTAGAGCGCCGGCTCCGTTGCTGGTATGCTGGCGAGTGCATCGATTGCGCGGCGCGACTTGTCAGGATACCAGACATCATCCTGGTCGGCGAACAGCACGTATTCTGCCTCAGACGCCGCGTCGATCAGTTGAAAGAAGCTGTCGCGCGGACCGACGTTGCTGCCAAAGTCAGCGTGCAGGAGCCCGCGATCGGTGTGCGTTTTCAGGATCGCGGCCGTGGCGTCCGTCGAACCGTCATCGCGCACGATGAGGTGAACTTTGGCGCCGGCTTGCGCATAGATCGACGCCAACTGGGGCTCGAGATAGGGCGCGCCGTTGTAGGTCGACATCAAAACGCTGATCTCGCCGGGGCGGGGCGGGACGATCGGCATGGCGGCGAATGGCTCCGTGCACGGCGTCGCGCCGCAAGTCGCCAAAGATTAAGCCAGCCACGCGATTTTGAATAGCGCCGCCGATGCACTGTGCCGGTCGCGCATCTGATAACGGCTGACCGATTCAAATCGACGGTTGCAAGGTGATCCAATCCGCCCACGACATATCGCGGCCCGGAAACGCAACGGCCCTGAACGGCCAACTGCGAGCCAGCCAGTCGCGCACCTCTTCGCCAAGCTTGCGGTCGCGCGCCTCTGCATTGTCTCCGGCGCGGACCCAGTAGAAGGCTACGGCGTCGAAAGCATCAACGTTGCTTGGGAATAAGTAGACGCAACCCAGGCATCGGCTCTCGTCGCTGGCCATTACGGTGTAGGCAAATGAATGCCGGATTGTGAATTCGCGCTCGTGCCAGGCGAGATCGATCAAATCCTCTTTGGCGTTCACGCCGTCCGGCCACGTGCTCTCCGGTCCAAACAGACCTTTCAATCGATCGCTGCTCGCCAGTACCGCTTCGAGATCTTTTTCAGCATCGTCGATCGACAGCATCCGCAGATGATACGACCCGCACTGCAAGCCGTCCGGAACAGCAAAATTGCGGGGCACGAGCGGACGATGGTACACGGTGCTTACGTCTCCCGGCGCTGTTTGCGATGAGGCACTGGCGACGATGGCTCATCCCGTCGCGCGGCTGGTGTAGCTGTGCGGCAGTGGAGGATTTTCCAGCTTTCCTTTTTCGATGATGGCAGCGAGATCGTCCACCATCCATTCAAAAAGTTGCTGGCCATCGGCTGCGCTGGCTTTGCTCGGGGTGCCGGTGACGCCGTTGAGACTGGTACGATTGACGGGGTGGGCGAAGACGAGCCCGCCGGTCCGGTCGGCATCGTCGGCCACAGTGATTTTATCGGCGCGGGCGATGTGGGGTGCGACCGCGAGCATCAGCGACGTTTCAGCAGCGTTGGCATGCCAATCCTCGGCGTCGGAGAAATTCACGGCGCGTACCCGGTCGCTCAGCATGGCGGTGTTGATCACTGCGACCATCATGTCGTCATGGTCGGCCCTCAGCATCTCGAGCGCGCAGCGTAACGGCGCCGCGTTGGTGACGTGCGTGTTGACAATGAACAACCGCCTGACGCCGCTGACGTAGGCCCAATCGCCGATTTCCTTGATCACCTGAATCAGAGTGATCGGCTGAAGCGCGATCGTTCCCGGCCAGCGTTGGCTGTGGCCGAGCGAGCAGCCATACGGCATCGGTGGCAGCATTGGAACGTGCGTGCGTTTCGCGACAGCCCGGCACAAGACATCGGCGAGGACGGTATCCATGCCGGTGCCGAGATGCGGGCCGTGCTGCTCGGTCGCGCCGACCGGAAGGATGGCTGCACTGCCCGCCTTCGCGATATCGGCGGGGAGTTCATCCCAACTGCGTTCGCCCCATTGCATGTCGTGACCCTTGCAGCCCATCGGCCCTAGAAGAACTTGAGATACCGATCGTGTTCCCAATCGGAGACGTGATTGAGATAGCTGATCCATTCATCGCGCTTGTAGTCGATCCAAACCTTATGCATCGACGATCCGAAAACTTTCTCCGTCAGCGGATCGGCAGCGAAGGCGTCGATGGCCTCACCGAGCGTGCGTGGCAAGCGCTGGATGCCGAGCGTTTTTAATTCTTCCTCGCTCTTCAAGTACATGTTGTCGGTATGCGGATCGCCGGGGTCCGCACCTTGCGCGATGCCTTCCAGGCCGGCGGCGAGAACCAACGCGGCACCGAGATAAGGATTGCAGGAACTATCGGCGGCGCGCAATTCCACACGCCCGCCGCCAAGTGGGATGCGCAGCGTGTTCGTGCGATTGTTGTTGCCGTAGCAGGCCCAGATCGGAGCCCAGGTGAAACCAGACATCGAGCCTTTGAGGACCAGACGTTTGTAGCTGTTCACCGTCGGCGCGACGGCGGCACAGATGGCGGGCAAATGCTTGAGCACACCAGCGATGAATTGATAGCCAAGTTGCGACAAGCCACAGCCGCGTGGATCGCTATCGTCGGCGAACAAGTTCTTGCCCGTTGCTTTATCGGCGAGCGACATATTGAAGTGGGCACCGCTACCGGCCCGATCAGCGTAGGGCTTGGGCATGAACGTCGCGAAGTGTCCGTGCTTGCGCGCAATCTCGTGTGCCATCATTCGAAAGAACACGTAGCGATCCGCCATCGACACAACGTCGAAGTATTTGAAATCCACCTCGAATTGACCGATGCCATCTTCGTGGTCGAAACTGTAGACATCCCAGTCGAGCCCGTTCATCGCGCCGACAAGTTCCGTCATCCAGCCCATGTTGTCGAGCATGCGCGCGACATCATAGGCCGGCTTTTCAAGATGCTTGCGATCCGACACCGG
>JAIEPV010000184.1 GCA_019748215.1 Hyphomicrobium sp.
CCGGCATCGACCAGTTCAAGCACCATGTGGCTGCCGATATACCCGGCGCCGCCGGTCACGAGCACGCTCATCGAATATTGTCTCTCTGTGTCCGGCCAGGTTGCGTCGGCGCTTAATTCGCTGCGATCAAGGTGGGCTGAATGACCCATCGCGAATTCGGCACAAAAGGTCTTTAACTGGCCGCTGATGATCGTTCAAACGGCCTATTGCCGCTTATGATCGCTTTTCGACGAAGCCAGCCTTCAATACCGATTAACCCTTACTTTTAATGCCCGGAGACTTGCATGTCCGCCTCGCAGCGCCCGATCCGCAAAGCCGTTTTCCCCGTCGCTGGATTGGGCACCAGGTTTCTGCCGGCAACGAAGGCCATGCCCAAGGAAATGCTGACTGTCGTCGACCGGCCGGTCATCCAGCACGTGGTCGATGAGGCCCGGGCCGCCGGCATCGAGCATTTCATTTTCGTCACCGGTCGCAACAAAGCGGTGATCGAGGATCATTTCGACAGTCAATTCGAACTCGAGCGGACTTTGGAAGAACGCGGAAAAACTAAGGAATTGGCGAGCTTGGCGCGCGATCTCCCTGATGCCGGGCAGACCAGTTTCACGCGTCAGCAACGTCCGCTCGGTCTTGGCCACGCCGTTTGGTGCGCGCGCGAACTGGTCGGCGATGAACCCTTCGCGCTGTTATTGCCGGATATGCTGCATCATGGCGATCAGCCGTGCCTTGCCGAGATGATGGCAGCCTACAGCCAGACGGGCGGCAATCTGATTGCCGTGGCGCCCGTGCCCGACGATCAGACCCACCAGTACGGGATCGTCGGCGTGGCTGACCCAGCCGCCAAGGTGACAGCTGTGACCGGCATGGTTGAAAAACCAAAGCAAGGCACCGCGCCGTCGAATTTGCACATCACCGGTCGCTATATCCTACAGCCTGAGATTTTTGCTTTACTCGGCAAACAGGAAAGCGGTGCGGGTGGCGAAATCCAGCTGACCGATTCAATGATCAGCTTGATGACCACACACAAGCAGCCGTTTCATGCCGTGCGATTTGATGGAGACATTTACGATTGCGGTTCGAAAATCGGCTTTCTCGCAGCCAACGTCGCCTATGCGCTGGAGCGGCCCGAGCTCTCAACGGATCTGCGTGTCGAGTTGACCCGGCTCATGCGAT
Organism: Hyphomicrobium sp.; assembly: GCA_019748215.1. Classification (GTDB taxonomy): domain Bacteria; phylum Pseudomonadota; class Alphaproteobacteria; order Rhizobiales; family Hyphomicrobiaceae; genus Hyphomicrobium_B. Next base: position 1,171 of record JAIEPV010000184.1, read on the forward strand.
AGGTTGGGAAAAACGTCACGACACGCCGGCTCATCGCCATCGAAGCTTGGGGATGGACGGAGCGCAGGGCGTGGCTCGGGTGGCAAATCGGCGCGACGTTTGCTAGTGTTTTTCCGGGGCATGCCGAGGGATGCCGCGCGGAAAAAATCGTCAGCGGAGGCCGTCCCAGTTCATGCAGAAAGTTCTGCCACAGGTGCGAAAATCGCCGTCGTCCGTCGTCGATGCCGCCGCCAAAGCCCGCGCCGCCTCGGTGTCTGGCATTCGGACCTTGCAAATTGAAGCCGACGGCTTGGCCCAACTCATGGGTGAACTTGAAGGATCAATGGGCGCGCCTTTTGCCGAAGCCGTCCGCAAAGTATCGGCGATCACCGGACGCGTCGTGGTGACCGGCATCGGCAAGAGCGGACACATCGGGCAAAAGATCGCCGCAACGTTGGCTTCGACGGGAACGCCCGCCTTCTTCGTGCATCCGAGCGAAGCCTCGCACGGCGATCTTGGCATGGTGACTGCGGCCGATGCGATCCTGGCGCTGTCATGGTCCGGCGAGACCGTCGAATTGAAGCCGATCATTACCTATTCGCGGCGCTTTGCAGTGCCCCTGATCGCGGTCACGTCGCGGGCCGACAGCGCACTTGGCCAGCAAGCCGACGTCGTGCTGCAACTTCCCCGCGCCAAGGAGGCTTGCCCACATGGCCTAGCGCCGACAACGTCGACGACGATGCAACTGGCGCTTGGCGACAGTCTGGCCATTGCGCTGTTGGAAGCACGGGGCTTCACCGCCCACGACTTCAAGGTCTTTCACCCGGGTGGATCGCTCGGTGCCAATCTAAAATACGTCGCCGACGTCATGAACAAAGGCGATCGCTTGCCGTTGATGGCGTCGGGAGAAACGATGTCGGAAGCGCTGGTCATCATGACCGAAAAAAGTCTCGGCTGTGTCGGCGTCACCAACACGAAAGGCCGGCTGATCGGTGTGATCACCGATGGCGATCTTCGCCGTCACATGGGCGCAGGGCTGCTGGAAGCGCGCGTCGACGACGTCATGACGGCAAAGCCGAAAACGATAAAGCCGGGCATGCTCGCCTCAGCGGCGTTGGAAATTCTCAACGCGTCGCGGATCACGGCCTTGTTCGTGGTCGACAAATCAAAGCCGGTCGGGATCATTCACATTCACGATTTGCTGCGCCTCGGCGTCGCGTAAGCGCTAGCAAAGTCTGGTCTGCTTTGCCGCCATCGGCCGGCTGACGGCGAAGAAAATGAACGGTTTCATTGACGCCGGTGCCGTCGACGCTCGCTGCCATTGGCGTTTGATTGGCAACGCGAATTCCAACGCGCACGGCGGCGTTAGATCCAGCCCATCAATTCACGACGGACAATGGCCTCGATCACGTCGACGCCCTCGGCGCTATCATTCAGCGCCGGCAGATAAGCGAATTTTTCACCGCCATTATCTTCGAAAATGTGTCGATTCTCGCCGTCGAGTTCTTCGAGTGTTTCAAGGCAATCCGCCGAAAATCCTGGAGCCACGAGGACCAATCTTTTCAATCCCGTTCGCGCCAAGCTTTCGACGGTCATGTCAGTATACGGTTGCAACCACGGATCATTTCCAAATCGCGACTGGAATGTCGTCAGCCAGCGATCCGGCGCAATCGCCAGCTTTTCCCGCAGAAGCCGTGACGTTTTTTGGCAATGGCAATGGTAGGGGTCGCCCTTCAAGAGATACTTTTCAGGCATCCCATGAAACGTGGCGATGATTTTCTCCGGCTCGAAATCCAGTTTCGCCAAATTCTGCGTCATCGAACGCGCCAGCGCATCGATGTAGACGGGATCGTCATGATAGCTTGGGCAAACGCGCACCGCCGGTTGCCAGCGCATTTTCATCAGAGCCCGGAACGCTTGATCGCATGCGGTCGCCGTGGTGGCGGCAGCGTAGTGCGGATAAAGTGGTACCAGCAGGATACGATCACAGCCTTGCGCTTGCAGAGCTTGGATGCGGCTTTCGGTCGACGGATTGGCGTACCGCATCGCCCAATCGACCACGATTTTATTCGAACCGCCGAGCCGCAGCGCTAGCTGTTCGGCTTGACTGCGCGTAATCGTCTTGAGTGGACCTTCATCCTTTTCGTTGTTCCAGATGGTCGCGTAATCTTTGCCCTTTTTTCCGGGACGAACTGTCAGAATGATCAGGTTGAGGATCGGCCACCATTTCCACTTCGGTTCTTCGATCACACGCTCGTCAGACAGGAATTCCTTGAGATAGCTCCGCATCGGCCAGTAGCTGGTGCCATCGGGTGTGCCAAGGTTGAGCAATAGCACGCCGATCCGCCCATGCGTCGCGCGCGGATGGTCCTTCGGCCAAGCTGACCGATCGGGCTCAAACAAGGCTGTCTTTGGCATTTCGTTCATCGTGGTCTCGCCGTGAAAACGTCAGCGAAACTGTAACGGATCAGGCGCTCCGTTGCGACTGGGAACGTCCGGGTGTTTTGGCCGCAAGTCCAACGGCGGATTCAGGACTTGTGACCGCGTTCAGGTCTTCAGTGGACGCCACATGTGCCGATGCGACCGGCTCGGAGGCGCGGTCGACGTTTTTTAGCGGCCAGGCCTTAACGTCAGGCCCCAAAAGCCAATAGTGACCGATCCGCTTGACAAAGACACTTGCGGGCTCGGCAAACAGGAGGCGCGCGCGGTATTCGGCAGCGCGTCGCAAGGCGTGTTGCTTGGCGACACAAATTTCATCGATGACGGCGCGATGCTCCGCCCCGAGTATTTCGGATGCATGAACCGCCTGCCGCAGCATCGCGAGATCGTGATCGTCTCCCAAGATCTGTGACAACTCTCGCGCGGCCGCCACACGCGTTGCAAACTCTTCCGGCCAGGCGCGAGACAGCAGATTCATCTGTCGCCAATGCCACTGCACAGTTTTTCGAAGCTCGTGAAAGCCGTCGTCGGACGGGGCCGCGTAGGCTAAGCGAAGTGCTTTGCGAGCCTCGCGATAGCTGTGCTCAAGTCCGCCTTGCACCGCGGCGAAGCTTTCTCCCTTGAACGGCATGTGGGCGAACTGCTTGGCTTCTTTGAGCAACAAGAGCCGCACCGTTTCGGCAACGTCGGCCTCGAGCGTGACCGCACGGCCGGCATCAGGATTGTTCATCTGATCCCGGACGGCATCGAGCACGGCTGCTCCAGACTGAGTAGGCGCCACCAGCTCGGCGAGAGTTTCGGCGATAACGGCCGCATCGCGGCTGCCAGACAAAAGCCGACCGATGCGGCGCAGCGCGCGATTGCGGCGCTGAAACGCCCTGTCACCAATCGCCGGTGCTGCCAGCCGCGCCAAGGCGCGCAAGCGCTTCAACGCCTTTCGGCTCTCGTGAACGCTGGCTGGAGCGACGCGCACGTCCGTCAATTCGGCGATCGTGCGATCCAACTGTTCGCGAGCGATCCGCCGAAAGCCTTTGTCGAACGGTTCATCGAGTTTGAAGCGGTACGCCATCTGATGTTTGCTTTGCAATGAGCGTGCGGCATGCAGCGAAACCATAGGCGATTGTCATAATCGAGATAGCAAAATTGATATGGTTAATGCACCGGCAGTATTGCTAGCCGATATCGCGCAACCAAATGCCGATCCGAGCTTCGGGCTGCGGGTCGGAGATGACATCGGTAATCACTGCGATGCTGTCGGCTCCTGCCGCGAGCACTGCGGGCGCACGCTCGGGCGTCATGCCGCCGATGGCGACGAGCGGTGTCGCGCCAATCGTCTTTTTCCACTGCCGGACGCGGTCGAGACCTTGCGGCTCCCAGCGCATCACTTTCAATCGCGTCGGATAGACCGGACCAAGCGCGACGTAATCGGCTCCGGCCGCAAGCGCCACCTCGAGTTCGCGCTCGTGATGGGTCGAGATGCCGAGACGAGCGCCGGCTGCGCGGATGGCTTTGAGATCAGCGCTCGCGAGATCTTCCTGGCCGAGATGGATGTAATCGGCGCCCGCATCGATTGCCTGCTGCCAATAGTCGTTGACGATGAGCTGGCAACTGCTGCGCCGGGTGATTTCGAGGGCCTGTGCGATTGCGACGGCAACAGCGTCGAGGGGTTGGTCTTTGATGCGCAGTTGAACCGTGCGGACGCCGAGCGGCACCATACGATCGAGCCAGCTGAGGTCGGGAACGATTGGATAAAAAACCGAGGGTTGCATGGCGGCGGCGTCAACGTTTCGCATCGAGATCGAAAAACGCGGTACCGGCGACGGGTGTCGACGGAACGGCCATATCGCGAGGTGGCATCAGGCCAGCTAGATAGCCAAGCCGGCCAGCAGTCGCTGCTTGCCGAAACGCCTCAGCCATCAAAACCGGGTCGGCAGCCTTCGCCACGGCGGTATTCAGCAATACCGCGTCATAGCCGATTTCGAACGCTGCTGCGACGTGTGACGGCGCCCCCAGTCCTGCATCGACGATCAGCGCAACGTCAGGGAAATAGCCGCGCATACTTTCAAGCGCGGCGCGATTGGCAAGACCGCGACCCGTGCCGATGGGTGCGCCCCACGGCATGATGACCTCGCACCCGGCACGCTGCAACCTTTCAGCAACCGAAAGGTCCTCAGTGGTGTAGGGAAACACTTTGAATCCGTCGCGGCACAACACGTCTGCTGCGTCGACCAGTCCGAACACGTCAGGTTGCAGCGTGTCGTCGTTGCCGATGACTTCAAGCTTGATCCAATCGGTAGCGAACAGTTCGCGCGCCATTTGCGCCGTCGTTATAGCGTCGCGCGCGGTGCGGCATCCAGCCGTATTGGGCAGAACGCGTACGCCTAGCGCGGCAATGAGATCGAGAAATCGTGTGCCGCCGGGATTGCCAGCCGTTTCGCGGCGCAGGGATACGGTGACGATCTCGGCGGCGGCGGCGCGCACAGCGGCCGACATCACAGCCGGCGATGGATAGGCGGCAGTCCCCAGCAGCAGGCGCGACGCGAAGCGCAGACCATATAGGCTCAGCGGCTGGTCCGAAATAACGGCGGAATCGCGAATGTTCATCGTTACGTCTAAATCCATGTGGCAGCTGGGTTGATCAGGGTCTGGGGCCGAGGTCTCGCCGGCGTTAGCCGCCCTGGCGCGCCGATAAGATCTCAATTCGGTCGCCGGGCCTCAAAGGTGTCGTAGCACGTTGACCAACCGGAACGAAGACGCCGTTCAACGCTGTCGCGACGCGGGCGCCGTCATAGCCATTCTCGGCAACAAGAGCGGCCAAATTGTCGACCAGAGCCACCGAAGGTTGACCATTCAAAATAACCGTCAATTCATGCTGCGGATCAGTCATTGCCTTCTTATGGTCCAATCAAGCTTCGGTCGCTTCAAAGTTGCGGTAGGCCGCTTGTGCGTCGAACCCCAATCGAATGATCTTCGTATCTTCGTTGGGGCTCCGTGAGGCTCCTTGCGAAAGCCCGCCAGAATAGGTTTGTATTCGGCAGATAGGTTCATTGCCTCGCAAAGTCCAGAAACAGGCAGAAATCGCAACAGCTGACCGCCTCGCACGACACGCCCCAAACACCGGAGCCCAGATGTTCTCGTCCCTAATGTCCGCGCGCAGATTTGCGGCCCTGTTTTGGTGCCAATTTCTGTCGGCGTTGAATGACAACCTGCTGAAGAACGCGCTGGCCATGCTAGTCGTCTATAAACTCGCTCTCGAAAACGGGCCTGTGATCGGCACCCTGGCCGGGGCGACACTCATTTTGCCGTTCTTCCTGTTTTCAGCGCTCGCCGGACAAATTGCCGATAAGTTCGATATGGCCCTGATCGCACGGCGGCTGAAACTGGCAGAAATTCCTGTCGCCGTTCTCGCCTCGATTGGCTTCATCATTCCGTCCGTCCCGTTGTTGTTCATCGCGCTGATCCTGTTTGGAACGCTGAGCGCCTTCTTCGGGCCCGTGAAATACGGTCTGCTTCCGGTAAACCTGCAAACGCGTGAACTGCCGGCCGGTAATGCGTTGATCGAAGGCGCGACGTTCCTCGCCATTCTACTTGGCACCATCGGCGGCAACTTTGCTGGCTCAAGTGACACGCACCTGATGATGGTTGCCGCGAGCATCATGGTGTTTTCGATTCTTGGCTGGGTGGCCGCACGATTGATCCCGCCGACCGGCGCGGCGGCGCCAGAACTCGTCATCGACCGCAGCATCGTGTCATCGACGCGCCGCCTCCTTGGCGATCTGAAATCCGTTCGGCGAATTTGGCAAGGCGCGTTGATCACTTCGTGGTTCTGGGTCGTTGGTGCGGTGATCCTGGCGTTGCTGCAAACGCTCATCCCGCGCATCCTCAACGGCACACCCGAAGTTTACACGCTGGCGCTGTTCGTGTTCGCCGTGGCGGTTGCGATCGGGTCGGTCGTTGCGGCCCGTGCCAGCGCCAACCGGCCGAATTTGGCGCTAGTTCCAGTCGGTGCCTTGCTCATGGGACTATTCATTCTCGACCTGGCGTGGCTGACGGGAGAAATCGTGCCGTCAGCACAGCCGATCGGACCAAGCGACGTGCTGTCGTCATTCTCCGGCGTGCGCATGATGGCCGATCTTGGCGGGATCGCCTTCGCGGGCGGGCTTTTCATCGTTCCATCGTTTGCGGCGGTGCAAGCCTGGGCGCCCATCGACCGCCGCGCCCGGGTGATCGCCGGATGCAACGTCTTGTCAGCGGCGTTCATGACGGCCGCCGGATTGATCGTCGCACTGCTGCAATACGTCAAGGTGCCGTTGCCCTACATCTACGCGGCGCTCGGTGTCGCCAATCTGATTGTCGTTGGCCTCGTGCTTCGCGCCTGGGGAGCCGACGGGGTGAAAGATGTCGCCGC
>JAIEPV010000152.1 GCA_019748215.1 Hyphomicrobium sp.
ACGTTTTTTCTGATGTTCGACCGAAGTAAAATGGAGCGTCCGATGTTCTCAGACTCGCGAATTTTTTATGGCGTATCCGTGCTCGCGGCGCTTTCGCTGTCGCTGAGCCTGATGTTGGTTTGGATCCGATAGGTCCGACGCAAGGCGCGGTCAGCCGCGTTTGAAGCGATCCGAAATTAACCGTTGATTACCAAAGACGTAAGGGCGCAGCAGCGAAGCGTCTCCACATCATGCGCGCGCCTCCACCGCCGGCATAGCAATTCGCGGCCAGTTCGCGGCTATATCATCGGCCGTTGCGGCGCTGACGGCTCGCAGGTCGCGTGGATAATCGACGTCCGGCGCTTCGGTAGCCCTCGTCGCATGAAATTGGCCATTGCTGGCCCGCAGCACCCAGCCGCCCTCCGTACATGCATCAGACAACATATACGCGGCACCAGCGGCAACATCTGACGGACGCAACTCGCTCGGCTCGCCCTCAATGCCCCACATGCGTGTCTTGGCAACCGGCGAGATGGCATTGACGACGATGCCGTGTGCTGCACCCTCGGCAGCAAGCACATTCACAATACCAACCGCAGCCATCTTAGCGGCCGCATAAGCGGATAGTCCGCTCTGCACGTATTGCGGATAGAGCGCTCTGTCGGACGTTGTCACCACGATGCGGCCGTAGCGGGCCGCTTTCATTGCTGGCCAAGCGGCCTGCGCCAGCCATAACGGCGTTTTTGCGCCAATGGCCATCATGCGATCGAAGGTCTCTTCCTGCACGGTTTCGATCGCCTCGTAATCGACCCAACCTGCGTTATGAAGAATCCCATCGAGACGGCCTCGGAAATCTATGCAGCGTTCGATCAGCCGATGACATTCGTCCCGAGTGGCGATGCCCTCGGTAACGGCATATGCAGCCAGCCCTTCTGAGCGCAGCAATGTCGCGGCGTCCTCCGCGACCTGACTATCGCAGCCCTGACCACGGGCATCGGCGCCCGTGTCCTGTATAAAAACCAAAGCACCGAGGGATGCGAGCGAACGCGCATAGGCGAGGCCTATGCCCCGGCCAGCGCCCGTGATGAGCACGGCCCTATCTTTCAAATCTACCATAGGCACAATCGACGTTCCGGAATTGGCAATTCACCTGAAAAAGCTTCAGCACACCTTGGCATGCGCGAGCGGCACCCGATCAGCCGTTGAACGCGATGACTGTCTGCCGTTGTTCCCCAAGCCCCTCGATGCGCAGCGTCATTACATCGCCTGCCTTTAAATACTCCGGCGGTTTCTTGGCTGAGCCGACGCCGGGTGGCGTGCCCGTCGTGATGATATCGCCCGGCTCCAGCACCATGAACTCGGTCACGTAGGCCAGCAGCTTCGGAATTGAAAAAATCATCGTCGACGTCGATCCGGATTGCTTCACGGCGCCGTTGACGTCGAGCGACATGGCTAGATTGTGCGGATCGGCGATTTCGTCCGTCGTCACCAGCCAGGGTCCAATCGGCCCGAATGTTTCAGCCGATTTGCCTTTGACCCATTGGCCGTTGCGTTTGACCTGGAAGCGCCGCTCCGACACATCATTGCAGATGCAGTAGCCGGCAATATAGTCGAGCGCGCCGGCCTCTTCGACGTAGCGGGCGCGTGTGCCAATGACGAACGCGATCTCGCATTCCCAGTCCATCCGGTCGGAATTCTTCGGATACATCACGTCATCGTTGGGACCGCTGATGCAGGTCGCAGCCTTGTTGAACAGGATCGGCTCGGCGGGCAGCTCTTGGCCGGTTTCTTTGGCATGGTCGGCATAGTTCAGGCCGATGGCGACAAAGTTCCGCGTGCCGGCGACGGGTGGCCCGAGACGAACGCCTGCGGGCGTGAGCGGCAGTGACTTCAAGTCCAGCTTCGACAAGGCCGCGAGACGTTTGGGATCGAGGTTTTCACCGGAGAAGTCCGAGACGTGCTTGGAAACGTCACGAATGGCGCCATCGGCGTCGACCACGCCTGGCTTCTCATGCCCGGCTGCACCAAATCTGACAAACTTCATCGAGAATTCTCCGCAACTCGGCTGGAATGGACACCATCATGCACCTTGGCTCGGGTCCGTGTAATCGTGCACGTCCGTTGAGACAAGGGGATCGGCAGGATGTGGCCAATGTCATCGCCGTGACGCGGCGCTGGTAAACGCGCGTGAAGCAAACGTCACGATGTCGAAAGCCGTTGGCGACCGACGTCGCTCGTCTGAATATACAGCTTAGCGATGCGAACATCCAGGCCAGCAACACGGCCGGCGCTTGCCGTCTCTGAGATTGGAACAGCCCCATTCAATTCTTTTGTTTCTCGTTTCCAGTTTCTTCGCGGACGAGATCCAGCAGATCCATTCATTGCGCGCGAGCGGCGTGATGTCGTCCCAAGTCGCCAGCGCTTCGCGGTTCGACGAAAGCGAATTCGCGAAATCCGCAGGCAACTGATGAACGGTCCCGCCGGGGATTTTTTTTCGGGCCATGGTCAACCAAGCCGGGGTGATAGATGCGGTGACTTACCGCGCGTTTTTTCGAAACGAAACATCGCCATAAATTAGCGTGTTTGCGGGTCGAAGGCTATGTTTGACGTCGCTAAAAATCGACAATGAGTCGCTCGGTACGCGATTTGCGCTACGTACTTCTGGCATGCAGCTGAAATCGCTGCGGTCTTGATTGGCCCGATGGCACCGACATGAAATATGCGTTCACTGGCTTGCTGATCGACGTTCGCAGTTGCAGCCTTTGCACGGCGTTTCTTCCGCTCGGCCCACGCCCAATCGTGCAGCTCCATCCCAAAGCCAAAATACTTATTGCAGGGCAAGCGCCAGGCGTGCGCGTGCATGCGTCGGGCATTCCGTTCGACGACCCAAGTGGTGATCGCCTGCGTGCATGGATGGGCATCGGCCGCGATGTGTTCTACGACGCCAAAAAGATTGCCATCCTGCCGATGGGGTTTTGCTATCCCGGCACGGGAAAATCGGGCGATCTGCCGCCGCGTCCGGAATGCGCGGAGTATTGGCGCACAAAGCTTATCGCTCAATTGCCATCTATCGAACTGACGCTGGTCATTGGCCAATATGCACAGGATTGGCATTTGGGAAAACGCCAAAAAGAGAACCTCACCGAAACCGTGCGCGCCTGGAAAGACTATTGGCCTGACATGCTGGTGCTGCCGCACCCGAGCCCACGCAACAACATCTGGCTTAAAAAAAATCCGTGGTTTGAAACTGACGTATTGCCGCCGATGAAGGCTAGGATTTCGGTGTTGATAGGTAAGTAGATTTACACAGCTCAGCGCAAGTTAATGGCTATCCGCGCGAGACCAGGGTGGCCAGAACTGTGCAACTTTGAAAAAACCATCCTCAATTTTATATGTTCAGATCAGCATACGAGAGCGCGTCGCGCAATAATCCCATGCATTTCTCATGCGAAGAAATTGTCCAAAAAACAATTTCTTGAAAAAATTGGCGGAGAGGGAGGGATTCGAACCCCCGGTACCCTTGCGAGTACTTCGCATTTCGAGTGCGACGCGATCGACCACTCTGCCACCTCTCCGCAGGCCGTGGCGCCTTGCGGCGAAGTCGGGCTTGTAACTTCTGATCAGAGCCGGCGCAAGCGCCTTTGCGCCAGCCCTTACCCAGCCCTTACAATGAGAGCTCGAGCGGCCGCGTTGCCGGGCCATCGCGTTCGTAGCCTTGCGCGACCAGCCGGCCTTCGCGCGCATCGGCCACCATGACGAGACGCGTGCAATCGTTGAGGATTGGCGGCGTGAGCCACGCAAACGTTGGATCCATGTCAGGCGCTAGGCCACTCATCATGCGGGCGCGTCCTGGACTATCGACGCCGCGCGCATGCCCGCGCCATCCGGCCGCTTCGTAGTGGTTGGCGGCGATCGTCGGGCCTTCGCGAACGCGGGCATCGCGTTCGGTGCGCTCGATGACGACCGTTTCAGATGGATGGATGCCGGCCAGCGAAAAGATCGCCGGTGTCGAAATGGGCCGCTCGGTCAGCAGCCGTCTGGCCTCGCCGAACGTTTCGGCTTCCTCGGCGACATGGCGCAGCAAATGCGCTGGCGTCGGATGCGGCATGGTCCACACCCGACGGCGATTGGCCGCCCAATCCACATAAAACAGTCCAACCGACTTGCGCATCGGCGCCTGATTGAGTGCGGCCGAAAACCGGCCCCGCGCCATGACTTGGAGCACGCCGGTATAGCCCGGCCATGTCAGCAGCGCGAACGGGCCGGCGGGATTGCCGGAAACGCGCGCCGCGACGAGATTGCTGCCAAGGCCCGGCGATAGCCAATCGAGAACGCGGGTCAGCCGCGCCGAGGTGCGATCCGGCGATGGCGCGACCCTGCACGTGCAGCCCCACTCGTAGTTGACTGAGAAAAAATAAGCCCCCGGGCGATCGAGCGTTCTGGCGATCGTGTCGATTTCAGACAGATGCGCATTGTCCCACCGCACGAGCCACGCGCGCGAGACCTGATCGAGCGCTTGCAGAGCGCGCACTGGGTAGCGGCCCGACGCTTCGTCAAGCAGCGCGTGCGCCCGATCTTTGTGGTGCATCAGCGTCGAGATCGCGAAATCGCGGCCGGTATCGAGCACCGGGATCGCTGGAAGGGTCGCCGACCAATGCGGTAGGGTCGAGGCGGGCGGGCGTTCGGCGGCGTCAACGGCGCCTGCCAGGCTGATGCGATCATCGTTCATGGGTGCCGATATGGCCTTCGACGCCGCCAATTCCAAGGCGCGGGAGGCGTTGACAAGTTCGCGCAAACCCGACACTAAAGCCGGTGATTGCAGGGGCATAAAGCTCGTGTAACGAATTCGCTGCCCGAGGCTTGATCAGAGAATTCTGATAACACCTTGAAAGTCCATCGGTTTCGATGGCGCCACAGGGCGCGGCAACAGGCCGAAACGGCCGGAAAGACGATTCCATGTACGCTGTCATCAAGACAGGCGGCAAACAGTATCGCGTCGCCAAAGACGACGTGATCACGATTGAACGCCTGGCCGGCGATCCCGGCATTAAAATCGAATTCGCTGAAGTGCTGATGATCGGTTCCGACGCGGGCGTGAAGCTCGGCTCACCGAACGTGTCTGGCGCCATGGTGCTCGCCGAAATGGTCGGGCACACGCGCGGACCGAAACTGATCGCCTTCAAAAAGCGCCGCCGCAAAAATTCGCGCCGCAAGAAAGGTCATCGTCAAGATCTTTGCAAAGTACGTATCACCAGCATCACGGGCGCCTGATTGGCCGCCGTCACAACGAGGATTTGAGCAATGGCACAGAAGAAAGCCGGCGGTTCGACCAGGAACGGCCGCGATTCAGAATCGAAACGCCTCGGCATCAAACGCTACGGCGGCGAACACGTCATCCCCGGCAACATCTTGTGCCGCCAGCGCGGCACGCAGTGGCATCCGGGCGCCGGAGTCGGCATGGGCACCGACCACACGATCTTTGCCGTCGAAGAAGGCACGGTCGAGTTCAACACCAAACGCAATGGCCGGATTTTCATCTCGGTCCGCGCACCGAAGTTGGTTGCGGCTGAATAAGCTGAAGCGCGACGTAGCGCTGAATTGCGTTTTTGAACGACAGGGGATGGCGCTGCCGTCCCCTTCATTTTTTTTGCCACCTTTATCAGATGCTCTATGTGCGCCCATGAGGACGCTTCGACTGACCCTTCGCCCGCTTGAACTGACCGATGCGCCGCGTATCGCAGCGCTCGGCGGCGATTGGGATGTGGCGCGGATGACAGGCCGCATTCCCTACCCCTATTCCAGCGATGCAGCTTTGCACTGGATGACAGGCCTGGCCGACGGCGAGATCGTCTTCGGTATCGATCGCAACGGCGCAGACTGCGCAAAACAACTGATCGGACTGTGCGGCTACACCCGCAACGCAGACGGTTCGGCGGAAATCGGCTATTGGATAGGCCGACCGTATTGGGGCGACGGCTACGCGACCGAAGCCGCACGCGCGCTGATCGGCTACGGATTTACCAAGGGCGGCGTGAAGCGTTTCACCTGCTCGCATTTCACCGATAATCCGGCGTCGGCGCGCGTCATTGCGAAACTCGGCTTTCGCGCCAACGGCGAATGCAGCGGATGGTGCGAGGCCCGGCAGATCAGTCTTCCGACGTTGCGCTATGAACGGCGGCGCCCGTGGACCTCCGTTATCAAGGCTCTAGCATCATGAACTTTCTCGACCGAGCCAAAATCTACATCAAATCCGGCGATGGCGGAAACGGCTGCATCGGATTTCGCCGCGAGAAGTTCATCGAGTTCGGTGGGCCGAATGGCGGCGATGGCGGCAAGGGCGGCGATGTGTGGATCGTGTGCGTCGCCAATCTCAACACGCTGATCGACTATCGCTATCAGCAGCATCTAAAAGCTAAGTCGGGTGAAGGCGGCATGGGGCAGAACCGCTCGGGCGCCAACGGCGCCGATTGCGTCGTCAAAGTTCCGCCGGGCACGCAAGTCTTTGCCGAGGACGGCGAAACGCTGCTGGCCGATCTCACCACACCCGGCCAACGCGTTTTGATTGCCAAAGGCGGCAATGGCGGTTTTGGCAATGCCCATTTCAAAAGTGCCACCAATCAAGCGCCGTACCACGCCAATCCTGGATTACCGGGAGAGGAATTGACGCTATGGTTGCAGCTCAAGCTGATCGCGGACGCTGGCCTCGTCGGCCTGCCGAATGCCGGCAAATCCACTTTCCTCGCAGCCGTATCAGCTGCGAAGCCGAAGATCGCCGACTATCCGTTCACGACGCTGCATCCCAATCTTGGCGTCGTGCGTGCGGGCGACACCGACTTTGTACTGGCCGACATTCCAGGACTGATCGAAGGCGCGCATGAGGGCGCTGGCTTAGGCGACCGCTTTCTCGGCCACGTCGAACGCTGCCGCGTGCTGTTGCACTTGGTCGACGCCACCGAAGCCGACGTCGCAACCGCGTATAAAACCGTGCGCCGCGAATTGAAGGCGTACAGCTCTGAACTGGCGAAGAAGAAAGAGATCGTTGCACTGTCGAAGGCGGACGCACTCGATCGTGAAGCGTTGAAAGAAAAGTTCGCCGAACTCAAGAAAGCCTGTCGCAAAACGCCGCTCGTCTTATCGGCTGTCGCCGGGCAGGGTGTGAAGGAAGCGCTCTATGCGCTCACACGTGAGATCACCGGCACCAACCGCTCGGGCGAAGACGACGCTGATCAAGGCGGCCCATGGCAGCCGTAGGACAATCGGTCCAAACGTCCGATAGCCGAGAACGTCCGCGTGACATAACCGATCAGATGGCTAAATTATACGACGCGCCAACCAGGTCGCTCCAACCGCTTAGCTACAGTCAGCGGCAACGCTCATGCAGCACTCAACTCAAACACCCGTTTGGACGTGGCTGATACCGATCGCCGGGATTGCGCTGTTCGCAGCGGCGGTCGCGGTTGGCTTCGGCGACGGGTTCGCCTCCTCGCCGGTTGGGTTGGCGATCGCTGTCGCGCTGGTACCGTTCCTGCTCGGCGCCGTGTTTGCCGCTGTTTATCACGCCGAAGAAGCGGCCCATCAAACCGGCGAGCCGATCGGCACGCTGATCCTGACCGTCGCCGTGACGGTGATCGAGCTGGCGCTGATCGTGTCTTTGATGTTGACCGGCAAAGCCGGCCCGACGCTGGTTCGCGACACGGTTTTTGCCGTGATCATGATTATCTGCACCGGCCTTGTCGGCGCCTGCATCACGGTCGGCGGTGTGCGTTACCGAGAACAATCCTTCGATGTGACGTCCGCTAAAATCTATCTCGCTGTTTTGCTGGTGCTCGCATCGCTGACACTCTTGCTCCCCAACTACACGAGTTCGGTGCCGGGACCGATTTACAGCAGCAGTCAGCTGGCCTTCATCAGTGCGGTGACGATCGCGCTGTATCTCGTTTTTCTCTATACACAGACCACTCTGCACAAGAATTACTTTACCGGCGACCACCCCGACCTGTTTGAACCTGTAGCAGACGGTCGGCGGCGATTGGTCAAAGCCATCGCGTTTCTGGCGCTGGCATTGATCGC
>JAIEPV010000253.1 GCA_019748215.1 Hyphomicrobium sp.
GCCGCCCCCGCGCCGGCGCGCACGCGGTGGCGGCCCCGCTGTCACGCTCCCCAGCCGCCGCCGGCAGCGCGCCGCGTGACGGCAACGCGCCCAACAAAAAAGGCCGTCCCTGTGGGGCGGCCTTTTTCGAAACTGCCGAAGGCACCGACTAACTTACCGCGAATAGAACTCGACCACGAGGTTTGGTTCCATTTGCACCGGATAGGGGACGTCGGCCAGAGCCGGTATCCGCGTCAGTGCGGCTGTCAGTTTGTTGTGATCGGCATTGATGTAATCGGGCACATCGCGCTCGGCGCTCTTGATCGCTTCAAGCACCAGGCCCAGCTGCTTGGCCTTCTCCTTGACTTCGACCACATCGCCAATGCGCACGCGATAGCTCGGGATCGTCACGCGGCGGCCATTCACTGTCACGTGGCCATGCGACACGAACTGACGAGCGGCAAACACGGTCGGCACGAACTTAGCGCGATAGACGAGCGCATCCAGACGGCGCTCGAGCAGGCCGATCAGGTGTTCTGACGTCGAACCTTTCATGCTCGACGCTTCGGCATAGATGGCGCGGAATTGACGCTCGGAAACCGATGCGTAATAGCCCTTGAGCTTCTGCTTGGCTTTGAGCTGCTGGCCAAAGTCGGAGAGCTTGCCGGTGCGGCGCTCGCCGTGCTGGCCGGGGCGGCTCTCACGTTTGTTGAGCGGGCTCTTGGGCCGGCCCCAGATGTTTTCGCCAAGGCGGCGGTCGATTTTATGCTTGGCGCGAATTCGCTTCGTCATCGTCTAGCACTCCATGAGTTGCTGAGGACACCGAAGACAACCTTCGGGCCCGGCTTGGAGCGCCCCCTCCTCTGCCCTCTCATCGAGGGCCGACAGGCATGGACCTTCAATAGTCCCGCCCCGGGTGCGCAGAAATCAAACGCGGGCCTCAAGGACCCGCGCTGGCAGTGTGGTACTTGGCTAAATGCCATCCGTCAACTCAGGACCGCCACCCAAGCCAGAGCGCGGCGCGTGTGGCTTAGGGGATGGCCTTCGTCGACGGTGCCGTCGCGGCGGCGGCTGCAGGCGTCCCAGCAGGCGCAACCGGCTTTGCCGTCGATCCTGTCGCGGTTGGGGCGCCGCCGACCGCTGGCGGAGCGGCGGCCTGTTTAGGTGCCGGGCTCGCGGCAACGTAGGCTGCGATCCGTTCCTTGACCTTCACGCGCTGCTCGTCGGTGCAAGTTTGCGCCGGGGCCTTGGCCTCGTCGACAACGACCTCTTTATCGCCGTCCTTTTCGACCAATTTAATCTTGCCTGTCAGCAGCATGACCGTCGTCAGATGGAGTTGGCTGAGATAGACCAACTGCTGCGGCGTCCATTTTGTGCGCGCTTCTTCGCGGCGCATCATGGCCCGATGGTTGTTGCGCTGATCGTCCGCCAGATCACAAACCTGAGCGTGCGCCGACAGGCGGCCTGCCAAGATCACCTCACGTGCGACCTCGACCGGCACCATGACTTCTTCGCGCTTTTTCTTGTCGACCAAGATCACGGAACCATCCGGCTTCGAGAACTGCTGCGGCGTCAAAGACCACGCATAGTCCATGAACGACTTGACCGCTTTTTCGCTGAGTTCCTGCGCGTTCGCCGACGCCAGCGGCGCCACCACGAACAGCCCAAGTGCGCCAGCAAACACCAACCCCGCCCGCATTTTCATTCAGATCTCCAAATCCCGCATTTTATCGTTGGCGCAAAAACGGGCCAATACGGCCCGCGCCAGCACCGCAAGAGCCGGCGTTGCGGCTCGGCAATGATCATCTCGCTAGTCTTTGCCTTTTCGGGTGGCATGGCTCAGCCCAAAACTTGTCCAGATCAAGGCACCTTGTCCGAGCTTTTGCGGCCTGTCCCTTTGCCCTGTGCGAGAGTGGCAACAATGCCACGAAGCGTCCGAACTTCCTGCTCGGTCGCCGCCATCCGCGACAACATCGTGCGCACATTCTGTTGCACAGTCGCTTTGCGATGACCGGGATTGAAAAATCCCAACCGTTCGAGTTCGCTTTCCAAATGCTCGAACAATCCGATCAGTTCCTGCTTTGTAGCGGGACGATCATTGCCAAGGTTGACGCCTTCGCTCATCGGTCGCTCGAAGGTCGTCACACGGCCGAGGCTGCGAGCCGGGTCGCACTGCATCCATTCATAGCCAAGCAGCAGGACGGCCTGCGCGAGATTGAGGGACGCAAAACGCGAATTCACCGGAATCATGATTAACGCGTCGGCGTTGGCAACTTCGCTGGTCTCGAGACCATTGCGCTCGCGGCCGAATAAAAGTCCGCACCGCTCACCGCGCGCAATGCGCGTGCGCATTTCGGTGATGGCTTGCTGCGGCGTCATCACGGGCTTGCGCAGATCGCGCTGTCGCGCCGTCGTTGCCGCCACCCAATTGAGATCGGCGATACTTTCCTCGAGCGTCGCGTGCGCGCTCGCTTCGTCGATGATGTAGTTGGCGCCTGACGCGGCGATGCGCGCTTTCTCATTTGGCCACCCATCGCGCGGATTGACGAGGCGTAGATTGTCGAGACCGAAGTTGGCGCAGGCGCGCGCCACCATGCCGATGTTATCGGCGAGCTGCGGCTCCATTAAAATCACCGACGGCGTTTCACCGTCACCGGCCACCGCTTCGCCTTGCATGTGGGCGCGCCGCAAGCCGTGCCGCAGCTTGCGAATGACGCGTCTGGCCCAAAACCAATAGTTCTCGCCTGACCACTGTTTCGCCAGCGTTTCAAGGCACGGCGTCGTTACTGTTTCTGTGCCGGCGCCCGTCAAGCGGACGCGGCCATCGCCGACGATCACTTCCTTCTTCGACAAAATGAACTGGTCGAGCGTTTCGAGGCCGGCCATTTCGGACTGGCGCTTGCAGCCTGGGCACGACGCTTCATCCGCCACGCAGAGCAACTTGGCGCAATACTGCAAAACCGGTTCCAGGGTCTCGCGATTCAAGCCATCAACGTGAAGCGCCGCCAGCCCTTGATCGATCGTCGATGAATGGCAAGCCTGGACCACCGCACCGACCGTCGGACCGTCGATCCCAAGACATGGCGCGCCGTTTAGAATGGTGATGCTGATGGCCATACTGCGCCGCTATGCGTCCTCGATGCTCAGAGATTGGTGAAGGCTATCGCAAATGCAATCGCGCCGCCCCGGCGCGTATAGCCGAAGGCTCGCAAACCTCCAACACTGCTCCGATCCACCGGTCGTTGAAAAAATCCCGAGCCGACCGCATCCACTCCGTTGATCGGGTCTTGCGCTCGGTCGGGTCTTGGCCTCGGCAATCGACGGCTCTATGGTGCGTCGCATCACCAGCAGACGTCTAGGGTCCCTCCGCATGCAAAAAATCAAGGTCTCCGGCACCGTCGTCGATCTCGACGGCGATGAGATGACGCGCATCATTTGGCAACTCATCAAGGACAAGCTGATCCATCCGTACCTCGATATCGATCTCGAGTACTATGACCTCGGCGTCGAAAACCGCGACGCGACTCGTGACCAGGTGACCATCGACAGCGCCAACGCGATCAAAAAGCATGGCGTCGGCGTCAAGTGCGCAACGATCACCCCGGACGAGGGCCGCGTCAAAGAGTTCAACCTCAAGGACATGTGGAAGTCGCCGAACGGCACGATCCGCAACATCCTCGGCGGCGTGATCTTCCGCGAGCCGATCATCTGCAAGAACGTGCCGCGCCTCGTGCCGGGCTGGACTCAGCCGATCATCGTCGGCCGCCACGCCTACGGTGACCAGTACCGAGCCACTGATTTCAAATTCCCCGGCAAAGGCACGCTGACGATCAAGTTTGTCGGCGATGATGGCCAGGTCATCGAACGGGAAGTGTTTAAGTCACCCTCCGCCGGCGTGGCGATGGCCATGTACAATCTCGACGACAGCATCCGCGAATTCGCCCGCGCATCGCTAGCCTACGGTTTGCTGCGCAATTACCCGGTCTATCTGTCGACCAAAAACACCATCCTCAAAGCCTACGACGGCCGCTTCAAGGATATTTTCCAAGAGGTCTATGACGCCGAATTCAAGGATGAATACGCCAAGCGCAAACTCACCTACGAGCATCGCTTGATTGACGATATGGTGGCCTCCGCCATGAAATGGTCGGGCGGCTACGTGTGGGCGTGCAAAAATTACGATGGCGACGTGCAGTCCGATACCGTGGCGCAAGGGTTTGGCTCGCTCGGCCTGATGACCAGCGTCCTCCTCACACCCGATGGCAAGACGATGGAAGCCGAAGCCGCGCACGGCACCGTCACGCGCCACTTTCGCGAGCATCAGAAAGGCAAGGCAACGTCGACCAACGCCATTGCGTCGATCTTTGCCTGGACGCGCGGGCTGTCGCACCGCGCCAAACTCGATGACAATGCGGCGCTCGCGACGTTTGCGGCGACGCTCGAAAAAGTCTGCATCGACACCGTTGAATCCGGCTCCATGACCAAGGATCTGGCGCTGCTGGTCGGGCCCGATCAAAAATGGCTATCGACCACCGGCTTCCTCGATCAAGTCGATGCCAATTTGCAGGTGGCGATGACACTCGCCGCCTGATCCGATGGCCGCCATGGCCTGACGATGCCGGCCAACATGGCTGAGCCGTAAATCTGCGGCCGCAGACAACAAAAAACGCCTGCGCGCCGACAGCACGCAGGCGTTCCGCGAGAGATTCTCAACTCACTTCTTTTCGCCGGCTATTCTCTGGTCGACTTCGACTTGCATCTTCGCCGTCATGACATTGAAGTCGTTGCGCAGCCTCGTGCACGCTTCTTGCTCGCCGTCACAGACGACGTGCATTTTTACGACGAGACTTTCGCCTTCCTTCACGAGCGTGCGGCAAACCGCAGCCGGATGCGCCGGATGACCGCTGATGGTGAACGTGTACATCTTGGTTGCATTCTTGTCGTCATCGCCGTAGGCGACGTAATCGACGCTCTTATAGACCTGTTTCAATTTGGCGTCGGTCGAGTAGCGCGTGATCAACGCCTCGGCTTTATCCGGCGCGTCACCGCAGAACTGCTGTGCGGCGGCGATGGTCGGTCCGGCTGCCGGTGCCGGCGTTGCCGGGGGGCTAACAACATTTTCGACGGCAAGAGCCGCCTGAGCCAAAATGAAAACCGATGTGACGGCCGTTGCGAGCCGAACGAAGCGGTGAGCGCGAGACATAGGCTGGCATCCTCCAGGAGTGCTTTCGGAAACGTTAGAACCGGTTTTTTCCGACAAGAAACACGACAAAACCGAGTGCTAGGGCCGGTCCAGGTTTTCACCACAAGCAGACAGACCCTCGTGAGACTTTTTCGCGCTTATAGCGCCGAGTAGCGGCCGGCTTCATGAAAACTTCGCAAGGTGCGTTAACCGGCGAGCCAGGCTTCGATGGCCGCAAGCGCGTCGGGCGCGCGCGCGCCGTCAGGCCCACCCGCCTGCGCCATGTCCGGCCGTCCGCCACCGCCCTTGCCGCCGAGCGCCTCGGCGCCGACTTTGACGAGGTCGACCGCGCTCCACGTCGTGATCAAATCATCGGTCACCCCAACAGCCAGTCCCGCCTTGCCGTCGTCGGTGACGCCAACGACGGCGACGATGCCCGAGCCGACTTGCTTTTTACCGTCATCGATCAGACCACGAAGGTCCTTGGGATTGAGCCCCTGCACCGTGCGTGCGAGCAACCTGACCATGCCAACGGTTTTGACGGCGCTGCCACTGTTGGCGCCATTGGCGTTGGCCTCGGCGCTACCGCCGAGCGCAATCTGGCGTTTGGCGTCGGCCAACTGGCGCTCCAGTACTTTGCGGTCTTCAACCAGCGCTTTGAGGCGTTCGAGTAGATCGTCTGGGCGTGTTTTCAAAATCGCGGCGGCTTCCCGCACGCGCTGATCCTGCACCGCGAGATAGGCGCGTGCACCCTCGCCCGTCAGCGCTTCGAGACGGCGCACACCGGATGCACTCGCCGCTTCTGCAACGACCTTGATCAAGCCGATATCGCCAGTGCGCGTCACATGCGTGCCGCCGCACAGCTCCACCGACCAAGCCTTGTTCGAGCGCGCCGCATCGGTGCCGCGACCCATCGAGATGACGCGAACTTCGTCGCCGTATTTCTCGCCAAACAGCGCCATCGCGCCGGACTGTCGTGCATCATCCAGCGCCATCAGCCGCGTCACGACGGGCGTGTTTTCGATCAGCACCTGGTTGGCCAGATCTTCGACCGCGACGACTTCGTCGGCACTCATCGGCTTGGTATGCGAAAAATCGAAGCGAAGGCGATCGGGTGAGACGAGCGAGCCTTTCTGCGCCACATGCGGACCAAGGATCTGGCGCAGCGCCTCATGCAGCAAATGCGTCGCCGAATGATTGGCCCGCGTCGCTGACCGGCTGGCGTGATCGACCACCAGTTCGACGGCGTCACCCATCGCCAGTGTACCGCTTTCGACGCGGCCGACATGGACGACCAGATCGCCGAGTTTCTTTTGCGTTTCGGTGACACGGAAAATCGCTCCGCTGGCGCTCTTGATGACACCCGTGTCACCGACCTGCCCGCCGCTCTCGCCATAAAACGGCGTCTGGTTGAGAATAAGCGCGCCGTCTTGTCCTGTATTGAGGCTGCCAACTTCCTTGCCGCCCGCAACCAGAGACGCAATCACGCCTTCAGCCGTTTCGGTGTCGTAGCCAAGAAAATCTGTGGCGCCGGTCTTATCCTTGATTTCAAACCACACGCTTTCAGTTACAGCATCGCCGGAACCTTTCCAGGCCGCTTTGGCCGCGGCCTTCTGCTTTTTCATCGCCGCCTGAAACGCCGAGTTATCGACCGTGATGCCGCGCGGGCGCAGCGCGTCTTCGGTCAGATCGAGCGGAAAGCCGTACGTATCATATAGCTTGAACGCGACGTCGCCCGGGAACACTGCGCCCTGTTTGAGCCCGCCCGACTGTTCACCGAGCAGCTTCAGACCGTTTTCAAGTGTATTGCGGAACTTGGTTTCTTCGAGGTGCAACGTTTCGGTGATCAACACCTCAACGCGGACCAATTCGGGGTAGGCATCACCCATCTGCCGCGTCAGCGCCGGAACGAGGCGATGCATCAGCGGATCTTGAGCGCCGAGCAAATGCGCGTGGCGCATGGCGCGCCGCATGATGCGGCGAAGCACATAGCCACGCCCCTCATTCGAGGGCAGCACGCCGTCGGCGATCAAAAAGCTCGACGCGCGCAGGTGATCGGCGATGACCTTATGACTGGAATATGCGTCACCCTTTGCTGCGACACCGGTGGCGGCGACTGACGCCTGAATGAGTGCCTGAAACAGATCGATCTCATAGTTGTCGTGCTTGCCCTGCATGACAGCTGCGATGCGCTCAAGCCCCATGCCAGTGTCGATTGAAGGTTTAGGCAGCGCCACCCGATCGCCCGGCGCGCGCTGCTCGAACTGCATGAACACAAGATTCCAAATCTCGATGAACCGATCGCCGTCGGCGTGGGGCGACCCCGGCGGACCGCCCGCCACTTTGTCACCGTGGTCGAAGAAGATTTCCGAGCATGGCCCGCAAGGACCCGTGTCGCCCATCTGCCAAAAGTTGTCCGCCGTCGCAATGCGGACGATCCTCTCGTCGGCAAACCCCGTCAGCTTCTTCCAGATCGCAAACGCTTCGTCATCGTCATGATAGACGGTGACCATCAGTCGTTTTTTGTCGAGGCCGAACTCCTTGGTCAGCAAATTCCAGGCGAGCTCGATCGCGTGATCCTTGAAATAATCGCCGAACGAAAAATTGCCGAGCATCTCAAAGAACGTGTGATGACGCGCGGTGTAGCCGACGTTATCGAGGTCGTTGTGTTTTCCACCCGCGCGAACGCACTTCTGCGACGAGGCCGCACGGGGGATGGCACGCGTCTCTTGACCCGTAAAATTGTTCTTGAATTGCACCATGCCCGCGTTGGTGAACATCAAGGTCGGATCGTTACGCGGCACCAGCGGCGACGATGCCACCACCTCGTGACTGTTGCGCTTGAAATAGTCGAGGAACGACGAACGGATTTCGCTGACGCCAGCCATGGATGCGTGCTTTCAAAGGTCGGACGGTCTCAAGGCCGCCGTTGTAGCGGCGGCCCCAAG
>JAIEPV010000074.1 GCA_019748215.1 Hyphomicrobium sp.
GCCCGCTTCGCCAAATCCCGCACGTTGGCTCAGGCTCTCATCGACCGCGGTAAAGTGCGGCTGAACCGAAATCGAATCGGGAAAGTCAGCCAGACCTGCAAGCCTGGCGATGTGGTGACGTTGTCGCTCGGTCCACGCATTCGCATCGTTCGCGTCGTCGGACTTGGCACGCGGCGTGGCCCTGCGACCGAAGCGGCAGTGTTGTTTGAGGAATTGACACCTCAGGCAGTTCCGCTCACAGATCGCGCGAAAAGCACCGATGGCACTGTGGACGCCAGCGGCGCGGCACTGTCGCATGGCGTTCGGGAGGCTGGCGCAGGTCGCCCGACCAAGCGCGAGCGGCGGCAGACTGAGCGGCTGAAGTTTCGCTTTGATTGATCGATGACAGTGCCGACAGATCGTGTGCTAGATTTAGTCCGTTGATCACTTTCAGCGGGCGCTACGTTAAACCACTCGCCGCGTTCCCGGCAGCGTGGAGCTGCCATCGCACGACACATTGCAAACAGTTGCAAACACAAGACCGGAATTTCGAATGACCTACATCGTCAATGAAAAGTGCATCAAGTGCAAATACACCGATTGCGTTGAGGTCTGCCCCGTCGACTGCTTCTACGAGGGTGACAACATGCTCGTCATCCACCCCGATGAATGTATCGACTGCGGCGTCTGCGAAGCTGAATGCCCGGTCGAGGCCATTCAGCCGGATACCGAACCGAACATTGAGAAATGGCTCGAACTCAACCGTAAGTATGCCGAGACGTGGCCGAACATCACGGTCAAGAAGCCGGCTCCGACCGACGCCGATGCGCACAAAGATGAAACTGGTAAATTTGAAAAGTACTTTTCCGATGCGCCCGGCGTAGGCGACTAACTCGGATTGCTATCATTTTCAAAGACTTAGAATCGATGGCTCAAATGAAGCAAGCTCTGGTGCGGCACAATTGAACTAGATTTATTAATCGCCACCACAGTGTCTCACCCGCTTTCCCTTCAATTCGCAGCCAAAGTGTGTTATTATCCACACGTGATGGCAAGACGTCAGTACAAATCCAAAACGGCCGTGAACGAAGCAGGATCACTCGGTTCTATCGGGTGTAAGTCTGAGAGACGACATGGGGCGTCGCTGGGCCAGATCAGAGCCGGTCAGGATTTGAACAGTTAGGCCAAAACCAAACGCACAGGGGATGTCTTTCGCGAGAGAGGCAATGTCTTGGTGCGTGTTTGATGTGTGAGGCTTCAAACGTCGGGCGTTACGTAGCAGTCTCCCGATATGGAGCGCGATCCCCCTAGTTCAGGCCCCCAGGTCTGGGCGGTGGCCCAAAAAGTCCTCTGGTTTCGGCCGAGGTTTCGCGGGCCTAGTATACGAGAGTGAGAAAACGCAATGGCTCAGAAGAAAAAAGCGCCGACCGGTTCCAAGCCCGCTGCGAAAGTTGCGGCGCGCAAGGCTCCGACCGCCAAGGTTGCCTCTGCCGCAGTAAAGACCTCGAAGGTGGCTGTCAAAGCCAAAGTTGACGTCGCTGCCAAGCCTATTGCGTTGAAATCAAAATCAGCCGCAGCCTCGGTGCTGACGCCTGCCGTGAAAAAACCGGCAGTCGCCTCCAAGCCCGTCGTCGCCGCGAAGTCTTTGCCACCGAAAGCTGAGCCATTGAAAGCTGCACCGTTGAAAGCGACGCCATCGAAGGTCGCGCCGGTGAAGGCGCCGCTCGCAGCGCAGGTCGCAAAACCTGCGCCGAGCGTCGGCGCATTCAAGAAGCCGATGAATGCCGCGCTCCTGTCGAAGGGTGCAGCCATTGCAGCGCCTCAACGTGCCGTTCCGGCCGCGTCGCATAAGCCGGCCGGTCAGAAGCTGACAGCGCCCGTCGCCGGCAAGCCGGTTGCGCCGGGCGTCGGCCCTGCCTTGTCGCCGAAAGCGATTGCTGAAAAAACGTCGGCCGCGCGCCAGCTTTTGGCTGTGCAGAAGAAGCCGGTCAATCAGCGTCACGGTTTCAAGGCTAACGAATTCGTCGTCTATCCAGCGCACGGCGTTGGCCGCATCGTCGGGATCGAAGAGCAGGAAATTGCGGGCATGTCCCTCGAACTGTTCGTCATCACGTTCGATAAGGAAAAGCTGACGCTGCGGGTGCCGACCGGCAAGCTCGAAAGCGTCGGTATGCGCAAGCTGGCCGACGAAGCGCTCGTGAAAAGGGCGATGGACTGCTTGAAGGGCCGCGCCCGGGTCAAGCGCACGATGTGGAGCCGCCGCGCCCAGGAGTATGTCGCCAAGATCAACTCGGGCGACCTCATCTCGATCGCGGAAGTGGTGCGTGATTTGTATCGCTCGGAAGCGCAGCCCGAACAGTCGTACTCGGAACGCCAGCTTTACGAAGATGCGCTCGATCGCATGGCGCGCGAGCTTGCCGCCGTCGAGAAGCTGGATGAACGTGGTGCGGTTCAGATGATCACGGACGTTTTGTCGAAGAGCGCCAAGAGCCGTCGCGCCGCCGCCGATGGTGAGACCGTCGTCGAAGCTGCTTAATCGGCGCGGTGCGTCGTCAAAGATTTAAGCCGGCCGGATTTGTCTCGACAGACGGAACCGGGCGGCTTTGTTTTGCGCCGGGCAGCGTTGCGTCCGGGCTCGGCCCCGGCCCGATGGGTGCCGCCGCGGCTTCTGCGTCGGGCGCATTGGCCGAACCCAGCACATCGGGCTGACTTGCCAGCACGTCGAGTTGACTTGAATGGGTGAGTGCGATCATCGGCCCGTTTCGCCGTTCGATCCATCCGCGCGCGCTCACTGTCCGGCCCTTGAGCGCATCGAGCGCCGCTGCAAACTCCGGCTCGCGCTTCAACACGTCCTTGGCAATCGACACGGTGAAATCGCTTTTCCAATCGTCGCCGAAGTTCAAATAAACGCCGGAAGCCGTCCGCGCGACGGAACTCACTGTGCCGCGCACGATCTCGAAGGCGTTGCGCCGCTGCATAAGCTGACCGCTGCGCGACGCATCCCGCTCCTGGTAAAACGGCATCGCCCAAATCCCGGCGTGCGCCGTCCGCGCCAGGGTCTCGTAGGTCTTGAGGTCGGCGGCACAGGCAGCGTTGTCGGCGAAGGCGTAAGCGCGTGCCCATCCCGCCGCCAGCATTTCACCCTGCACCCACTGCCGCGATGCTTCGTCGCCGATGAAAAGATGCGCCAGCAGCCGGCCGTATCGATCCGTCCTCGGGCCGGGTCCGTGCGCCAACTGCACGCGTTGCCCGAGAACGAGCTTGGAGAGGAAATCGACGGCCGACGTTTCCGCCGGCCATGCGCCCTGTGGCGCTGTCGCGCCCGCATCGGCTGCCCGTGGCGCGATCGCACCGATCAGGCGAACCTCACGGCCATCATCGAGGGTAATGGTTTCGCCATCGATGACGCGCGTCACGGTTCGAAATGCACCCGGCTCCAGGTCGCAGGGCTTTGGCGGTGATGCGGCACCATCGCCCGATTGCGCGTTCGAAGTTGCTAGAACGGCGCTCGCAATGACCGTTGCAATGACGGCCACGAAGCCGCCAAGACATCGCCGCGCTGGGTCGAAGATCGCCATGCTTCAGTTTCAGCACGCGGTGGCGCCCGCGCCAAGACCAAGACGCACATCGATCACATGTTGTCGAAATCGTGGACGTGTCGCGCAGCGAACATCGCGCCGTTGCTGTCGTCGGTCACGCGCGCCGCGTCACTGAACGACCAGGCATCGAACATCGATCCGCGATGATCCTGGCCGTTGCCAAACGTATGGTCACGCTCATCGCCGCGCCCGTGGTCCAGGTCCATCTCGCGTCGATGCCCATTCCAATGGCTACTCGAATGACCTGGTGGACCTTGCCCATGCCCGCGCTGAAGTTCGAATTTCACCGTCGCCGTATCGCTGCCGCCGTGCCCATCGTCGATCTTGTAGGTAAACTGCGCCTGACCGGAAAAGCCCGCTTTGGCTTTGAACACGATATCGCCATCGCGGGTCAGTTGGGCGACACCGCCGACACTTCGAGACACTGAAACAATGTCGAGACGATCGCCATCGACGTCGCGGTCGTTGAACAGCAATTGCTGTTCGTTGATCCGAGTGGTCGCGCCGCTCGCCAACGGCGCAAGGCGATCATCGTGCGCCACCGGGGCATCGTTGATCGGTCGAATGTTGAACGCGAACGGGACATCGACGGTCCCGCCATTGCCGTCGCTGACGGCAATGGTAAAACGCTCTGGCCCGTTGGCGTCGGCATTTGGGCGGTAGGTGAACCGGCCGTTGGCTTCAAACGCAACGGCTCCAAGCAGCGGCGCAAACCCCGCTTTGATCGCGTAACTCAATGCATCGCCGTCGGCATCCGTCGCGACGATCCGGCCTTTGGCCGATCGATCTTCGTCCACCCTCGGCAGGCTAGTTGATTTTACGACTGGCGCCGCGTTGGGGCTTACAGGACGTTCGACAACAACCGCGACCGAAGCGGTATCGAACCCGCCTTGACCATCGTCCACATCATAGAAAAATTCCGCCGGCCCATTGAACGCACCGTCAGCCCGAAACAGCACGTCGCCGTTGGCATCTTGCGAAATGGTCCCGCCGGTCGATGGCCGCACGGTTGCGATGCGAACCACGTCGCCGTCAATATCGCGATCGTTGGCGAGCAGGACGGCCGACGCGATCCGTAGCGTCTGCCCCGCCGTTACCGTGAAGCCAGCGTCGTCCGCCGCGACTGGCGCGTCGTTGACGGCGGCGATCGTGAAGCTCACGTCTCGTTCCACCGCAGCGCTTTTGCCGTCGCTGGCGGCCACGGTGAAACGATCGTCGCCATTGGCATCGGCGAAGGGTGTGTAGCTGAACGAGCCATCGGCCGCGAGCGCAACGCTGCCTTTGACCGGACCGGCGCCCGCCTTCACTGCAAACGTCACCGCATCGCCATCGGCGTCGCGGGCGGTTATGGCGCCGGTTGCCAAGCGGTCCTCGACCACCGGCATGATCGCAACCGACGTGATGACGGGCGCCGTGTTTGGGCGCACGGCCACTTCGAGGGTGGCGCGGCTCGTGCCGCCGCGTCCATCGCTGATGGTGTAGCTCAACTCAACGGTCGATGGCGCGCCGGTCACGTCAGGCGTCACCTGGAGATTTCCATCGCCATCGATCAGCGCCGTGCCACCGATGATGTTTCCAACGCTGATGAGTTGCAACGCGTCGCCATCGGCATCACGGTCATTGTCGACGAGAACTGCGAGCGGAACGACAACCGCGCCCGATCCCGATATGAGAAAGGCATCATCGTTGGCCACAGGCGCCGTGTTCGTTGTCACGATCGCCCCTGCCGCGCGCGTGCCGAGTTCGGCGGCCGTCCACGTCTCGCCGCCACCGAACCGGATGGACTCAACGCCCGACCCATCACCGCTGTAGTAATCCTTGAGTGTGATGCGGCCGCCGTCGGCAAATGCCAAAACCAGATCGTTCATGGTCGATGGGTTGCGGATCAGGGAGACATCGCCAGGCGCGATCGTGCCGAGCAACAGCAGAATGTCGTCAGCTGTACTGCCGTCAGCCGCATCGATGATCGTATCGCGGCCATCGCCCAACTCGTAGGCATACGCATCGCCTCCCGCACCGCCGATGAGCGTATCATCGCCAAGGTTGCCGGCCAGCGTGTCGTCGCCGTCGCCACCAAAGAGTGTGTTGGCAAGGTCGTTGCCCTCGATGGTGTTGCGCAATGCGTTGCCTGTGCCAGCGCGTGCGGTGCCGGCCAACGTCAGATGCTCGACGTTTTCGCCAAGCGCATAATCGATCGATGACACGACGCGATCGAAACCGCCGCCCGCCGCCTCGATCACTTGGTCGCCACTGTTATCGACCATGTAAACGTCGTTGCCGCGACCACCGCGCAATATGTCTTGTCCGCTGCCGCCATCGAGAATGTCGCCGCCGCTCGTGCCGATGATGTCATCGTTGCCGGCAAGGCCTTTGAACGTGTACGGTCCGCCGGTGTCGGCAAACAGTATGTCATCGCCGTCGCCGCCCTCGGTCAGCACTGCGGGCGCCGCAAACGCCGCAGATCGTGCAAATGTCGCTGTGCCGCCGCCGATCGCGTTGGCGATTTCAAGCGGCACGTGAACGTCGGGACGCGCATCCAGCGGGTCGAGAAAACGACTTGGCGTGATGGCGTTCGAGACGATCTCGCGCAAGCCGGGATAGTCATAGAAATCATCGTCAAGGCCGAGCTGCGTCGAATCGAATGTCAGCGGGAAGGTGATGCCGAGAATACCTTCACTCCAATTGCGCACGCGAATGGTCGCTTCCGTGGAACCATCACCGACAATGACTGTCATGGCCGGCCCCGGCGGTTCGCCAGGGCCATTGTCCTGCATGATCTCCTCAATGCGCCCCTGAACCGGGTTGATCACCAGATCGCTGCCCTCGATGGTGAAGCGAATGGCGCCGACAAACTGATTGAAGTCGAAGCTTGGCCCCGGATTGCCCCACAAGAAGAAGCTGTTGTAGTTGACGTCATCGATCTTGAACGCCGCCCCGGAAACCTGGAGCAGCCGCGAGCCATCGAAATCGCCGCGCGTGGCTTGGAAGAAATCATACGGCAGATACAGTGTGTCACTCTGATCGCCATCCTCAATGATGAATTCGACGGTTTGTTCGCCCGTGGTCATGGCCGAAAGCACGAATACGTCGGCACCGGCTCCGCCGCGCGCCAGCGTTCGCCCGCTGCCGCTGACGATCGTGTCGGCACCATCACCACCGTTTAATTCCACGTCGTAACCGCTTTCGCTCAAGCCGGAGAAGGCCGCCGACAATCGACCGTCGATGATGTCGGCACCCTTGCCGCCGTCGACGTTCAGCACGGCGGCGCCGGCGTAAATCTGATCATCGCCTTCCGATCCCGACAGGCTTTCGACCGACAGCGCCCAATAACCGGCATCCTGTCCACTGTTGGCGACGGTTTGTATGGACAGGGTCGTATCGTTGACGGCGTTGATGATGAGCGGCGCGGTGGTGCCAGAAAAGCCAAGCTCATCGCCCCGCCCGCCGTCACTGCCCTTCAAATCGAGCAGCAAGGGGCGTTCGAGAAACGACACGCCATCGCCGGCGACGATGACGTCGTTTTCGCGGTCCCACGCCACTTGCTCGATCGAAAACCAGCTGTCGTGGCCACCGTTGAAGTCAGCTTCGTAGGTCGCGATCTTGTGCTCAATGACATAGGTGTTGGCCGATATGACGACGCGTCCAACGCCGGAATAATCGATCGTGTCGAGGCCATCGGCGGCATAGGCGAGGCGCGACTGTCCGCCGTGCACCAGGTTGTCACCCAGTGACCAGTAGATCGTGTCGTTTCCCTCGCCGCCGTAGAATTTTTCGAGAAAAAGAGTGTTCGCCGATCCGCGCAGCTGATCGTTGCCGGTTCCGGCGACGAGCGTCGTGAAGGCTCCGCCGATGGTTAGGTCGTCGGCTTCGCTGGTGCCGATCAGCGTCGACGCGCCCGGTGAATTGCGCACGCCGAAAGGCGCGACCGACGCCAGATTAATCCCGACCGAATACAGCACGGAGGCAATGAACGACGTCGAATTGATCGTCGGCGATGTCGAGAACGGCAGCGAGAAAGCGATGTAGGGTAGGAGCTGGAATTGAATATCGCCGCCCGTGTCAGCGAGGCGATCCCATAGGTCCAGCGCGCTTGAACTGGTGATGAGAACCCGCGAGCCGCGATCTTCCGGTGTGCCGATTTTGGCGATCAGCGCGTCGCGATTGGCACCGTTGGCCGCCGCCAGTGTCGTCCGCCCATCTTCGCCAAGCGCCCCAAGCGTGCCGCCGAAGACAAAGCCATCCTGAATGCCTTCGAGCACATACCAGAAATCCTGGCTGTCGATAAAATCGGTTTCGTCCTGAAAGACGAGCTGGAGATGATCAAACCCAAAAAAGCCGAGGCCAAAACGCTGAACCGGCACGTACTCAATACGAATCGTTCCCATAAAAACCCTCTAAATCCGCGACTGAAATTTGCGCGGAACGCTGGTTTAAACAAAACGACCCGACGCGGTCGGGCCGCTGAGGCGATGGTGTCAAACGGGCTAAAATTGAGCGCCGTTCAGCAAGATGGTACGGCGGTTAAGCGCATGTTGATTATAAATACGCGCC
>JAIEPV010000150.1 GCA_019748215.1 Hyphomicrobium sp.
TGGTCGTGGTGGTCGCTTGTGCCCCACGGCAGCGCGGCTGACAAGTGCACTCGCGCTGACTGGCTTACACAGTGCCTGTCCGCGTCGCAGCGCAACCTTTGGTATCGCGTACCGGCATCGCTTGCCGCCTCGGCTGCGCTTCGAAACGATTTTTTCACCATATTGCGGTCAGTGTTTCAGCTGGAATCGCAACAACGTCGGTCCAGCTGGGATTCTGTGCGGTTGCCAGGTCAACTGCCAGGCGTCACGCGGCGCAATTGAGCTGAGAGGCTTCGACCATGCGATTTTTCGTCGTCATCCTCGCCATCTTGGCTGGTGCGAAAGTATGGACACAGGATCGACTCTATCGCAGCGCCATGAGCGATGCATTGGTCGCCGCGTACCGCGATCGCGCCGCGCAGAGCTGTTTTAAAATTTCGCAAGCGAGCCAGCCAAACAATCTCGTCAAGCCAGTTTCGGCCCCGCTCAATCCATGGGCGCCCTCGGCCGACACTGCAATTTCGATCGGAAATCCGCGCACCGATGTCGCCATGTTGGATTTCGACAATCCGCTGTGGGATGTCCGCTACCGCCATCCCCATCTCGTTCTCGCCGCGCCGACATCTATTGGCGCGGACTGCAGCTATGACATGGTGACGGGCCTTGCGCGCATCGCCAACCGCTGATGGTGAAAGTCGTTAGCGCTTGTAGGCGGCCACGGCGATCTGCGTCATGAACAAATGGTCAAAGCGGCCACCCGACAGTCGCGAGATCCATTCGGTTGTCTCGCTGAACGGCGTCACCGGACCCATTTCAGATATGACGAAGCCTGCATCCTCGATCAACTCGGCGAAGGATTGCGGCGTGAACCAACGCAAATGCGTTCGATCGAAGACGCCCTGATCTGCCAGTTCGAAGCGACCGCTGATGAGTTCGCGCACTACGCGCCAATGCGAAATGTTGGGCGAACTTGCAAGTAGCAATCCACCGGGACGAACGAAGCGAGAGATCGCCGTCAGGACGTCGCTGGGGTGCATCAAGTGTTCGAGGACTTCGGAAAAAATCACTGCGTCGAAGCTCGCCGGCTGCCAATCGAAGTCGAGCGTCTCGACATTTCCGACAATGACTTCGCTGAGAACGCGTCGGGCTTGGGCGGCCGCAGTCTCGAACAGTTCAACGCCAACGTAGCGGCCGCAGCGCCCTTCATGCAGGGCCAAGGCGCCCGTCGCCCCGGTTCCGCAGCCAATTTCAAGAATTGACGCTGATGCATCGACCGGTAGACGTTCGACGAAATCGGTGCGCGCATTTGAAAAATAGCTGGCCGGTTTGGCCGCATAGAACAAGCTGAGGTCATCCGCCCGCTCAGCAGATTCAAGTGTCACGGCCGTTCTCCCCACCTTTTTGAAAGCCCCTGACTGTTTAGCAGCCAATCCCTCAACAGCTGGCTAACGGCATACGGGCGGCCGTCGCGATCGCGGGGCAACAAGTCATCTCGGCCGTCTTCGGCGCTGCCATCCGATCAGCCTTAAATCGAAGTTTACTTAAATCTGCGATGACAGCGGCTGTTCAAGGCGTGCCCATCCTCGGTGCGCGTCAGCGTTGGTCGGGCCATGGTATTGCGTCGTCTGCTCGATAGTCGGTCGTGTTTGACCATCACTGCGCTCGTCGCCGTGGCGACGGCAAGCGGCTGCGCCCAACCGCAATTTGCAAATAACCCCCAATTTGTGACGAGCAACACGATAGCGTCGACCGACGCTGTCTACCGTCTCGGCGTCGGCGACAAATTCAAATTGACGGTCTTTGGCGAAGACAATTTGTCGGGCCAATTCGAGGTCAACGCCGTTGGTCAGGCGTCGCTGCCGCTGATTGGCGAATTGCCCGCGAAAGGCTTGTCGCAAAAAGAATTCCGCGACGAGATCGCACGAAAGCTTTCCGACGGTTACCTCAAAAATCCGAAGGTAACGGTCGAAATGCTGACCTACAGGCCAATCTACGTTCATGGCGAAGTAAAAAATGGCGGCGAATTTCCCTATAAAACGGGCTTGAGCCTGCGCGACGTCGTGGCAATCGCTGGCGGCTATACCTATCGTGCCAATCAAGACGTCGTTTACATCTCGCGCGCCGGCAAAAACGAAGTCGCCGTGCAGCTGCCAACCGACATCCCGGTCCTGCCCGGAGACAATATTCAAATCCCCGAAAGGTTCTTTTGAGCCCCTTCGGCCAAGATTTGGATGCTGCCATGTCACCGCGTACCGCTCGCCGCAAGGCGCCAGATCACCGTGTCGATTTAGGGTGCAAGCCCATCCGGCCGATGCCGCACAACACCATCGCGCTCGCTGCGATAATCGCGCTCTTGACGCCGGCGTGGGCCGTTGCTGGCGATCTCGATCTACGCGGCGTCGATGGCCTCAACACCGCGACAGTCGCCAGCCGCGATCGGCTGCGCGTCTGGGACAATGCGCAAATCTATGGAGCATTGCCGGTCCCGAACATGGATCGGACCATTTTGCAGCCCGACGGTTTGCGCATGGGCAATTACCTGGTGTTTCCAAGCGCCGGCGCAGCCGTCACCTATGACGACAATATCTTCGCGATCGACAGCGACCGCCGCTCAGACGTGCGCACCGACGTCAACGCGGGCGTCCAATTCAAATCCCAGCTTCCGCGCCACGTTCTCGACTTCTCGCTCGATGGAAAGCTGGTGTCGTTTGCTGAGAACGAAGATCAGAACTACGCCAACTATCGCGCCAAAATCGATGGCGCCCTGCATTTCGACCATGCCCACACCATCTCGTTCAACATGAGCTCGCTGCTGGCGCACGAGGAACGCGATGATCCACTTTTCACGCTGACCGCCCGCGACCCGATTGCCGTATTCGAACATCGCGCCGCCATCGGCGTCACACGCGATGTTGGCCGGCTTTACGGCACGCTATCTGCGAGCGCGGACCGCAAAGATTATTCCGACGCAACGGCTTTCGACGGCACGCCGATCGATCAAGACCAGCGCGATACGGACACCTACGCAACGCAACTCCGACTAGGCTATCGTGTCTCGCCGGGGTTCGAGATCATCGGCAAAGTACGCGGTTCGAAAATCGACAATCGCGGCGTCGGCAGCTTCGATCGCGATTCACTCGGCTTCGAGGCCGTCGCCGGCGTGGCGTTCGAATCCAACCCGCTTTTGCGCTGGCAACTCCTCGGCGGGTACGGCGTCCGCGACTATCGCGATGATGCGCTCGCCGATCTCGCGACCAGCCTCGTCAATGCCGAAGTCCAATGGTTGCCGACGCAACGGCTAACCATTCTCGCAACCGTCTATCGCCAAATCGATGAAGCGCTCGATATCGCCAGCACCGGCCTGCTGCAAACCGGCGCGCGCGTCAAAGCCGACTACGAGCTTCGCCATGATCTCGTGTTGTTTGGCGTACTCGAGATGCGCGAAGACGATTTTCGCGGCACTGGGCGGCGAGACGACGTGTATGTCGCCCGCATCGGCCTCGATTATTTCTACACTAAGAACTCGCTGTTCACTTTTGGGTACGAACATCAGGTTCGGGATTCAACGGATGATTCGCTCGATATGCACCGCAATCGGTTCATGGTCGGCGCGAAGCTTCGCTTCTAGGCTCAAACGCGCATGCGCGGCGACCACGGTAATTTTTCAGACTCAGCTGAATCGGCCGAGAGTGCCCTGACCCTCGATCGGGCGATTTCGGCCGTCCACAAACGCTTGAAGCTCGTTGTGGCACTGCCGATCACGGCCGTCATCTTGGCGTCGGCGGTGCTGTTTGCGATCCCCAACCGCTACGATGCGTCCGCAATTGTTCAAATCGACCCCCGTCAACGATCGATCACCAATCTCGATTCGGTCGTCTCGGATCTGAAGGGCGACCAGCCGACGATTGAGAGTGAAGTCGAAATCATTCGTTCGCGTCCCGTCATCCTGAAAGTCATCGAGACGCTTGACCTGCGCCACGATCCTGAGTTTGCTGCTCCCGCCCTGTCGTCGCGGTTGATGAGATTTCTCGGGCTTTCGACCAGTTCATTGCCAACCGATCCGATCGACGAGCCGGCGCCGCGGCCGGTCGACCAACGCGATGATCTCATTCACATTGACGTCCCCGGTTCGTCGAAGCCCGGCCGGGACGAGGTCGCCGCAACAGTCTTTGACCGGTTGAAAATCAGCCGTGTACGCAACACACTGCTCATCGATATCAAGTTTTCATCCAGCGATGCCATCAAGGCCGCGCACATCGCTAATACGGTTGCGGAAGTTTATCTCACCGAGCAATTGCAATCCAAGACCGGCGCCGCCGCATCGGCCACGAGGCTTCTTGAGCAAAAACTCAACGAGATGCGCACTAAAGTCAGCGATGCCGAGCGCAAGGTCGAACAATGGAAAGCCTTGAACGGCGTCTTCGACACGGAAGGCCAAGTGCTGTCTGAAAAGCAACTCGCGCGCCTCATGGAGCAAACCGTCAACGCTCGCAACACGACGAGCGAAGCGAAAGCCAAGTTCGACCAGGCGCAGAAGCTGGCGCGGCAGGGAGATCACGGCGACGCTCTTGTCGAAGTTCTTGAGAGCCATACCGTCCGTCTGCTGAAAGAGCAGCTCGCGAATGCGACACGGCGTGCGGCCGAGCTCGCATCCAAATATGGCCCGCGCCACCCTGAAATCATCAAGAGCCGTGCCGAAGTGGCCGATGCGGAACGCCAAGTTCGTGGCGAGGTCGATCGTCTGGTCAGCAATTTAAAGAATGAAGCTGAAGTCGCCGAGTCCCGCGAGCGCCAGCTTTCGCAAAGCCTGTCGCAACTCAAAGAGCAGCAAATCATTTCAAAAGATTCAGGCGTCGACCTGAACGATCTGCAGCGCGAAGCTACGACTAGCAAGCAACTGTTTGAAGCTCTCCTTGCCCGCTACAAGCAAACGGCGGAGACGCAAGGCTTCCAGCTGCCCGACGCGCGCATGGTCGAGCAGGCCGTTGTTCCGCTTTTTCCTGCTGCGCCAAAACGCAAGCAGTTGGCTTTCATGGCGGCCGTTGCCGGACTTATTCTCGCGATCGGCTTGGCCCTGCTTCTTGAAGTCATGGCACCGGGCATCGCTCATTCAGAGGACATTGCCCGTACTCTCGATCTGGATCACTTGTCGTCCGTGCCAGCAATCGCCGGCACTGAGACGGCAGCCGCTCCCAGCAAGGCTGTTCGACTTATTGTCGCCGAGCCATCCAGTATCTATGCCGACGCCATTCGCAACCTGCGCCGCGAGCTTGACCAGCGTCGCAACCACGCGGGTCCACGCATCGTTCTTGTTACGTCGAGCATGCCGGGCGAAGGTGCCGATATCATCGCGTCGAACCTCGCCCACCATATTTCCATGACGTCTGGCAACTGCCTGCTTGTCGATGGTGATCTCCGATTGCAATCATTGACCCGTCATCTCGCCGTCGAGCGTCAGCGCGGCTTGCTCGATCAGCTTGCCAACAGCGAAGCTTTCGAAGCAGCCGTTCTGCGCGACGGCTTGACGGGCCTGCATTTCCTGCCGGCCACTGGGCCCGCTCCATCGCAGATTTCGATCCCTGAAGCTTTGAGTTCTCGCCTCATGGCCAGCGGGTTAAGATCGCTCACGGGGAGATTTGATACCATCATCATCTCAGCCCCACCTGTGCTGCCGGTGATCGATGCGAGGATCCTCGCTGACCTTGCCGATCAGATTGTCTTTGTCATGACTTGGCAGCGAACACCAAAGCAGATCGCCAAGAAAGCTCTCAACTTGCTCGGTGCAAACCAGCACAAGATCGCCGGCGTCATCCTCAATGACGTCGCCGAAGATCAACTCGACGACTACGGAGCGCTTGCAACGCTTCTCGGCCGGTCGCCACGAACAGCAGCGGCCCAATATCGGCGCCGTGAAGCTGCCTGAGAGCTCCCGGCCAGCGCCAGCGCGGTACAATAATTAGTCGGCATTCAAGCAAATTTAGGAAGTCTCGCTTAACATCAGAACTGGTCGAACGGCCGTGATCGGCTGACGATCTGGTCGTGCGTCGCGTAACCTGGGTTTACACGTCAAATGTCAGTACCCTCCACGGACATGATGTCCAAGACTTCGGCTGCGCCTAGTGCACACGCATCAAAGCATCAGCGCCGGTTGTCGCGCCAAGTTGCGGCGGATGTCGTGGCCATCAGCGACTTTCTATCGGTCGTACTCGGAGGCCTTCTGCCGGCGCTTATCTATGCCGTTATCGGCGATTTCGCCATCGATCAACTGACCATCCTTCAGGCGACCATGCTGGCCGGCTTCATCGCCCACCTGTGTCTGCGTTTCCGCGGTATGTACGACACCTCGCGGATGGATGATTTCCCATTCAAGCCCGTAGAGCTTCTCATCGCCATCTGCTGCGGCATGATCGGCGTTCTAGGCATCGGACTCCCGCTCAATCTGCAGCACATCGATCTCGTGCTTTGGTACACGGCATGGCTGTCGGCGAGCTTGCTGCTCATTTTGCTCACGCGCTTGACGACCCGCAACCTGATCGCACGTCTCGCCGCCGCCGGCCGCTTCAACGAACGCGTCGCCATCTTCGGCGCTGGTCCGATCGCCCGCCGCGTCTACGATATCGTCGCTGAGCCACGCCTCGGCATCGCATTTGCCGGGCTCTACGACGACCGCATGGGAACCGACCGCATTAATCCGGAAGGCCTCATCGTCCATGGCCGCCTTGACGACCTCATCCGGTCTGCTCGACAAGGCGCAGTCGATCGCATCGTCATCGCGCTGCCGCAGTCGGCGAACGATCGCATGGCGACCATCGTCGGCCATTTCGATAGCCTGCCGATCTCGACGCATGTGGTCACGCACATCGCCTCCGACTTGCTTGAGACCAATAGCGGGTTCAACGTATCGTCCATCGGACCGATCGGACTTCTAGACGTAAAAAAAAAGCGTTGAACGGCCGCGCTCGCGCCAGCAAACGTACTGAAGATATCATTCTTAGCTGCGTGTTACTTGCCATGTCGGCTCCGCTGTGGCCGCTGATCGCTATGGCCATCAAGCTCGACAGTGCCGGACCAGTGATATTCGCGCAAAAACGCCGTGGCCGTTATCAATCGACCATCAACGTTTTGAAGTTCCGCACCATGCGCGTCATGGAAAACGGTCCACTCGTCCAGCAAGCGATCGTCAAAGATACCCGCGTGACGCGCGTCGGTCGGATCTTGCGCCGCACCAGCCTCGATGAACTACCGCAGCTCATCAACGTCATCCGTGGAGAGATGTCACTGATTGGCCCGAGACCTCATGCTCTCGCCCATGACGACGAATTCAGCCGTCTATTGCACCTCTATCCCGATCGCCATCAGATGCGCCCCGGCATGACGGGCTTAGCGCAGGTCAGCGGCTTTCGCGGCTCAACGGCGAAACCGGGCAGCATCGAAGCTCGCGTTGAAGCTGACCTCGCGTATGTCCGCGCGTGGTCGATCTGGCTCGACATCAAAATTCTGTCGCGCACGTTCGCGGCCGTCATCTCCGGAACCAACGCCGACTAAAGCCCGAAGTGGCGGTGGAAACTGGATGCCTGCGATGACGCTCCGTAAAATCAAAACACCGTTGCCGGTCGCTCTGCTGATCGTCGCGTTCCTCTGCCCGACGGAGTTTTCGCTTTATCTCGAAAGCCTGCGTTTGCCGCCGCATCGCGTTGCATTGGCACTGCTGGTGCCGATCGCCCTATGGAAGCTCGCGACGCAGCGGCGCTTGAAAATGCGCGCATTCGACATCGCCTTTCTCGCGTTCAACGTTTGGACCATCGGCGTCTTCATGATGCATCAGGGTTCGTCCGAAGGCTTGATCTATGGCGGGTCACTGGCGCTCGAGGGGCTCGGCGGCTATCTCGTCGCCCGAGTCTGGATCCGCGACGCTGCGACCTTCGACACCGTATTGCGTACCATGGCCCTGGCCATTGCCGCCGCCGCACTGATCGCGCTACCAGAAACACTCTTCGGGCAGACGTTCACCCACGATCTGTTGCAGCGCCTTACCGGCTATGTTCACCCGACCGCCGTCGAGACGCGGCTCGGTTTGACCCGGGCCTATGGGTCGTTCGATCATCCGATCCACTACGGCACCTTTTGTGCCGCACTGCTCAGCATGTTTTGGTTCGCCGCGCGCTCAAACCGGCAGCGCCGAAAACGCATCGCACTGCTGTGCGGCGCAACGTTTCTTGGCCTGTCGTCGGCACCGATTTTGTGCCTGGTTTTGCAAGGCACGATGCTGCTCTGGGAACGCCTGACGCGCGGCACCTCCAATCGCACGCTAATGGCGTTGACGGCGCTCACCGGTCTTTACATCGGTGC
>JAIEPV010000137.1 GCA_019748215.1 Hyphomicrobium sp.
ATGACCGTGTAGGTGACGATGTTTTGCAATTCGGTTGCCGACAATCGGACCTGTGTGACAGCACCTTCAAAGGTTCGATCCGGATAGGCGTCCACCGTGAAGTTGACCGTGTTGCCTTGCGCCACCGCGCCAACGTCGGCCTCGTTGACTTGGGCTTCGATGCGAATGCGGCGCAGATCTTGGGCAATTTTGAAAAGCTCAGGAGCTTGGAAACTGGCGGCAACCGTCTGGCCCAGATCGACCGTTCTCGAAATCACCGTGCCGTTGATCGGCGAAATGATCTTGGTACGCTCGAGATCGACCTCGGACTGTTTCAACGCCGCTTCACGCTGAATGATGACGGCCTTGGCACTGTCAATCTGAGCCTTCGCGACCGTGATATCGGCGGCGGCAACGTCAGCATCGCGTTTAGCTGAATCAAGTCCGGCACCGGTTGCAAAGCCCTTTTGCTCGAGCGACTCCTGCCGCTTCTGCGTGCGCAGGGCGACGCCGCGTACCGCTTCTGCTTTGACGAGCAGCGCCTCTTGATTGGCCAGCGCCGCCTTGGCCGCCGTAAGATCGGCACGTGCTTGCGAGACGCGGGCATCAAACGTCCGCGCGTCAATGGTCGCAAGAATATCGCCTTCTTTAACTTCGGAATTGAAATCGACGGTTAGCTTGTCGATCTGACCCGACAACTGAGAGCCGACGGAGACCGTCACGAGCGCGCGAACGGGGCCCGAGGTCGATACGATCTTGCGGATAGCGCCTTTGCCCGCCGCCGCGTCATCGTACACCATGCCGGATTGAGCTTGTCCGGCTTGCCCAAAGATGGCCGGCTGCACCATCCACGTCAGGCCGAGGCCGGCAAATGCCAGCGGAACACCCAGCGTGAACAGATATTTGAAACGCGTTTTCATGATTTAAAGGGCATTTCCTTCGCCGCCTCGGTTCGCCGAGGCCGGGGTAACCGTTACATCAAGCGGCTTACGTCCAGAACGGCCGATCAAATCACTTCCGTCGCATCCTGGACATATCTCCATGACCATAGGCTGAATATCGCCGGGCGAAGGCCTATTTGCGCTGGCGGATGGTCTTCGGCGGCCAGGATACCTGGTCCGTCAGTGCCGCTGCATCTCCTCGACACGGGCCTACGGCGAACCAATTTCGCGAGGTCTGCGTTGTGTGACGATGATGGCGTTACAATTTCCGGTGTCTGGCCGGGTGGCGAGCGCGCTACGTTAAAGGATCAGATCATGGCATGTCAGCACATCAGAGCCGTTTGCGCGGGCCTCGGTGCCATTCTGAGCCTTGGGCTTGTGCTGCTCGCTCCGGAGATCGCTGTGGCTAAAACTGCTGAACCTGCGTTCGCCGTGACCCTTCAAGATGGCGATATCGAAATTCGTCGCTATGACGCGATGGTCATCGCGGAGGTCGAAGAAACCGGCGCGCGCGACGCCGCCATCAGCACTGGCTTTCGGACGTTGGCCGCGTATATTTTTGGCGCCAACACATCGAACTCAGCGATCGCGATGACATCGCCCGTTTCGCAACGCCCGGCTGAGAAAATTGCGATGACGGCGCCGGTCACCCAGCAGCCGACCGATGTCGACGCCCGCGTCTCTGGTGATGGCCCATGGAAAGTCCGCTTTGTCATGCCGGCCGGATCGACGCTCCAAAATTTGCCGACACCCAACGACACGCGCATTAAGCTGATCGAGGTGCCGGCGCACGACGTTGCCGCGATCCGCTTCTCTGGGTGGTCGAGCGACAGCAATTTGTCGACGCATCGCGACAAGTTGTTGCGCTATGTCGAGGAGAAGAAACTGCCCGTGGTTTCGCCACCGATTTACGCTTTTTATGATCCGCCGTGGACGCTTCCATTCTGGCGGCGCAACGAAGTCATGATTGATTTGGCTCCTGGATCGGCGGGCCAATGATGCAAATTGCCGGCGCGATCAGGCTTCTCCAACGCCAGCTTGTCGCGCAACGTATCGAAAGCTAGGTTGCCGCCGCCTGAACAACAGCGCCGACACCTCACCACCACCCGCCGCCGCACGATATCGACGTCGCAACCGAGACTTAAGAGAGAGAAACGCCATGACGCTCAAACTGCCCGACCTCCCCTACGCCTACGACGCGCTGCAGCCGTTTATGTCAGTTGAAACGCTGCAATTTCACCACGACAAACATCACCAAGCTTACGTCGACAACGGCAACAAAGCGCTGGCTGGTACCAAGTATGAAGGGCTGGCGATTGAAGAGATTTGTAAGCAGGCCTACGCTGATAAAAGTGCGCCGTTGATCAACAATGTCGGCCAGCATTGGAACCATACGCACTTCTGGCAGTGGATGAAAAAAGACGGCGGCGGCAAGAAAGTGCCCGGCAAAATTGAAAAGCTGATCGAGGGCGCCGGCGGCTTCGACAAAGTCCGCGCCGATTTCATTAATGCCGGCACGACGCAGTTTGGCTCAGGCTGGGCTTGGCTCGCCATCAAGGACGGCAAGCTGGAAGTCCAAAAAACTCCGAACGGCGAAAACCCGTTAATGCATGGCTCGACGCCCATCCTCGGCGTCGATGTCTGGGAACACAGCTATTACATCGACTATCGCAATGCCCGACCGAAGTATCTCGAAGCCTGGTTCGACAATCTGGTCAATTGGGAACACGTCGAGACGCTCGCCGGGTAACGCATTCGGTCAATCGCGCGCGTAACCGATGCAGAATAAGCATCAGTCAACCGCAATTGAAAATCTGGCCCGCGCAGCGCGGGGGCCCGTGATAAAGATGAACCCTCATCTGATCCGGGCTCCCGCATGTCATCGTTGGCACTTCACTTAGCGACAGTCGCGACCTTTGCCGGTTTGCCGGCTGAAACCATCGCCATTCTCGAACAGCGGCTGCAGCCGGTTGCCGTGCCGCGCGGAACGGCCATCGTCACTGAAGGTGAAGCGGCAGATCGGCTTTACGTCGTGATCGCCGGCCGCTTTACGGTGCATGTCGCGGGCAACCCTGCCCCCGTGACGGAAATCTCGCGAGGCGCCACCATTGGCGAAATCGCCATGTTTGCCGGCGGCAAGCGGACGGCGACGGTGCGTGCCATTCGCGATAGCGTGGTCGTCGCGCTCGATCGCGCTGATTTCGACGACATATCTGCGGCAACGCCCGCCATCTGGAACGCGATTGCGGCAGCGCTGGCAGACCGGTTGGCTACCGAAACACGTCGCGCCAATCGCCTATCGATGTTCCCCGGCCAAATCGCACGGGCGACGTCGCGACCGCGCACGATCGCCATGATCGCAGCCGGTGGTGGTGACCTCGCACCGGGATTTCGTTCGACATTTTGCGAGGCCGCTCGCCGGCACAATGCAACTCTTGTGGTGTGCAGCGCCACGATCGGCGACTTCGTCGATTCCGCCAGCGATCCCACGCTTGAGGGTGCCGCGACGCTGAACGAACTCGAAGCGCGCTTCGAAACCATCGTCTACATCACCGACCCGACGATGACGCCGTGGACCGAGACCAGCATCCGCCAAGCCGATGAAATCCTGCTCGTCGCCAACGCCGCCGATCAGCCAATTGTCGGCCGCATTCATTTATCGCCCATCGAAGAATTTGCCCGTGGCCTGCATCGTCCGGCGGCCCACCGCCTGGTCATTACCCATGCCAGAAGCCACGTCGTGCAGGGCACGCGCCACTGGTTGCAAAATCGCGACGTTGCCCAGCATCATCACGTTGCGCACGGCAGTCGACCAGACATCGAACGGCTTTGGCGATTTCTGCGCGATGAAGCGGTCGGCTATGTTGCCTGCGGCGGCGGCGCTTACACTGCGGCTCACATCGGCATTTACAAGGCTTGCCGCGAAGCGGGCATCGTCTTCGATTATTTGGGCGGCGCATCCGGCGGTGCTGCCATGGCGGCGGCATTTGCCGATGATCTTCCGCCCGATGAACTCGAAGACCGCGTGCATCGCATGTTCATCGATGGCAAGGCTCTATCGCGCTATACCATTCCCCGCTACGGCCTCCTCGATCACACGCATTTCGACAGGCACCTAAAGTCGGAATACGACGGGCGCTTGATTGAAGACATGTGGAAGCCGTACTTCGCGGTTGCCGTCGATCTCGGTGACACGTCTCTAGCGGTCATGCGGCATGGTCCGGCCTGGGAAGCGATCCGCGCCAGTGCCGCGATCCCCGGCCTGCTGCCGCCGTTCTACACGTCCGACGGCCGAACCCTCGTCGACGGCGCCGTCGTATCCAACGTGCCCCTCGAAACCATGCACAATCTGAAGCGTGGACCCAATATCGTTGTCGCCTTCGAGCCGCCTCACCGGCCCCGTGAGGTCATTCCCTATGATGCGTTGCCGGCCGGTTCGGCACTGCTCTGGCGGATAATCAATCCGTTCTCGAGGAACGAGTTACCAAATGCGCCGTCGGCAACGACCATCCTGGTGCGCAGTATGATGGCTAATCGCGCTCACTATGAGCATTACGTACAGCCGGGCGATTGGCTGCTCGTGCCGCCGACACCCGACAACATGGGCGCCCTCGATTGGCGGCGGCACCGTGAGGTGACCGAACTCGCCTATCGCTACTGCGCCGGGCTCATTGCATTGCGACGCCAAAACCAAGAGCCGGGGGCCTTTTGAGCCAACAACAGGTCAGGATCTCTTTTATTTTTCCGCACTATGCTATCAGTAGATGAGGGACGTGACGCGGGTGGGCGCGGCAGGGACAACGGGACGCGATGGCGATAACTGCGTTACAGCTTAAGGGCCGCGACGCTCGATTTGTAGCAGTGCTGGCACTGGTCATGGCCGTGCAATGCGCGGCCAGCGGCTGCGCGACCTACGTCCGCAACGGCATCGCCGACCCAGCGCTGGCGGAAATGGCGCACGTGACCGGCGTTCCGGGTGTCCGCTTTTGGGCCGATGACGTTCCAAAAGATGCCATGGCCGAAATTCGCCGGATGACGCCAAACCTCCCTGTCATCGCCAAAGATGCGAAGCGCGGCGAAGGCCGGCGGCCCATCGTCGAGACGCTGGCCTTGTCGGGTGGCGGCTCCGACGGGGCGTTCGGCGCCGGAGTTCTCGCCGGTTGGACGGCACGCGGCAACAGGCCTGAGTTCGAAATCGTCACCGGTGTCAGCGCCGGCGCGATCATTGCGCCGTTCGCCTTTCTCGGCCCGGCACATGACGAAGAGCTGCGCCGCATCTGGACGGAATACCAAGCCTCCGACGTTGCAACGGCGCAAATCATTCCGGGACTGTTTGGGGGCTCCGCGCTTGCCGACAGCAAACCCCTGGCCAATCTCGTCGCAAAGTATGTCGACCGCACCATGGTTCGGGATATCGCCGCACAATATAAACGCGGCCGCCTTTTGCTGGTTTTGACGACCAATCTCGATGCCCAACGCCCAGTGGTGTGGAACATGGGCGAGATC
Organism: Hyphomicrobium sp.; assembly: GCA_019748215.1. Lineage (GTDB taxonomy): Bacteria > Pseudomonadota > Alphaproteobacteria > Rhizobiales > Hyphomicrobiaceae > Hyphomicrobium_B. The sequence goes on from JAIEPV010000137.1 coordinate 5,427, forward strand.
GCGCTATTCGACACCGATGAGGCGCTCGAGCTTTTCCGCAGTGTCATCCTTGCATCGGCCGCCATCCCGGGGGCGCTGCCGCCCGTCAATATTCCGGTCGAAGTGAACGGCAAAATGTACGAAGAGATGCACGTCGATGGCGGCACCACGCGCGAGTTGTTCGTGACCGCTGTGCAAGCACCTTTCAAAGCCTTTGATCCGCTCTATGCCGCGCCACCGATCCGGCACCTCTACATCATCAAGAACGGCAAGCTCACGCCTGAAACCGAAGTTGTGCCGCAGACCACACTGACCATCGCGACACGCGCCATCTCGACGTTGATCAAGAGTCAGAACTGGGGTGAGTTGTATCGTATCTATCGCATGGCGCTCGATGCCGGAGCCGATTTCAATTTGATGGCTGTGCCTGCGTCGTTTAACAAGCCGCTCAAAGGGCTTTACGATCCGGAGTATCAAAAAGCCTTGTATGCGGAGGGTCTTGCCGCTGGACGCTCGGCTGTTTGGCTTAAAAGTCCACCCGGGCAGGCGCCGATATCCGTTCTGCCATTACCGCCACCAGCGACGGCAGCCAAGCCGCGCGCTCCAGGGCCACCATCTATGTCTCGACCCAGCGCATCGGCGCCGCCGCAGTCGCCCGCGAAACAACCCACCATCGGCCCATCTGCCGGTGCGCCTTTAGTCAATCGCCCGGTTGCAAGCACAAACTAGGCGAGATGGGCCAACAAGACGGTCCGTTTCGCCTCATCGACGCCCGCCTGTGATCGATTTGACGATGATGTTCTTGATTGTCGTTGCAGCCGTGCGTGCCAGCGAGCGCTGGAGTTCGCGGCCGATCATGCCGCCCATCCCCTGCTGACCACGTTTCCCCGCCGCTGCCTTGCCACCGCCGAGCACGCCGCCGAGCCATCCGCCCATGCCGCCCCCCGCGTCTGCTTCCTGGGTCGCGGCTTCGGCGCGCTGGCCGAGCATTTCATGCGCCGTCTCGCGATCGACCTTTTCGTCGTACTTGCCGAAATACGGGCTGTATTCGATCACGCCACGCCGTTCTTCAGCCGACACCGGTCCGATGCGGCCTTCGGGAGGGCGGATCATCGTCCGCTGCACGATCGACGGCTCGCCTTTGTTTTCAAGCATCGACACCAGGGCTTCGCCGACCTTGAGTTCGAGGATCACCCGCTCGGTATTCAGCTCAGGATTTTTGCGGAAGGTTTCGGCGGCAGCCTTGACGGTGCGCTGTTCGGCCGGTGTAAACGCCCGCAGCGCATGCTGCACGCGGTTACCGAGCTGCGCCGACACGGTATCAGGCACATCGGTCGGGTTCTGCGTGATGAAATATACGCCGACGCCCTTCGAGCGAATGAGCCTCGCAATCTGTTCGATACGTTCGAGCAACGCCTTCGGCGCTTCCGTGAACAGCAAGTGCGCTTCGTCAAAAAAGAAAACGAGCTTCGGCTTTGGCTGATCGCCGACTTCGGGCAGCGTCTGCCAAAGCTTCGACAGCATCCACAACAGAAACGTCGCGTACAAGCGCGGCTTCTGCATCAGTTTGTCGGCCGACAGCAGGTTGATGACGCCGCGTCCATCGGGAGCGATGCGCAGAAAATCCTGAATATCGAGCGCCGGTTCGCCGAAGAAGTTTTCGGCACCTTGCTCTTCGAGCACCAGCAGACGGCGCTGGATCGAGCCGACCGACGTTGTGGCGACGTTGCCGTACTTTGTCGTCAGTTCTTTGCTGCGTGTCCCAACACTATTCAGCAGCGAGCGCAAATCCTGCAAGTCGACGAGCGGCATTTTTTCGTCGGCGGCAATGCGAAAGGCGACGTTCAGCACGCCTTCCTGGACTTCATTGAGTTCGAGCAGTCGCGACAGCAGCAGTGGGCCCATGTCGGCGACGGTGGCGCGGATCGGATGGCCCTGCTCACCAAACACATCCCAGAACACCGACGGGAAGGCCTGGTTGGTGTAGGGCTCCAAGCCGATGTCGTGCGCCCGCTTGACGAGAAAATCTTTTGGCTCACCGACGGCAGCAATGCCGGACAGATCGCCTTTGATGTCGGAGGCAAACACCGGCACTCCGGCACTCGAAAATCCTTCCGCCAGCACTTGCAGCGTCACAGTTTTCCCGGTGCCGGTCGCTCCGGTAATCAAGCCGTGGCGATTGGCGAGGCGAAGATCGAGATACTCGGGCTTGCCACTCGCGCCGATGAAAATCTTGCCGTCCTGAATCACCGACTGGCTCATAATCCGTCCTCATTGTTCGATCGAAGCACGCCATCAGTTGGCTTCTGTGCGCCGGGCTGATCGCCAAGCCTGCGGCGTCCGAATATTTGCTGTTGGCGAACGGCCGATGCGACTCGCATTAAACTGCAATCCTGTCGCCGTCTTGACATGGCGCCCAAGCCTTTGCAAACCCGGTTGTAGGGCCGACTTGTCAAAGCTGTTATGCCAATGCGAACGCGATGCGATAGCGCGCGAAGGTAGATGCGGTCGCAATCGGTCTTTTGAGCGTCGCGCGGCAATTGGGCCACCGGCGCCGACATTGAAACACCCTCCAAATCCCCGGCCGGCCGGGTATATGAGAGGCTCACTGCCGATCACTCCGGAGCCGCTGATCGCTTGCGCACTCCACCAGCCCGCGAGGACTTGCCGCCGATGACCGCTTCGACGCCTACCGCCACGACTGATGTCAGTGCGCTCGCCAGCGGCTTCCCCGCAGCCAAGCTCGAGCAATGGCGCGGCATGGTCGACAAGGCTTTGAAGGGCGCCGACTTTGACAAGCGACTGCTCACCAAATCAGCCGACGGCGTTGTCATTCGCCCGCTCTATACCCGCGCCGACGCGCTCGTCAGCGCCGAGGGCGCGCTGCCGGGAGCGGCTCCGTTCACGCGCGGCACCAAGCCGATGCGCGAGGGCCTTGGCTGGGATATCCGGACGTTCCACAGCGAGACCGATCC
>JAIEPV010000039.1 GCA_019748215.1 Hyphomicrobium sp.
ATAAGGCGCTAGACCTTAGCCTCTCCCCTTGGGGAGAGGCGGGCGCCGCAGGCGCCGGTGAGGGGGCGGGTTCTACAGCGCCGACTGGCAGCTCGCTTTCGTCGCCGAATTCGCAATCGCACACTCACCCTCAACTCCCCCCTCACGCTCAACTCCCCCCTCACCCTGACCCTCTCCCCAAGGGGAGAGGGAATGATGCCTCCGAGGGGAGAGGGGATGATGCCTCCGAGGGGAGAGGGAATGATGTCTCCGAGGGGAGAGGGAGTGATGCCTCCAGGGGGAGAGGGAATTATGCGCCGACGCTGCGGGAAATTTCGCTCGACGAGATCAAGCGCACGGAGTGGGTGCCGAAGTCGGGGCAGAACCGCATCACCGGCATGATCGAAGCCAAGCCCGATTGGGTGGTGTCGCGGCAGCGGGCGTGGGGCGTGCCGATCACGGTGTTTCGCAACGCTGAAACCGAACAGGTCATCCCTGGGCCGTCGCGCGATGGCTGGACGGACGCGCAAAACGCCGATCTCATGCAGCGCATCGAAAACGCTTTCGAGGCAAACGGCGCGGACGTGTGGTTCGAGGAGGATGCCAAGCAGCGTTTCCTCGGAGGCCTCGTGCCGGATGCGGACATGCCGAAATGGGAGCAGGTGAAAGACGTGCTCGATGTCTGGTTCGATTCCGGTTCGACCCACGCCTTCACGCTCGAAGACGCCGACACGTTCCCAGATTACAAAGGCCTGGCGCGAAAGCCGAAGGGGCAGGATCGCGTGATGTATCTCGAAGGCTCGGACCAGCATCGCGGCTGGTTTCATTCGTCACTCATCGAGAGTTGCGGCACGCGCGGGCACGCGCCCTACGACGTGGTGCTGACGCATGGCTTCGTTCTCGATGAGAAGGGCCAGAAGATGTCGAAGTCGCTCGGCAATGTCGTCGCGCCGCAGGACGTGATGGCGAAATCGGGCGCGGACATTTTGCGTTTGTGGGTTGCCGCATCGGACTATTCCGACGATCTGCGCATCGGACCGGAAATTCTCAAGACGTTTTCGGAAACCTATCGCAAGTTGCGTAATTCGTTGCGTTGGATGCTCGGCGCGCTGGCCCACTTTGATCGCGCGTCCAACTCCGCTTTCGTGCAGCCGGCCGGACGGGCACACGAAGCCATGCCCGAACTCGAACGCCTGATGCTGCATCGGATTGCGGAGATCGATCACGACATTCGCAAAGCCTATGAACAGTACGATTATCGCCGAGTCGTCGGCGTGCTGTCGCAGTTCATGAATACTGAATTGTCGGCGTTTTATTTCGATATCCGAAAGGATGCTCTATATTGCGAACCGCCATCGAGTGCAAAGCGCACGGCGTCGCTGACCGTCATCGACGTGATATGCGACGCGCTGATCAAGTGGCTGGCGCCGATCTTGTCGTTCACTGCGGAAGAAGCGTGGATGCAGTATCGCACTGATGAGAGTGAGAGCGTTCACTTGCTCGGCTTCCCCAAGATGCCGCGCAACTGGCGCGACGATAATCTGGCGGCCAAGTGGGATCGCGTCCGCGAAGTGCGTTCCGTTGTAACGGGCGCTTTGGAAGTCGAGCGCGCCAACAAGAAGATCGGTTCGTCGCTGGAAGCGGCCCCCATCGTCTACGTGACCGACCCGGATTTGATGGTCGGTCTTGAAGGTGTCGACATGGCGGAAGTTTGCATCACATCGGACATCACGATCTCAGCTGATGCCATTCCGGCGGGCGCATTTGCGCTGGCGGGAACCTCAGGCGTCGGTGTCGTCGTCAAGCGGGCCGAGGGGATCAAGTGCGCGCGCTCGTGGCGCATCACAACCGATGTCGGATCAAACCCGGCGTATCCCGATCTCTCCGCCCGGGACGCCGCGGCGATGACGGAAATCGATGCCATGAAGGCCGGCGTTTGATGGAGATCGAAGACGCGAACGCCAATGCGAAAGCCAACGGCTGGCTTTGGGGGCGCTGGTCGGGCTTGGCCTTGGCGATCATCGCAGCCACCGCCATCATCGATCAGGCGCACAAATGGTGGATGCTGAGCGTCTACGACATCGCCGCTAAGGGTCGCGTCGAGATCACGCCATTTTTCGATCTGGTGTTCGTCAAGAATACCGGCGTCAGCTACTCGATGTTTTCGTCCGACAGTTTTGAAGGCCAACTGATGCTGGCAGGGTTTGCGGCCTTCGTCAGTCTCGCCATGTGGGTCTGGTTGGCGCGCGCCGGGAACAGCCGGTTGATGGCCTGGAGCCTCGGCCTGATCATCGGCGGGGCGATCGGCAACGCCATCGACAGGCTGACGCTCGGCGGCGTTGCCGATTTCTTCTCGCTGCACGCGTTCGGGTTCTATTGGTATGTCTTCAACATCGCCGATATGGCGATCGTTGCCGGGGTTGCCGGGCTCTTGTATGACTCTATCCAGCCTGAGTCGTAATGACGCCGCAAAGTCGGCCTAATCGGCCTTGCGGGTCACGGCGCATGCTGCACGTGGGGATTCTCTATGTCGCTGACTTTGAAGCCGAAAAATTGGGTGCGCGGGGCTGTCATGGCGGCCGCTGCAGCGCTTTCGGCGTGCGGCATCGATGGCATCGATCTGAACGGCAAGGTGTTTGATGCCGTCGGCCTGAATACCGGGTCGGTCAGGCAGGGTGATCCCAAGCTGCGCGAACGCGCGCCGCTGGTGGTGCCGCCTGGACTTGAAGCCTTGCCAGTGCCGGGCGCTGCGGCTCCGCCCGAAGCTGACGCGGTTGCTGGATTGCAGGATCATGACGCGAAACGCAACGTCAGCAAGGAAGAGCTCGAGCGCCGGCAGCGTGAATTTTGCGATAAAAACTACAGCTTGAATAAAGCCATCGGCGACGAGACGGTCGACATGATCGAGGGCCCGGCAGGCCCGTGCCGAGGCTCAATTTTCTCGGCCATCAAAAATATCAACAAAGCCGACGACACGCAGTAATCGCGGCGCGGGCCTCGTGTTGCGGTATGACGACGTCGCGCGTTCGAAATGAAAGCCGCCGAACGGGCGCGCGCAAACGTGGCCGCATTTACGATGTGCCGATTGTAACGCTGTGCTGTCGCATGCTGTGACAAAGAACGCGGCTGCGGCCGTCAGTGGCCTCGCGCAGATGAACCGCTTGTCATTTGACTTTATCCCCTCAAATCCCGCTCAATTGAGGTGCTTAACGCGGCGAACGCGTCATCGGCTATGGCGTGAAAAAAATACTAATCCCCGGGCATGTCGTGGGGCGTACTATGAGACGGTCAGGGCCGGACACGATCTGGCCGCCCGGTCGCCGCCGCTGCTTTGGTCTGAACAAGGACGACATGATGCTGAGCCGTTTTCGATTTGACCGCGACAGGCGCGCGACACACACGCCGCGTCTTTTCACCCTGTGGATTTTAACCCTATTGGCTCTCCCCATGCTCGCACTCAATCCCGCAGCCTTCGCCGCAGCGTCCGCCACCCGAGCGACCGAGTTCAAGCTCGCCAATGGCATGCAAGTTGTGGTCATTCCCGATGCCCGCGCGCCGGTGATCACGCACATGGTTTGGTATCGTGTCGGCGCCGCCGATGAACAGCGCGGCACCTCAGGGATTGCGCATTTTCTCGAGCATTTGATGTTCAAATCGACCGAGAAAATCGCCGTCGGTGAATTTTCGAAAATCGTCAGCCGTCTCGGTGGTCAGGACAACGCCTTCACCGGCCACGACGCGACCGCGTATTTCCAGCGGGTGTCGAAGGATCGGCTGCCGCGTATGATGGAAATGGAAGCGGATCGCATGGTCAACCTTCGCCTCGATGAAAAGGAAGTGCTGACCGAGCGCGACGTGATTCTGGAAGAGCGCCGCTCGCGCGTTGAGAATAACCCGTCGTCATTGTTGAGCGAGCAGATGGATGCGGCGCTGTATTTGAACCATCCCTACGGCGTGCCCGTCATCGGCTGGTATCACGAAATACAGAAGCTTTCGCGGCAGGATGCACTAACGTTTTACAAGCATTATTACGCGCCGAATAACGCCATTCTGGTTGTGTCGGGAGATGTGACGGGCGACGAGGTGAAGGCCCTCGCCGAGGCGACGTATGGCAAAATCCCGAGCAACCCTGACGTCGTGACCGAGCGCCATCGTCCGCAGGATCCGCCGCCGCTGGTGCCGCGCCGGATTGAATTAAAAGATGCACGCGCCGGAAACTTCTCATTCCATCGCGACTACCTCGTGCCAAGCTATCAGACGGCCAAGCCCGGCGAAGCCGAAGCTCTCGACCTGATGATGAAGATCGCCGGTTCGGGGTCGACCAGCCGCCTTTATAAGAAAGTTGTCGTCGAGCAGAAACTGGCGTCGACGGTTGGCGGTGATTATTCCGGCGGCGGACTGGATAGCGGAACGCTGTCGCTCTATGCCGTGGCGGCCGATGGCGTTGCGCTCGAGAAGGTCGAGGCGGCGGTCGATGCTGTGCTCGCCGATGTTGCCAAGTCCGGTGTGACGCAGGCCGAACTCGATCGGGCGAAATCGGGTTATCTCGCCGACTACATTTACGAGAGCGACAACCAGGCGACACTGGCCCGCCGCTATGGCTGGAACCTGGCGGTCGGACGCACCGTCGCCGATGTCGAGAACTGGCCGGCGGCGATCTCGAAGGTGACCTTGGACGATATCAAGGCGGCTGCGGCGCAATACATCGATCTCAAACGTTCGGTGACCGGCTATCTCAAGCCCGATACGCGCGGCGTCGCCGAACGTACCGCGCCCGACGCAAGCCCTGCCGCAGCCACCAGCGTCGTGAGGTAATCAGATGAAATCCATTCAGGGTTCAGTCGCGGCGGTCCGCGCCGGGGCGAGGATCGACAACGCGCTTCGCTTGACTGTCAGGGTGGCGATTCTGGCGCTGTTTTTAGGTGTTACTCTCACACGACCGGCATCCGCGATGAACATTCAAACGATCAAAAGTCCTGGCGGTATCGAAGCCTGGCTGGTGGAAGAACATGGCGTGCCGCTGATGGCGCTGCGCTACGCCTTCGTCGGCGGCAACAGTCAAGATCCGGCCGGCAAGGACGGCGTCGCGAATTTCCTCACGGCGATGATGGACGAAGGCGCCGGCGACTTGAAATCTGAGGAATTCCAGGAGCGGATGGAAGATATTTCCATGCGCATGAGCTACGACGACAGCAAGGACGCGCTGTACGGCTCGATGGAAACGCTGACCGTCAATCGCGACAAGGCCGTTGAGCTGCTGCGTCTGTCGGTGCAAAAGCCGCGTTTCGATACGGACGCCGTTGATCGCATTCGCCAGCAATTGCTGGCCAACATCACGTATAGCGATAAAGACCCCGAAAAGGTCGCGATGAAAACGTGGTACGCCAAGGCGTTCGAGGGCCATCCGTATGCGCGGCCATCGAACGGAACGGCGGCGACGATTGCCGGGATCACGCATGACGATCTGGCGGCTTTTCACAAGCGCACGTTCGCCAAGAGCAACTTGAAGATCGTTGCCGTCGGCGACATCACGGCCGCTGAACTTGGCCGGATGCTGGACGATGTGTTCGGCGCGTTGCCCGCGAATGCCGATCTGCTGGCCGTCGAAAAGACGATGCCGGTCAATGTTGGCACGCAGTCGGTTGTTGAAATGGATGTGCCGCAGTCGGTGGCGGTGTTCGGTCTTGGCGCGATGTTGCGCAAGGACCCCGACTTCATGGCCGGCTTCGTCGTCAATCATATTCTGGGCGGCGGTGGATTCTCGGCAAAGCTGATGGAGGAGGTGCGCGAAAAGCGTGGCCTCGCCTATTCGGTCTATACCTACCTGCAACCTTTCCAGCACGCGTCGATCGTTGCCGGGTCGGTTGCGACCAAGAACGAGTCCATGGCCGAGAGCTTGCAGATCATCCGCGCCGAGCTGAAAAAGATGGCCGACAACGGGCCGTCTGAAGCCGACCTGAAAGCCGCGAAGGATTATCTGACAGGTTCGTATGCGCTGCGCTTTGATACCAACTCCAAGATTGCAACTCAGCTTCTCGGCTTGCTGCAGGACGATTTTGGCCCGGATTACGTTGAGACGCGCAATAAACAGGTTGAGGCGATCACCGTTGACGACGCCAAGCGCGTCGCCAAGCGGATGCTCGACAGCGATGGCCTCATTGTCACCGTCGTCGGCAAGCCGGTGGGCTTGAAGGCGGCGACGCCTGTGCCGGCTGGCATCCCGAATCGCGGGTAGAGCCTTCCCGGCTGAGATTGAACCATTCTGACGAGGGGATTTTGCGCTGAGACCAAGGGATTTGGCGACGGCCGCACCCGATGTGCGGCCGAGACGAAGCCCGCCGTGGATCAGCGCAAAAGCCACCGTCCCTATTGGGTTCGCGCGGGTTGGCCGCCCGGTTCGTCGGCGGGCTTGTCCGATGCTTAGGCATCGCACTTCGCCCACCTCCTGCCGGATCGAACCAACCGGCGCGAACAGAATTGATTCAATCTCAGCCGGGAAGGCTCTATCTTCAACATAGGCCGCAGGCCGCGGCTCTTGGCGGCGGCCAGCAAACTCGCTAGATCTCACGCAGCCGATCAGCGGCGCAGCGCGGACAGTCCGATGACAGGCAGTCCAGTGGTGGCCCACGTCTGGCCGCTGCGGCAATAGCGAGATCCCATGACGAGCAAACTACGCGACGTGACGGACGACGCTGACGCCGACGGGCTTTATCGCCAATCGATTGCTGGCTGTCTTGAGGCCGCCATCGGCGCACATGGTCTGAGCGACGCGGACCGCGCCGCTTGGATCAAACGCGTTGAGCCGCACCTTGCAGCCCTGAAGCGCGACTATGACGATCGAAACCTCGCGGTGCTGCGTATTGCCGAAGATACGGCGGATCTTGAACAGGCAGCTGTGGCGCTCAAGACGCTGTCTCAGGGCGCCAGCACCATCGTTTTCTTCGGCACGGGCGGGTCGAGCCTCGGCGGGCAAACTCTGGCGCAACTCGGCGGCTGGAATATTCCCGGCGGCGCCGACGACAAGCAGCGGACGCGGCCGCGCACGCGCTTTTATGATAATCTCGACGGCCAAACGCTGGCTAATGGCTTGTCGCGGCTCGATCTCGCGAGCACGCGATTTGTCGTCACGTCGAAATCCGGTGGCACGGCGGAGACGCTGTCGCAAGCGATCTCCGCGATCCAGGCGGTGAAGGCCGCCGGTCTCGAAGCTGAAATTCCCCGCATGTTTCTCGGCATCACTGAGCCGGCAGCGCCCGGCAAGGCCAATGGTCTGCGCGCGCTGTTTGAAAGTTTTTCGATTCCTCTGCTGGACCATCACACCGGCATCGGCGGGCGCTTTTCATGCCTCACGAACGTCGGGCTGATGCCGGCGATGGCGCGCGGTCTGGATGCCAGCGCCATTCGTGCCGGAGCCCAGACGGTGATCGATGCGATGCGGGCCAGCACGTCGGCTGCCGCCTTTGCGCCAGCCATCGGCGCGGCGACGGCTATCGCGCTCAGCAAGGAGCGCGGCATTCGCACGCTGGTGATGATGCCGTATGCCGATCGGCTCGGGCGGATGGCGGCATGGTTCGTGCAGTTGTGGGGCGAGAGCCTCGGCAAAGGCGGCGAAGGAACGAGCCCGATTGCGGCGCTCGGTCCGCTGGACCAGCACAGCCAGTTGCAGCTCTATATGGATGGCCCGCGCGAGCATTACTTGACGATTTTCCGCGTGGCGAGCGCCGGCGTCGGCCCGCGCATCGATGCGGAGTTAGCGAAGCGGGCGGGTGCGGACATGCTCGCCGGTCACACGGTCGGCGATGTGGTAGCGGCGCAGGCGCATGCGGTGCCCGAAGCGCTGGCCCAGGCGGGGCGGCCGGTACGCACGTTCGACATGGCGAAGCTTGACGAAAAAACTCTCGGCGCGCTGCTGATGCACTTTATGATCGAAACGATTCTCGCTGGCCGTTTGCTGGGTGTCGATCCGTTCGATCAACCCGCCGTGGAACTGGCCAAAGTTTTGACCAAGAAGCGCTTGGCGTCCGGCCCGTCGCAGTGACGGCGTGGGTGGTGCGGCGCGGGGAACAGCGCGGTGCTTATTCGTCAACTCTCGGCTGAGACGGTCAATCGCATCGCTGCGGGTGAGGTGATCGAACGGCCGGCGAGTGTGGTCAAAGAGCTCGTCGAGAATGCCATCGACGCCGACGCCCGCGACATCGAAATTGTCGTCGCTGGCGGGGGTCTGTCGGTCATCCGTGTGACGGATGACGGCACCGGCATGAGCCCGCCGGATTTGCTGCTATCGGTCGAGCGCCACGCCACCTCAAAGCTATCGGAAGAAGATCTGTTCGATATTCGCAGCCTCGGTTTTCGCGGCGAGGCGCTGGCCTCGGTCGGCTCGATCGCGCATCTCGAAATCACATCGAAGCTGCGCGGTGCGGCGGCTGGATATTCGTTGAGTGTCGT
>JAIEPV010000221.1 GCA_019748215.1 Hyphomicrobium sp.
GGCTGATTATCCTCGATCCGCACCGAGCCGTGGTGCAGCCGCGCAACGGCCGCGACGAGGCTGAGACCAAGCCCGGTTCCAGGTTTTGTTCGGCTTTCTTCCAGACGGACGAAACGCTTCAGCACGCGTTCGCGATCTTGCGCCGAAATTCCCGGCCCGCGATCCGACACAGCGATCTCGGCACGCCGGCCGTGCGTTCCGGTGACCGGGCCTACCCGCACCGTGATCGTGCTGCCCGGCTGACCGCCGCGCGAATACTTGATGGCGTTGTCGATCAAATTCGACGTTGCTTGACCGATCAATTGCCGATTGGCGCGAACACAGACTTTGCCGTCTGTTTCGAGCGTCAGAAGAAAACCGGCCTCTTCGGCAGCCGGCGCATAGAGTTCGGCAACATCCTCGATGAGGCTCGTCAGCTCGAACACCTCGAGGCTTTCCTCCAGCGGACCAGCTTCAAGCCGTGCGATGAGCAACAGCGCGTTGAACGTCTTGATCAGTTCGTCTGATTTTTCGATCGTTCGCTCTAGACCCTCTCGGTAAGCTGGCGCACCACGGGAATCCCGCAAGGCTGCCTCCGCCGCATTACGCAGCCGGTTGATCGGCGTCTTTAAATCGTGGGCGATGTTATCAGACACTTCGCGCAAGCCGCTCATCAGTCCCTCGATACGTTCGAGCATCGTGTTGAGGCTTTGCGCCAGTTCATCGAGTTCGCCACCGCTGCCATCGACCGGGATGCGCCGCGACAGGTCGCCGGCCATGATCGAGCGGCTCGTCGCCGTAATCGTATCCATCCGCGTTAGCACGAGCCGGCTGACCGCAAGCCCCGCCGCCAATCCCAGCAGCGACAGCAGGCCAAACCCGATCAGAAAGGTGTGTTTGACTTTGTCTGCAAAGGCTCGCTGGTCTTCGATATCGCGGCCGAGGAGCAAGCGCAGGCCACCGCCCGCATCGACCGGGATAGCGACAGCGAGACGCTCGGACGTGGCTTTGTTTTTGATGGATGGCAGATATGTGAACACGCCGCCGTTGGCGCTTTTGATCAGTTCGGGCGGCACCCGATTGAGATTGCCGGCGAGTTTAGCGCCGTCGTGGTCGGTCAGCAGATACAGACCGCGGCCCTCTGGCCGCGCCAGCACCGTGATGGTCTCGACCAGCGCCGGCTGTCCACCCTCCGCCGCTTGCTTGCGCAGCAAATCGGCTTCTTCGCGCAGCGTCGCCAAAACCTGATCGGTCATCATCGCATTGGTCTGCCAGAACAGCAGCCCCGAAATGACAACCGCCGCCATGACGAACGCAAACACCGCCGCAGCGCTCAATCTGAACGCCGAGGTCGCTGCCGCTTTGAGAAGGCGCTCAATCAGGCCCGTCACGAATGGTATATCCCGCGCCCCTGACGGTATGCAGGAGCGGCTTGTCAAAACTCTTGTCGATCTTCGATCGCAGCCGCGAAATGTGCACGTCGATCACGTTGGTTTGCGGATCGAAATGATAGTCCCAGACGTGCTCGAGAAGCATCGTTCGCGTTACGACTTGCCCGGCATGCAGCATCAGATATTCGAGCAAGCGGTATTCGCGCGGCTGCAGCGGAATGTTTTCGCCGCCCCGCGTCACGCGGTGCGAAAGCCGATCGAGTACCAAATCGCCGACGGCATATCGCGTCTGCTGTTCTTCAAGCACCGTCCTGCGACCCAGGGCTTCGACCCGCGCCAGCAGTTCTGAATAGGCATAAGGTTTGGTGAGATAATCGTCGCCGCCGGCGCGCAGCCCTTTGACCCGATCGTCGACCTCGCCTAGCGCCGATAAAATCAAAACCGGCGTGCGGTGCCCAGCTGTTCTGAGCGATTTGATCACCGAAAGACCGTCGAGCTTCGGCAGCATCCGATCGACGACCAGCACATCGTACGTGCCTTCGCTCGCCAGCGCGAGACCGGCCTCACCATCGCCAGCGAGATCCGCCGTGTGACCGTTTTCCTTCAAAGATTTTTGAAGAAACTGCGCGGTTTCCCGATCATCTTCAATCACCAGAACGCGCATGTCCATCCATCCATTCTCGTCTGGTCGTCGTCATTGGCCAAGGAGCCAGAGGTCATGCGCTGTTTGTCCCCGCATGCGACGCCAATCGATCTTTGCACGCCCGCTCGGCGGCGCACGCCCCCCGTCTTGTAAGCGCGCGGCGTACAAACGTCGAGACGGCCCCGCCCGTCGCCGGAGGAGGCCGCCCCGCATCATTGTTCATCGTTAATCGTTCAGCCCTTCTTGTCGCGTAGCTGGACGGCCACAAAGCGCTTTTGATCGGCCGATTGAATGTGCAGCAGCACGGCAGACCGCTTGAGATCCTGAGCCTTTTTAACACCCGACACGACGTCATCAGGCACCGACACGGCTTCTCCCGAAACAGCGAGAATGCTGTCGCCAGTCTTAATGCCCTTGGCGGCGGCATCCGACGATGGGTCGATTTCAGCGATCACAACGCCGTCCTTGCCATCACTCGCACGCGCCGGCATCAGCGTAATCCCAAGTTGGCTCAGTTCGAGTGTCGACGGCGCAACCGGACCCTTCTTGTCATTCTCGCCGCGCATGGCCGCTTCTGGATTGTTCGGGAACAGCCCGAGTTTCACCTTCACGGTCTGCTCTGCATTGTTGCGCCAGATTTTCACGTTTACCGATCGATCCGGAGCCATTTCCGCAATCCGGCGGGCAAGGTCGCGGCTATCGGCGATTTTTTCAGCATCGATCTGCAGCACGGTGTCCTGTGTCTTCAGGCCCGCTGCAGCCGCCGGACCGTTGGCGGTCACTTCGCTAATCAACGCGCCTTTCGGCTCGCTCAAGCCGAGGCTCGCCGCCGTGTCTTCGTCGACGTTCTGAATCTTCACGCCAAGCCACCCACGGTTGACCGTGCCGCCCGACTTCAACTGATTGACAACCTCGATCACCGTCTTGGCTGGAACAGCGAAGGCAATGCCGACGTTGCCGCCCGACGGCGAATAGATCGCCGTGTTGACGCCGAGCACATCACCATCAAGGTTGAACGTCGGTCCGCCCGAATTGCCGCGGTTTACGGCGGCGTCGATCTGTAGATAATCATACGGGCCCGAACCGATGTCGCGGGCAAGCGCCGAGACGATGCCGGCCGTTACCGTGCCGCCAAGTCCGAACGGATTGCCAACGGCTAGCGCCCAATCACCAACGCGCGGCTGCTTGTCCGAGAACTTCACGGCCGGAAACGTTTTTGAACTTTCGATTTTGAGCAGCGCAATGTCGGTTCGCTGATCGGTTCCAATCAGCTTGGCCGTGTGCTTCTCGCCATTTTCAAACGCCACTTCAATCTTTGTCGCGCCGTCGATGACGTGATTGTTGGTGACGACATATCCGTCCGTCGAGACGACGAATCCCGATCCCTGACCTTGGATGATCTTCGGCTTGCCACCATCTGGCTGCTGCTGACCAAAATCTTTCGGCAGATTTTTGAAGAAATCATGCAGCGGATGATCTTCCGGCAGATCGGGAATCATCGGCGTCGGAGCACGGCTTCCATTGTCGCCGTCCTTGCTCGCGACCTTGGCGCCGCCGCCATCGTTGATGACCGAAACGGACACGACTGACGGCTTTACCTTGTCGACGAGATCAGCGAACGAAATCGGCGCCGCGCCAAATGGCGTGGCAACAGTTGCGCCGGCCGGCGCTTCAGCGCGCACCGGAGTCGTCATGGCGTGCACGCTAACGCCAAGCATAGCTGCGGCCATCATCGCTGCAATGGCTGGCGCGGTTTTTGTTGAGACAGGGTGGTCGGCATGAGCTTTGAAAAACGACGAAGCTCGGTGGGAAAATCGCATCCCGGTTCTCCAATATGAAAAAGGCCTCTGGAGCCTTGTTCATCTGGCGTAGCTGAGGCGGGGTTACCGCAGCATTTCAACGACCTTAACTCTTGGTAATGTCGGCCCACGGTGGACCGCTTCGGGTCCGTTCCACGACGCCGCTCGAAGCTGCAATTTTCTCGAGTGATCGACGTAATTTTAGCTGGCTTCGTCGGGGGCTTTTCATGGCGTTCGCACTTCAAGCGTGCAGGCCTCGTCCGTCTGAGACGGCCGTAAAACAGCCGCCGGATTAAGCGTCTCGTTTCATCAAATCGTCAAAGCGTTTTTGCTCGGCGCGCGACAGAGGCGCGGTATCACCGGCGACGCCGCGCTTCACCCGTGTGGCGCTGCGAGCTAAGCCGATGCCCGCCAGCAGCAGCAGCAATGGTGACGCCCACAGGAGCAGGGTCGAGATTTTGAACGGCGGCTTCAGCAGCACGAAGTCGCCATAGCGCGCGACGACATAATCGAATACCGCCGCATCGCTCTCACCCGCCTTCAACCGTTCACGAACGAGCACGCGCAAATCACGGGCCAAGGGCGCGTCACTGTCGTCGATTGATTGGTTCTGGCAAACGAGGCAGCGCAGGTGAGCCGAAAGCGCCCTGGCACGTTTTTCCAAAGCGGTATCGCTCAGCACTTCATCCGGCTGGACGGCACGCGCAACGGACGCATCGAATGAGATACCAGCGACCAGTGCAAGCGCGATCGATAGAAGCGGCATCTTCACCCGCGTCAACTGCCGTGATCTTTGAAGCATTGGCTCTCACTCCGCCGCTATCGGCGACGACCGGCTGCTCTTCTTCGGCGCGCCGACGCGCAGGCGGCGATCCGACAACGAAATACCGCCGCCGATGAACATGATCAGTGCGCCGAGCCAGATGCATCGCACCAGCGGATTGAAATACGCCCGCACGGCATAAGAACCTGGCGTCTGCTCATCGCCGATGACCACATATAAATCTCCGCGCCAGGACGCATGAATGCCCGACTCCGTCGTCGGTTGCGGCGGAGCATCGTAGAGCCGTTTCGACGGCTCAAGCCGCGTCACGGCCGCGCCACCGCGCGTCACGTCGAACTGGGCGATATCCTCGCGATAGTTCGGCCCGCGACCCGGTGCGGCACCCTTGAATGCCAACTCGAAACCGCCAATTTCAATGCTGTCGCCCGGCTTCATCACCAGAATGCGTTCCTGCTGATACGCGGTCGTCGCCACGATGCCGACAACCATCAGGCCAATCCCGAAGTGTGCCAGCAGCGTGCCATAGTTCGATCGCGGCAGGTTGACCGCGCGCCGCGCCACCTCGTCGAATTGCGCCGTGCCGAGCTTGATGCGAGTCGCCCATTCGGTGATGGCGCCAAACATCACAAACGCTCCGAGCGCAATGCCGAACGGCGCAATCCAAGGCCCACGCTCGAAGGCGGCGTAAGCAACCGCGACGACCACGACTGCGGCCATCGCTGCAAAAATCAAACGCTGGGCCGCCGCCAGTGCATCGCCGCGCTTCCATGCGAGCAGCGGACCGAATGGCATGGCGAGCAACAGCGGCAGCATCAGTGGTCCGAACGTCATATTGAAAAACGGAGGTCCGACAGAAATTTTGTCGCCTGTCGTCGCCTCAAGCAGCAGCGGATACAAAGTGCCGATCAAAACCGTCGCGGCACTCGTCACCAGCAGCAGGTTATTGAGAACCAAGCTGCCCTCCCGGCTGATCGGCGCAAACAAGCCGCCAAATCGCATATCTTTGGCGCGCAACGCGAACAGCGCCAACGCGCCGCCGGTGAACACCACGAGTATCCCGAGAATGAAAACACCGCGCGCCGGATCGACGGCGAACGAATGCACCGATGTCAAAACTCCCGAGCGAACAATGAACGCCCCCATCAGCGACAGCGAAAACGTCAGGATCGCGAGAAGGATTGTCCACACCTTCAAGGCTTCGCGCTTTTCCATGACGAGGGCTGAGTGCAGCAGCGCCGTGCCGGCCAGCCAAGGCATGAACGACGCGTTCTCGACCGGATCCCAGAACCACCAGCCGCCCCAGCCGAGTTCATAGTACGCCCACCACGAGCCCATCGCGATGCCGATGGTCAAGAACATCCACGCAGCCAGCGTCCACGGCCGCACCCAGCGCGCCCAAGCGGCATCGATACGGCCTTCAATCAGCGCCGCAACCGCAAATGAAAACGCAATCGAGAAACCGACGTAGCCCGTGTAAAGAAACGGCGGATGAAACGCCAACGCAGGGTCCTGGAGGATCGGATTGAGGCCGTTGCCGTCGGCTGGCGGCGACGCGAGGCGCGCAAACGGATCGGACGTCAGCAGAATGAATAATAAAAACGCCAGCGCGATCGACGCCTGCACGGCGAGGACATTGGCTTTCAGCGTCGCCGGCAGATTGTTACCGAACACAGCAACCGCGGCACCAAACAGCGCCAGGATCAAAACCCAAAGCAGCATCGAGCCTTCGTGATTGCCCCACACGCCCGAAATTTTGTAGATGAGCGGCTTCGTCGAATGCGAATTGATGGCGACATTCGCCACCGAAAAATCGCTCGTCACGTAGGCGTGCATCAGCGCACAGAAGGCGATCAGCAATAGGAAAAGCTGCGACACGGCAGCGGGTTCGGCGACGCGCATCAGCCGGCCATCATTGACCCGCGCACCCCATGCCGGAACGACGGTTTGAAATGCCGCGACCAACAGCGCTAGGATCAGCGCAAAATGTCCAAATTCAATAATCACGCGCGCTCAGCCTTTTCGATCATCTGCAGTTGGCGCTCCGGCCATCGGAGGCCCCAAGCATTACCAACGTCACTGCGACTTCGTTTGGGGATGTGCTGACCCGCCGAGTTTGACGCCGCGCGCTTCCAGCGACTTGGCGACTTCCGGCGGCATGTAATTCTCATCGTGTTTGGCGAGCACGCTATCGGCTGTGAACGTGCCGTCAGTGCCGATCGTGCCTTCGGCGACGACTCCTTGCCCTTCACGAAAGAGATCGGGCAGCACGCCCGTGAAGTTGACCGGAATGTCTTTCAGCGTATCCGTCACCTTGAATGACACGGTCGTGCCCGCGCCGCGCACCACCGAGCCGTTGGCGACCAAGCCGCCGAGCCGGATGCGGTTCCCCGCCGGCACCGGCTTTTCAGCGATGTCACTCGGCGTATGGAAAAACACGACGCTGTCTTTCAAGGCGAACAGCACCAGGATGGCGGCGATAGTCAGCGTCGCAACGCCGCCGCCAATCATCCACCCGCGTTTTTGTTTACGTGTCATTCGTGATCCGTAACTCTCGCTGTCGATGACGTCAGGTCACCCCGAAAGACCGAGCTGTTTCACCCAGTCTTCAAGTTGGCGTAGGCGCGCTTCGTCGCCCGCCAACCCCGTCCGCGCATCAGTCAACGCTTTCGCGACGTCGTCTTTACGGCCGAGCACCTGGTAGGCACGTATAAGCTTTTGCCAGCCAATCAGATCGGTTTTTTCGGATTTCAGACGTTCCGCGAGCCCAGTCACCATCGTTGCAATCATGGCGTCGCGCTGCTCAGGCGACATCGCTGCAACCTCAGCGGCGCGCGCATCGACCGTTGCTGAACCCGATTTGGCAGGCGTGCTCGGTGCGCCGGCGACAGGGCCGCGCTCGACCAGTTGCAATCGATCTTCGATGGCCTGGCGCCACGGTGCGTCCTTCGGTGCATCAGCCAACAGCGCCCGATAGTCGGCAGCCGCACCCGCCCGATCGCCGTCCTGCTCTTTCGCCAAAGCCAGCCAAATACGGGGCTCACGCCGTTGCGGTTCGGCAGCCAGCAAAGCCTTCAGCGCAACCTTCGCGTCATCCGGCACAACGCCATTTTCGGCACGGATGCGCGCATCGGCAAAGCCTTGCAGCCGGCTGGCATTCTCGCCGAGCAGTCGCATCGCGGTCGCATAGGCCGACGCCGCATCGCTCGCACGGCCCTCGGCGAGATAAACCGGAGCGATGACATCCCACCCGCGACCATCTTGCGGATTTTTCTGTAGCGTCGCCTCGACCTTGGCGATCAGATCGTTTGTACTGGCGCCAGCTGCCGGCGCGGCGAGGCGTTGGCTCAGCGGCTGCGCTGGAAGCCCCGGTTCACCGTAGGAGAGATATAGCCCGAGGCTCGCCAACGGCAGAGCAAGCGAAGCTATCGTGAAAACCGGCTTTGCATTGACGCCAACCTGCCGCATTGCGCCGGGTTTTTTAGCGCCTGTCGCACCCGCTTTATCGACTCGGCGAAGCAAGCGTCGCGCGATTTCGGTGCGCGCCGCGTCAGCCTCAACGTCGGACATGACGCCGCGATCGCGGTCAGCCACGATTTCCAGCAGCTGATCTTTGTAAACGGCGACATCGGCAGACGACGGCTCGCCATCCAGCTTGCCGTCCTGCAACAGCGGGCGCGTGACGGCAAAAGTTACCACCGCCGCCAACACCGCAACTGCCAACCAGAAAAGCATCCGACCACCTGCCGCATTCGTCCGCTGCCGCACTTTGTCGTCAGCATACGAGATGGCAATAGGGTCGGGCTCGTGACGACGCAAGCCGCTGGCTGCGAAAAAGGGTTTT
>JAIEPV010000129.1 GCA_019748215.1 Hyphomicrobium sp.
TTGCGCCATTCTTCCTCGAGGCTTTCGACAAATTTCGAGCGCTTTTGAAAGACGTTTGACAGGTAGGCGACGCCGCCGGTGGCGAGCAACAGCGACATGTCGCGCACGAATTCGTACAATTGGCTGGCGATGCTGATGACGATTGGAGGCACACCGGGAATGTCATCTGCGAACTTCGCCGCCAGCAAAATAACGAGCACCACGAACAGCAGCCAGTAAAGCCGAGACAGGGTGCCGTTGACGGAATTTCGGGTCATGCTTTGCGAACCGGATGCTGCGATGTTTGTAACGCTTGGTGTCCCTACACCATGCGGCGCACAAATTCATGGTCCGACAGTGGCGACCAACGGAATCGCTTGCAACCGGCGTCACAAAGCGCGAGCCGCCGCTTTATTCTCGCCGTGCAGTACGGTAATATAACGGCTCAACACACGTAAACGCATCAAGCTGCCGGGCTATTGAGCCGATCAATCTCAGAGGTGAAGTCCATGCAAGATCCTAATAAATCGGACTCTTACGTCGCCCCAGCCTTGGGCGTGCTGGCCATTTTCATCCTCATCGTTCTAGGAAGTCTGGCGGTTATAAAATTCGGAAATATTGGAACGGCGAACGTTGCGGAGCCTGCCACAACGGCTCCGGCGGCAACGCCTGCTCCTGCTCCTGCTCCTGCTCCTGCTGCCTCGACTCCGGCGCCTGAAGCGACACCAGCGCCCGCTCCGGCCCCAGCGCCCGCTCCGACACCGTAACGCCGCAGGTCCGAGCCGCTCGAACAGTTGAAATCATTGGTGGACCAAATGGTCGTGCCGCGCGCGATTGCGGATGGCGCGCGACGCGATTGTCAGCGACGAAACAGCAGCGATACCGATCCGACCGGGATGCCGAATTTCGACACGGTCGTCTCGTTGACCACCTTGCCGTCGGCGCGACGATAGATGACGTCATAGAAACTCAGCACCGTATCGCCAAGAGCGCTAGATGACACGTGTGCGTCGTAGGTCAACGTCACGACGCCATCCTGTTCGGTGGCTTTGGCTAGGCCGACGACGTCCGCCCGCCGCCCGACCCATTCGCCGGGAGCGACCTTTGTAAACCGCCAAGTTTTGCGCTGACGCTCGCCGTCCGTGAAATCGATCTTTTCAAACACCGTAAGTTGCCGGCCGCTGAGTGATCCCGTCAGCGTCGTGCGCACGGTGCGATGAATGCCAAACAACGGCGCACTGAAAGCACCGACGCCGTAGGTACGCCCTTGAAACGCCTGCACGAGCCCAAACGATGAGCGTGTTTTGGCGGCATCGGACGAGGTTGACGCCAACGACGTTAGGCCTGCAACGCCGCAGGCCAGCATCCAAAATCGACTGCGCATTTTCCAGCCTCCCAGCGTCTCCGATTTTGATAAGGGGCCGCGCAGCGGTTGGATCACGCGCGGCTCAACGCTTCCGGGCGGCGAGCGTGCGCAGCCGCAGCGCGTTGAGTTTAATGAACCCCTGCGCATCCTTTTGATCGTAAGCGCCTTGATCGTCTTCGAAGGTGACGAGCGTCGCCGAATAAAGCGATTTCGCGCTCGAGCGGCCCGTGACGATAACGTTGCCTTTATAGAGGTCGAGCGTGACCTCGCCTTCGACCTGGTCTTGGCTCTTGTCGATCAGGGCCTGCAGCATCTCGCGTTCGGGTGCGAACCAGAAGCCGTTGTAAATCAGCTCGGCGTAACGCGGCATGATCTCGTCCTTGAGATGCGCGGCACCGCGATCGAGGGTCACGCTCTCGATGGCCCGATGGGCTGCAAGCAGGATCGTGCCGCCGGGCGTTTCATAAACGCCGCGCGATTTCATGCCGACGAAGCGGTTTTCAACCAGATCGATGCGCCCGATGCCATTGTCGCGGCCAAGATCGTTCAGGGCTTTCAGCAATGTTGCAGGCGACATCGCCTTGCCATTGATCGAGGTTGCATCGCCTTTGGCAAAGCCGATGGTGATCGTCGTCACTTTGTCGGGCGCGGCCATCGGTGAGATGGTGCGCTGGTAAACGAGTTCGGGAGCTTTGACGGCCGGATCTTCCAGCACCTTGCCCTCGGACGACGAATGCAACAAATTGGCGTCCACCGAAAAAGGGCTTTCGCCTTCCTTGTCCTTCGCCACCGGAATTTGATGCTTGCGAGCGAACTCGATCAGATCTTCGCGGCCCTTGAATGTCCATTCACGCCACGGCGCGATAATCTTGATGCCGGGCTCCAGCGCGTAATAGCCAAGCTCGAAGCGGACTTGGTCGTTGCCCTTGCCGGTCGCGCCATGACAAACCGCGTCGGCGCCCACTTGGCGCGCGATGTCGATCTGCTTTTTAGCGATCAGTGGCCGCGCAATCGAGGTGCCGAGCAGGTACACGCCTTCATAAACGGCGTTGGCGCGAAACATCGGAAACACGTAATCGCGGACGAATTCTTCGCGCAGATCTTCGATAAAGATGTTGTCTTGTTTAATGCCGAGCAACAGCGCTTTTTTGCGCGCTGGCTCAAGCTCTTCGCCCTGGCCCAAATCGGCAGTGAAGGTGACAACTTCGGCGCTATAGGTTTCCTGCAGCCATTTCAAAATGATCGAGGTGTCCAGGCCGCCCGAATAAGCGAGTACGACCTTTTTGATTTTGCCTTTGGCGGACATGGCTGAAGATCCTGACATCTGGGGTCGAAACCGGCGCCTCCCCATAACAGGCCAGGGTCACGGCGCAAGCGTCACGTTGCAACCGTGCCGGTCTCGACGTCGCGATCCGCGTGTGGCATTTGGCCGAATTATCGCCGCTACTCCGCCGCCGGGCCTCACGACAATCTGAATTCAGGACAAGTAAGCTCCTCGTGCGGGAGCGCCCTACGACCCATTCCGACGGTTCAGCGCACTGTCGTAGGGCCAGGTGATGATCTGCGCCGATGCGTGACCGCCGTCTGAGCGATAGGCCGAATAGGCATCGAGCGCTTTGATCGCCTGCAAGCGCGCGGCGTCTGCGGCATCGAGCGCTGCAGCGCTGGCGCGCGCTGCTGGTGCCGCGACCGCGTAGGGAATGCCGGCTGAAATAAACATAGCAGTCATCGGCATCTGACACAGCGACCACGGCATCGGCGGCATCGACCAGTAGGCCCTGATCATGCCCTCCATCGTCGCGCTGAAATGCGCCGGATCAAACGCCTTTGACGGGTATTGAAATGCCGCAGAGAACGGGTTCGACGACATGGCCGCGAACATCGACGGCAATGCTGGCGTTTTCATCACGGATGACGGCTGCGCGAACCAAGCCGCAAATGGATTTGCAGCCGTCGGAAAACCAAAGCCCATGCCGAAAAGCGGCATGCCAAAAGTTGGCGGGGCGGCCGCCGCCGGCGGTGGTGACAGCCAGGGCGCCATCATGGCCATCATTGGCATCCACGACACCGGGGCGGGAGCTATGCTGGCCGCTGCTGGCTGCTTGACGTTGAACATGTCGAATGCCCATTCCCAAGCCTGGAACGGGTTGCCGGCATCGGTTCGGGCCGCCGATGCGGAAGATGGCGCGAAGCTTTGGGTCGGGTTCGGGGCGTTTGACGAGGGGCGATCGGATGCCATCGTCGACGCCGAGGTCGCCGCGTTCAAGACTTGGTCTTGCCAAATCTGGCCCGCGGCTAATGTGGCCTGGATGCATTCAAACATTGCGTCGCAGGCACCGCGCATAAAGCGCGCATGCTGATTGGCGTCATACACGAGGACCAGCTTTCTTTTGCTGCAAACCAATAGCACGAATGCTGCAATGCAGCAAATGCACCTGCGATATCGGGGCTAACCAGTTGCAATAGCGGTACTATTTCAAACCTTCTCAGGGATTAGCGAGGTTTGGATGGCTGCGACGATCGTTGCCCTGCACCGCCTTTCGAGCTGCGGGCGGCGTCGGTCGTATTGCCCGGCTTCGCGGTCTCCGCAGCGGTGTCGACGCGTGCGCGGACGTCGCTCATGCGTTTTCCCAGGGACGATTTCGGCGTCGTGATTGTGACTGTCGCGACCGCCAAATCGTCTTTCGCCGTGTCTTTCACAACGATCCGGGGCGGCACCGCAGGCTTTGACAATGTGACTTTGGCCGCCGAGCCGCGTGCCGCTCCGGCGAACCGCCCGGCTGCGAGCCAATAGACTAGCCCCGCGAAAAATCCAGCAGTCGCGAAGGCTTTGAGCGCATAGTTGTTGAGAACAGTCGGCTGGCCCGAGACTTCACTTGAATACTGCGCGGTGAAACCGAGCAGCGCGATGCCGATGCCGATCAACAGATAGTACGGCAGGCTGCGGATCGACATCCATTCGGCGATGCCGGTGGCAATCAACGCGAAAGCGGCGGCGAACAGTGCTGAATGCGTGGCCGTGAGCAGTCCCCATACCAACGTCTGCAGGGCCTTTTCAGGAAAGGCGTAGGCGGAAACCCCCATCAGATCGGCGGGAGTCGTAACAAACAGAACCGTCACCAAGCCGGCCGTCAAGCATGCCAACAAAAACCCGATGAAGACGCGAGCGAATGTTCTTATCAAGCTTTTGCTCCTGCCGCCGTCTGCATTCGCCACCCCACGCAATAGCTCTCAGGCGGTATTTAAACTCAATCGCACGAATTGATTTTTACCGAAACCGGTCAGTCGCTGCCGGCAGATTCGGTTGCAGCGCTACTGGCCCGCAATTTCAGGCTCTCTGATTTCAATTGACCGCACGCGGCGAGAATATCCCGGCCGCGCGGTGTTCTGACCGGGCTCGCATATCCGGCGCGGTTCACAACGTCGGCGAACCGTTCGATCGTTTCCCAATCCGAGCATTCATACCGCGTCGAAGGCCACGGATTGAACGGAATGAGATTGATCTTGGCCGGGATGCCGGCAAGGAGACGGACCAGCGCCCGCGCTTCGGCGGCGCTGTCATTGACGCCTTTCAGCATGACGTATTCGAACGTGATGCGCTTGGCGTTCGACAGGCCTGGATAATTGCGGCACGCCTCCAATAGCTGAGCGATCGGATACTTTTTGTTGAGCGGCACAAGCTCGTCGCGCAACGCATCATTGGTGGCATGCAATGAGATCGCCAGCATCGTGCCGGACTCTTCCCCCCACCGCGGAATCTCCGGCACCACGCCGGATGTTGACAGCGTAATGCGTCGCTTCGAGAGCGACAGACCGTCGCCGTCAGACGCCACATCCATGGCATCGCGCACGTTGTCGAAGTTGTACAGCGGCTCGCCCATGCCCATCAGCACGACGTTGGTGATCTTGCGCTCAGCCGACGGCAGCAGCCGTCCATCGCCCGGCACCTCAGCGCCCGGCCAGTCGCCGATGCGGTCGCGCGCCAACAGAATTTGGCCGACGATTTCTTCCGCCTCGAGATTGCGGACGAGACGCTGCGTTCCGGTATGGCAGAACGAACACGTGAGAGTGCAGCCAACTTGGCTCGAAATACACAGTGTGCCGCGATCGCTCTCAGGAATGTAGACTGTTTCGATTTCCGGTGCCCGCGCATCGCGCCCACGCTGCGGCAGCCGCAGCAGCCACTTGCGCGTGCCGTCGATCGAGATTTGTTCGCTGACGATCTCTAGCCGGTCGAGAGAATAAAGATCAGACAGCGCACGGCGAAGATCCTTCGAGACATCGCTCATGTCGTCGAAGCTCGTGACGCCACGCGCATAGATCCAGCTCCAAAGCTGACCGCTGCGCATTTTGATGTGCTTCTCGGGCACGCCCGCCGCCGCCAATGCGGTCTTGAGACCAGAGCGTGTGAGCCCCGCCAACGACGGCTTGGTGGCGCGAGCGGTGTTCGACAGCACCGGCAGCACGTCCTGTGTTTGATCCATGGCGGTTCGTCTCTAGCCCATAAAACGCTCGTTTAACGCACTTTTCACCGCCCGGCCAGCACCGTGCCGCCGCATCGCGGCGCGGCTGACGGCGAAGTTTTGCTGTGATCATCCTTGGCGGGCGATCCCGCCAAATGCCGAATTTTCCAGAGCAAACCCGCCTGAGGGGCGGCAATGCTAAAGAATGAAGCGCGACAGGTCGGCGTTTTTCGCCAAGGCTCCGACACGCTGTTTCACATACGCGCCGTCGATCGTGGTGCTTTGGCCTGAGCGATCGGACGCGTCGAATGATACTTCGTCCAAGACGCGCTCGAGCACAGTCTGCAGGCGGCGGGCGCCGATGTTTTCGACCGTCGCATTGACCTCGGCAGCCGTGTCGGCCAGCTGATCGATGGCATCCGGCGTGAACGCAAGCGTCAAGCCCTCGGTCGCCATCAGCGCCACATACTGAGTAATCAAACTCGCATGCGGTTCGGTCAGAATGCGGCGCAGATCATCGCGCGTCAGCGCGTTGAGCTCGACACGGATCGGCAACCGTCCTTGCAATTCGGGGAGCAAGTCAGACGGTTTTGAAACATGGAACGCGCCGGACGCGATGAACAGGATGTGGTCTGTTTTGACGGGCCCGTATTTTGTCGCAACCGTGGTCCCTTCGATCAACGGCAAAAGATCGCGCTGCACGCCTTCGCGCGACACATCTGCGCCACCGCGAACGGAATCGCTGCGTGTACAGATCTTGTCGATTTCATCGAGAAACACGATGCCGTCGTTTTGCACAGCAGACACAGCTTCTGCGGTGATTTTGTCAGTGTCGATCAGCTTGTCGCTTTCCTCGGCGATCAAAAATTCGAAGCTATCTTTGACGGTCACGCGCCGGGTTTTCATGCGTTGCCCCAACGCTTTGCCTAGCATTTCGCCGATATTGACCGTGTTCATCGACGGCACGCCCGGCAATTCAAACATCGGCATCATCGGGCTGGTATCCGACACCTGGATGTCGATTTCTTTGTCATTGAGCTCGTTGGCGCGCAGTTTTTTTCGAAAACTATCGCGCGTCGCCGGTGATGAGGCGGCGCCGACAAGTGCATCGAGCACGCGTTCTTCGGTGGCCTTCTCGGCCTTGGCGCGAACGTCCTTGCGTTTGGTCTCTTTGACCAGCGCAATGCCAACCTCGACCAGATCGCGGATGATGCTTTCCACATCGCGTCCGACGTAGCCCACCTCCGTGAACTTCGTGGCTTCGATTTTGATGAACGGTGCGCCTGCCAGTTTTGCAAGCCGCCGCGAAATCTCTGTTTTGCCGACGCCGGTTGGGCCGATCATCAAGATATTTTTGGGTAGCACCTCGTCGCGCAAATCGCCGGCCAATTGCTGGCGCCGCCAACGGTTACGCAGTGCGATAGCGACCGCGCGCTTTGCATCCATTTGGCCAACGATATAGCGGTCAAGTTCCGAGACGATCTCGCGTGGAGAGAAGTTGCTCATGTCAGGTCTTCGGCTCTTTTGCTAAGGGCGTGTTGATGCAGAGAGGTGAATTTCAACCCAGCAACAGATGCGATCAGTAACGCCAGAAACAGCAGGCGCGCCAATGTCGCCGGCTCGCCGAAGAAGACTATTCCGAGAATCGCAGCCCCCGCCGCGCCGATCCCCGTCCAAACCGCATAGGCGGTGCCGACTGGAATGGTTTGGGTTGCGAGTTCGAGAAAATGAAAGCTCGCAACCACGGTCGCCAGAAACAACGCCTGCAGCCACAACGTGTCGTTCGCGCGCATCAATTGCAGCACCGTTGTAAATGCGATCTCAAGCACGCCCGCGATCAGTAAGTACAGCCAGCCCATTTGAATATTCCGACTAGCCGGACTCGACCAGCGTTTCGACCACCACGTTGGTGTTCGTATACACGCAAATCTCGGCAGCGATCGCCATTGCCTTGCGCGCGATCGTCTCGGCATCGAGCGGCTGCTCGAACAGTGCGCGGGCGGCTGCCAGCGCATAGTTGCCGCCCGAACCGATCCCCATCACATGCTTTTCGGGCTCGAGTACATCACCATTGCCCGTCAATACAAGTGTCACCTCCCGATCGGCCACGATCATCATGGCTTCCAAGCGGCGCAGATAGCGATCGGTGCGCCAGTCCTTGGCGAGTTCGACGGCTGCGCGTTGCAGTTGGCCCGGATGCTGTTCGAGCTTCGCTTCAAGGCGTTCAAACAGCGTGAACGCGTCGGCGGTGGCACCGGCAAACCCGCCAATGACATCGCCGCGGCCAAGCCGCCGCACCTTCTTAGCGTTGGATTTAATGATCGTCTGGCCAAGGCTGACTTGGCCGTCGCCGGCAATCACCACTACGCCGCCCTTGCGAACGGTAAGAATGGTCGTGGCGTGCCAGGACGAATCGGCCGCATTTGGGGGCGTGTTTGACATGAGTCAACTCTGATTTAAGAACCGAACATCGTAGATTAAGGGGGCAGGCGCCAGCAGCGGCGCGGGTGCGGTCGTGCGAAATTTGTTAGCGCGGTGCGGTGACTGTTAATGGACGGCTGACGAACTCTGGCACATAACCACCGGCGTGGCGGCGCACAAGCCGGGACATCCATTTCCCAAGCGCTGCAACAGTGCCGCCGATCCTGCCAACCGGAGACGA
>JAIEPV010000180.1 GCA_019748215.1 Hyphomicrobium sp.
CGACGCTCGACTGGGGCATTCCGGTTCCGGGCGCGGCCGGGCATGTGATGTACGTGTGGGTCGATGCGCTGACCAACTATCTGACGGCGACGGGGCTACTGACCGGCGGTGGCTCGCGAGCAAAGTTCTGGCCCGCCGACGTGCACGTCATCGGCAAGGATATCGTGCGGTTTCACGCCGTCTATTGGCCGGCATTCTTGATGAGCGCTGGGCTGCCACTGCCCGGCCGCGTGTTCAGCCACGGCTTCGTGCTGAACAAGGGCGAGAAAATGTCGAAGTCGGTCGGCAATGTCGTCGATCCGTTCGATCTCGTCGCCGCCTACGGGCGCGATCAGCTTCGCTATTTCTTTATGCGCGAAGTGAACTTTGGGCAGGACGGAAACTATTCGGCGGACGCCATCGCCAACCGGATCAATGCCGATCTCGCCAACAACCTCGGCAATCTGGCGCAGCGGTCGCTGTCGATGATTGCGAAGAATTGCGATGGCGTGGTGCCGCGCGCGGGCGTGTTCACGCCGCAAGATCAGGCGTTGATCGACGCGACCGACGCGATCTACGCAAAAGCGCGGGCCGACATGGATCGCCAGGCGATCACCAAATATCTCGACGCGGTATGGGCGGTGATTGCCGACGCCAACCGCTATTTCGCCGCCGAAGAGCCGTGGGCCAAGAAAAAAACCGATCCTGCACGCATGGCGACGATCCTCTATGTCACAGCGGAATGTGTGCGCCAGTTTGCGATCCTGGCTTTGCCGGTGATGCCGGCACTGGCCGATAAGCTGCTCGATCTGCTGGCCGTTGATGCCAGCGATCGGACGTTTGCGAACCTTGGAGCGGCGGGCCGCTTGCAACCCGGCACCGCGTTGCCGGCGCCCGCAGGCGTGTTTCCGCGCTATGTCGATCCTGGTGCGGAAACCGAAGCGGCGGCGGCATCCAAGGGCGGCGGAAAGAAGAAGGCTGAGAGCGCGTGATGCTCGTCGATCATCACTGTCATCTGGATTTTCCGCAGTTCGCAGATGATCTCGACCAGATCGTCGCTCGCGCGCATGCCAACGGCGTTGGCATGATGGTGACGATCTCGACACGCGTTCGCCAGTTCGAGCAGGTGCTGGCGGTGGCCGAAAGATACCCAAGTGTCTATTGCTCGGTCGGCACGCATCCCCATAATGCCGACGAAGAACGTGACGTGCCGCTGGCTGTGATTTTGGATCTGGCGCGGCATCCAAAGGTCGTCGCAGTCGGAGAGGCTGGTCTCGATTATTATTATCAGCATGCGTCGGCGGCGGCCCAGGCCGACGGCTTTCGCCGGCACATTCAGGCGGCGCGCGAAACCGGGTTGCCGCTTGAAATTCACACCCGCGATGCCGATGCCGATACGCTTGCGATCCTTCAAGATGAACATGCTAAAGGCGCGTTTCCGGCAGTGCTGCATTGCTTCACCGGCGGACGCGAGCTCGCCATGCGGGCGGTTGAGCTTGGGCTTTACGTCTCATTCAGCGGTGTGATCACGTTCAAGAAGTCGGAGGCTTTGCGCGATGTTGCCCGCGACATCCCGCTCGACCGGCTGCTGGTCGAAACCGACGCGCCGTTCCTCGCGCCCGATCCGTTTCGAGGCAAAACCAACGAGCCAAGCTATGTGGTGCGCACGGCGGCGGCGCTGGCCGACGTGAAAGGTGTGACACGCGAGGCGATCGCAACGGCGACCACAGAGAATTTTTTCAGGCTCTATACCAAAGCTGATCGGGCGCGTGCGGTGGCACCTGCTGTGACGAGCGTCGGCAGCGGCGGGGCTTCCGGCGAAGGTACTGGCGGCACATGAGCTATCGCCTGACCATCCTCGGCTGCGGCTCATCGGGCGGCGTGCCGCGCATCGGCATGAATTGGGGATCGTGCGATCCAGCCAATCCGAAGAACCGGCGGCTGCGCTGCTCGGCGTTGTTCGAGCGCATGGGCGGGGCTGGGTGCACGTCCGTGCTGGTCGACACCTCGCCGGATTTTCGCGAGCAGATTTTGGCGGTGCGATTGCTGGCGCTGGATGGCGTACTCTATACGCACGATCACGCCGACCATACGCACGGCATCGACGATTTGCGCATGGTGGCATTTCAAATGAAGAAGCGCGTCGATGTATATTTCGACAAGCCGACGGGCGACAGCCTGAAGCATCGCTTTGCTTATTGTTTTGCGACACCGGAAGGGTCGGCGTACCGGCCGATCCTGAATGGTTTTGAATTCGACGGCGTTTCGCCGCTTGAGATCGCGGGCGCGGGCGGCGCAATCACCGCAACGCCAATTCCGCAGACGCATGGCGATATCGCGTCGCTCGGCTACCGGGTGCGCGATGTGGCGTATTCGCCTGATATCAGCGCCATTCCGGAGAGCTCGCTGGCGCTGCTCGAAGGCCTCGATGTGTGGGTGGTCGATGCGTTGCGCTATACGCCGCACGAAAGTCATTTCAGCGTCAAGCAGGCGATCCACTGGGCCGAGCGCTTGAAGCCCAAGCGCACGATCCTGACACACATGACGAGTGAGATCGATTATGAGACGCTGCGTCGCGAATTGCCCGACGGCATCGAGCCGGCGTATGACGGCATGCAAATCAACTTTTCCTGATGCGCTCGCTGACGCGTTTGTGGCCGCGCTGTCATCCGGCGGGCGCGAAGGCGTGTAACATCGCTGGCAGAACCGTTCGCCAGTGCGCAACGATCACGTGGAGTTTCATGGAACCTCTGGATACCAAGCCCTATCGCAGCGCCATCAGCGCCACCATCCACCAGATGGAAAACGTATTCCTGCTGGTCATCGCCGTCTTCACGATCGCGGCGATGGCGCAGGAGGTTTACGTCATCATCGATGGCCGGTCGGTGGCGTTGAAGGATCTGCTGCTGATGTTCATTTATGTCGAGGTGCTGGCCATGGTCGGCGTCTATTACGACAGCAAGAAAATTCCGATTACGCTGCCGCTGTTCATCGCCATCACGGCGTTGGCCCGGTTGGTCATTTTGCAGGGCAAGGATCAGCCGCCGGTCAATTTGCTTTACGAAAGCGGGGCGATTTTGCTGCTGGCGGTGGCGTGTATCGTCATTAACTACGAGCCGGGCGGCGGCAATAAGCCGAAGTGACTGGCCATCGTTCGCGGCACGGCGCGGTCGGGTGCTCGTCGTGGATAACGGCCTTTTTCTAAAGGGACTTCTATGGAGTCGCGCCGGGATGACGGTGTGGTTGGGTTCGTCGCGGACCGGTCGCAGCAGCTTTTTGAGGCTTGTCGTGGATGCCGACCTGTCCCTGAAGGGACTTCTAAGGAGTCGCGTCGGCATGACGGTGAGGGAGTGGCCAACCATCGCAAAACAATTCGTCATCCCGGCGCGACCCGCCTGGGCCATTCAATGCCCAAAGGCACAGGCGGTGGTCTTGGCGTTAGTTCCCAACATAACATATTCCGTCATCCCGGCGGAGGCCGGGATCCACGACAAGGTCGCACCAAGACTCATTCCGCATGGCGGGATCCATTCAACGATATGCTGGCTGGATGCGGCTCCACTCACCAATCGCTCAATGAACATTCGCGAGACGACAATAGCCGAACGAAAGGCTTGAAACACCACGATGCCCACGTATCTTTTCGACGCTTATGGCACGCTACTTGATCTTTCGGCCGCGTTTCGCATCGCAGAGCCCCGTCTCGGCACTAGGCTGACGCCGATGCTCGAACGCTGGCGCGCCACGCAGCTCGATTATGCGTGGCTCTCGGCGCTGGGCGATCGTTTTCGTTCATTCGAAATGATCACGCGCGATGCGTTTCGCGACAGTCTTGCCGCCGACGGCATCGTCGATGACGCGCTGGTTGACGACCTATGCGGCGCGTTCGCGACTTTGCCCGCGTATCCGGACGCCGCCGCAACTTTGCAGGCACTCAAGGCACGCGGCGATACGTGCGCCATTCTTTCCAACGGCACGCCGCAATGGTTGGGAGCGTCCATCGATGGCGCTGAAATTGGCACGAGCCTCGACGCGATCCTCTCGACGCAAGTTGTCCGAACCTACAAGCCGGCGCCCGCTGCGTATGCCCTTGCAACGGACACTTTCAAGCAACCGGCCGCGGCTATGATATTCGTGTCATCGAATTGGTGGGATGTCGTAGGCGCTCGCGACTTTGGCTACCAAACCATTTGGATTGATCGCGGCAATGCGGCTTGGCCGGCTTCGGTTGCAAAACCGCATTTCATTGTTGCGTCGCTTGGCGGAATTCTCGCCGTCTCGGCTAATGCCGAGGCGCCGCCGTATTGAAGGTGAAATCGAGTTCTTCGTCGATATTTTGAGCCGCCTCGCGCCAGTGGCCGCCACCGTTGTTCGGCAGCGTTTCCATCTCTGGCGGCGGAGCGGGCTGCGTCTGCTGGCGGATGGCGGCACGCGCCGTGGCAGCCGAGAACGAACTCTGATGCTTCGGCGGCAGGCAGCAAAGACGTGTGGCCAGCGTGTGCAATTCGCCGAGGATCGCTTCACGCCGGATTTCGTGCTGCAACGTCACGCTACGCACTTCGCGCAGCACCTGTTCGTCGGCGCGGCGAATGGCTTCCGCAAGCGTATGCACCAGATCGAGTTCGCTGCGCGAGTTATCCTCAAGCCGCGCCAGCAAGTCTTCGACGTTGTCGGGAAGTCCAGTCATCGCAGTCCCCTTTCATTCGGATCTGCGATCAAACTGGTGATTCCAATGGCAAAAAAAAGATCGCCATTGTGCTCAAAAGTGCTGATTTAAAGGCTCATCGCGAGCGTTTTTTGAGGGCACTGTGACGCATCACTGAAGATGCGCGCGCAGCATCCACGCGGCCTTGTCGTGCGCCGCGATACGCCCGTTCATCAGATCGCCGGTTGCCGTGTCGCCGGCGTCGTCGGCGAATGTGCCAACGTCGGTGCATAGTTTGGATAGCGCCGCGTTGTCGTCGGCGAGCATCTTGATCATGACTTTGTCGGCCGGTGGTTTCGACGGCGCATCTTTGATTTCGGAGAGCTTGCCGAAATCAGCGAAGCTCCCGGGAGAGACGGCTTCCAGCGCGCGAATGCGTTCGGCGATCTCATCGACGGCTGCCTGGATTTCGCTGTACTGGGTTTCAAAAAGGATGTGCAGCTGGCCGAAATTCGGCCCGGTGACATTCCAATGAAAATTCTGGGTCTTGACCTGCAGCATGTAAGACGTGCCGAGAACGGTGCCGAGTTTTTCAGCGATGATGGCTTTTGAGTTGCTGCCTTTATCGTCTGCCATAAGCGTCTCCCGTTCGTGTTAAGCCAACGAGCGTCCGCCGGACAAACTCCGGCCGACGTACGATGATATTAACGGCGGCGAGCATGTCTTGGTTCCCTGCGGCTGATCGCGATGGCGTGCCGCATGCCTACCGGTCGATGTAGCGATCGATCAGTTCTTTGCTGCGGGCCTGGGTTTTTTCGGTCATGCAGCCGAGGATGTCGACGGTTGCGCCGGTCCCGCCGGTCCACAGCATCGCCACGTGATTTTTGCACTCGGCGTCACGAAACGCCACCCAGGCGCGCTGGCTTTCGCGCAGCGCGGCGAGCCAGCTTTTCGTATCGTAGGGCTTTTCGACCGCCATGTCGGGCACGGCGGCAAGGGCTCTCTTGTAGACGCTGTTCAACTTCGCATCGGCGGCGGAAAAATCGAGCTCGGCACAATGATTCATTTCAAAGGTCGACGAGGCATTGGTGCAGTTGATTTTTGCGCCGGCCATGGCGGGCGCCGCTGTGGCCACCATCACCAAGGCGAGAGCGATAAACGTGGATCGTGAAGTCGGCATGTTGGCGTCCTGTTGGCGATGCGGCCCATCCGCATGTGCGCGCAACGGTGATAACGCCGGCTTGTGCGACGAACCAGGAAGCAACACCGATTGACCGGCAGGAAGGCGGAAATATCGCTGGCTATCGTGGGCTATCTCTCGTCATAGATCGAAGTCCAATTGGCCGGGCGGCTTGGCTGCGGGCTTGCGGCGGCGCGCGGGCTTAACTGGCCGCTGTCCGGTCATGGCGATGCCGCTCTTGCGGCTGCCGTGCCTGTCCTGAATGGTGTCGGCTTCGCGCGCTGCCGCCTTAGTTTTACGCACCGACCAGACGGCATCGCGGGCCGTCTTCGCCGCCGCGATATGATCGACGATGCGGGCCGGATAGCGGCCGGCGCACTGTGTTTCGAAATCAGCCCAGCGCCACGGCTCGTGGATGAAAGCGTCCGGCACACTGGCGAGTTCCGGCAGCCAGTGGCGAATGAACTCGCCGCCGGGATCCTGGTCGAGGCTTTGCTTGACCGGGTTATAGATCCGCAGCGTGTTGATGCCGGTGGTGCCGGACTGCATTTGCACCTGCGACCAGTGGATGCCCGGCTCATAGTCGGTGAACACGCGCGCCAGATGAAGCCCGGTCGGCCGCCACGGCAGCCACAGTTGATAGCTGGCGAACGACATCAACATGGCGCGCATGCGGAAATTCAACCAGCCGGTGGCGTTCAGCGCCCGCATGCACGCATCGACCAACGGGAACCCGGTTTCACCGCGCGACCACGCCGCGAGGCGGCTGGCATCGGCCTCGACTGGTCGCAGATCGCGATAGGCGCGATGCAGGCTTTCGAATTCAAGGCGCGGTTCGCTTTCCAGTTTCTGGATGAAGTGGCAATGCCAGTGCAGACGGCCGGAAAACGACATCATCGAGCCGCGCCAGTGCGCGACGTCCGGCGCGGATGCAGGACCCGAGTGTTGCTTGAGATCGCGCATCCGGCCCCAGGTGGCTTTCGCCGCTTCCCGCATCGACAGGCTGCCCCACGCCAGATGCGGCGATAGCCGGGAACAGGCATCGTAGGCCGTCACCGGGCTCGACATGGCGCGGCGGTAGGTCATGCCGCGCGCGGTCAGGAACGACTCGAGGGTTGTGCCGGCCGCCGTTCGCCCACCGCGCTGGCGCTGAGGGCAAGCGTCGTCTTCCAGTCCGAAGTCACGGACGCCCGGCACGTGGCCAAGGTCGTCGATTGGCACCGGCATCAACGCGGCAGGTGCCCGACTGAGCGGCTCACCCATGAGCTGGTCCCAATCGCGCGCCCAGCCGTTGCGCGATGCCAGCCGCCGCGTCACGCCATGCTGGCGCGGCTCATGCCAGGGGATCGCATGGCTTCTGGTCCAGGCGGCGACGCGCCGGTCGCGCGCAAACGTCCAGCCGTTGCCGGTTTCCTGATGCGACCACAGCGCGGCGATGCCATGCGTCTCGCGGATCGCGTCGAGGACGGCGACGGCGTCGCCGGTGCGCACGACGAGCGGCTGGCCCAGCGCCGCCAGATCACGGCGCAATTCGATGAGGCATTCGCTGGCGAACGCCCATTGGCGCGCCGACTGATCCGCCTCAGCCAGCAGATCCGGCTCGACGATGAACAGCGGCAGCACCGGCTGGCCGACCGACGCACCTGCCGCTGCCGCACCGGCGAGGGCAGCGTGATCGGCGATGCGCAGATCCCGTTTGAACCAGACGATGTGCAGCGGACGTTTGGAGGTCATGCGGGTTTAACGTTGCAGGCGGCTTTTCCGATGCCTGTCGTTGCACACTCGCGGCAACGTGCGGCGTGGTGTTCTCGCAGCAGCCGGTTAGCGTCGAAGCAACCGAGGACACGCCGATGCCCCAGCCAATCCGCCAGCCCGCGAGCAAACCGTACAGCTACCGCGACGATCCGGCGGTCCCGGCGTTTGACGATGACGC
Source organism: Hyphomicrobium sp. (assembly GCA_019748215.1). GTDB lineage: Bacteria > Pseudomonadota > Alphaproteobacteria > Rhizobiales > Hyphomicrobiaceae > Hyphomicrobium_B. The sequence goes on from JAIEPV010000180.1 coordinate 7,738, forward strand.
GCCGCTGATCATTTTCGACGGACTGTGTGTGTTGTGTTCTACCGGCGTCGGCTGGATGATGGCCCGCGATCCCGAAGGCAGCAGCCGGTTCGCTGCGATCCAGCAGCCGATCCCGCGCGCGCTTTATCGCCACTACAACCTGGATGTGGATCGCTTCGACACCTTCATGGTGCTGGCCGATGGTGTCGCGCACGTCAAATGGGCCGGCGTTGTTGCCGCCGGACGGACGCTGCCGGCACCTTGGCGATGGCTTGCAACGCTCGCACGCGTCGTGCCGCCGGTGATCGGCGACCGCCTCTACGATTGGGTCCAGCGCAATCGCTTGCGCTGGTTTGGCAGCCGTCAGACGTGCCTGATGTCCAATCCCGCCGATCGGCATCGGTTTTTGGAGCCGAAGGAAAGCCGCAGCGCTATTTGATGCGCGACCAGGTGTCGTTCTTGCAGATGATGCCGCCGAGCACGCATCCCGACAGCGTCAGGCTGCCACCGCTGACCGACACATAACCCGAATATTTCTGCCCATCGTCCAGATTAAGCACGGTGCCTTTCCACTTGTTTTCAGACGTTTTCTTGCCGCCGCACATGATGGTCTTGCCAACCTTGGCGGGTTCCGGCGATTTCACGACCTTCAGGCCAAGACCGCCGCCGCAGTCGAAGGCGAGGACGTGGGCGCCGTTATCGCGCAGCCATGTGCCATTGGCGGAGTCAGCCGATGCTGGTCCCGCCAGCCCCGATATTGCCGCAACGGCGACAGTCAGGCTTACGACGACTTTGGTACTTTTCATGCGACGAACTCCCTAGATTGTTGCGGCCTCGTTGGATGGTCGAGGCACGAAATTGCGATGAATGCTGCGCATTGAGTTGTGAGAGCGTAGCGCTGCGTATGAGCTCCACAACGCAAAACACGTC
>JAIEPV010000064.1 GCA_019748215.1 Hyphomicrobium sp.
CGCCGCGACGTTCGAGCACGGCCGGTGCGGTTCGCGCCGGTAAATCCATTTGTGGCAGCGGCGACGTTTTGCCGTCGCTATCAGCGTTGCCGATCACGACATCGCCGGAATAGCGATCGCGGGCAAGATCGAGCGCGACCTTGGCGCCGAATTCGGCTTTGGCAACAAACTTGGTCCACAGTTGCGCGCCTTGTTCGCACGTGGCGGTGTTGCGATCGCAGAACGTCATGGCCCACGTCGTCGCGGAAGCCGCACGATCGTATAGTTTGTCTTGGCTTTCACGGTCGGACGGCAGCAGGGCAACGCCTGCCGCAACGACGACTGCAATACGAAGAAGACCCATGACGCAAACTCAATAAACGTAATTCATCGCCGCGCTGCTGTGGCGATATCTGCTCGAATAAACACACCTTGCAGAATGATTTGTAGCATTGAGGGTTCAAGAAAACGCCTTCGCAAGCCGACAAAATCGAGATGCATTTGCGCGGTAATTGTTCCATATTTTATCGATTTTTTTTAGCGATCGTTGATGCGCACGCGAAGCCTCGCAAGCGGTCGTCAAGGCCACGGTTAAGAACGTCTTAACGCCTCGCAGCGATAATCGCCGCCACCACTCACCAATGCGCGCCGCGCGGCCAACTCGCCTGAGGACGACAGACGTTTGTGATGCGATTGACCGCTGCGAAATCTATGGCGCTATGTTCGACGCTGATTTTGAGCAGCGTGGCAATCAACATGATGCTGCTACAATCCAATCGTCGCGGGCACGATGCCGGTGTGTCGCCGCTGGCCATGGCGCGCGAGAGTGACGCATCGATCCATGCGATCACCGTTGCAACCGACGCGACGATCGAAATCGGTGGCGCTGCAACTGCCGCCACCCCGGCGGTCCTCAACGCGCAAAGCGAGCCTGCGCCATCGAGCGACACGCGGGTCAGCCCGGCTGATATCGTGCGTGGCGTGCAACGCGAACTCAATGCCCGGGGCTACGAAGCCGGCAGCGCCGATGGCGTGCAGGGGCTTGTCACGCGCGCCGCCATCTTGGCCTATGAGCAAGATTATGGATTGGAGACGCTGACGGCTTCGGCGTCGCAAGAGCTGTTGAGCCGAATCGTGCTTGGCAGCTCGGCGACATCGTCGACGAACCGGCAAGCTTTGGCAAAAACCACACCTGACGCCGATGCCGTGGTCCGTTCGGTGAAGCAGTATCTCGCAGCGCTCGGCTATCAGCCGGGCAAAATCGATGGCGCGCTGACGCCGCAAGTGGCGCGCGCCATCCGCGAATTCGAGTTGGATCAAAAATTGCCGGAAAGTTCGCGGATCTCAGGGCCGTTGGTCAGCCGGCTGATGCGCCAGCAGGGGCAAGCGGCGCTTGCTAAGCCGGGACAAGCCAAACCGGCGACGGTGAAGCCCACCGCGGTCAAGCCGCCGCCGGCTCGTGCGGCGCAGCGATGAGGCACAGCACACCGGCAACGCCCGGCTGCGTTTCGACCGTCTCTCGTCGGGTTCAAGACTTGAGCATCGGCGGCGAACCCGCCAAAGTCTCGGTTGATGCGCCTCAAATCTGAACTTTGGGTCAAAGCCTATCTGCGCCGCTGCGCTGTCAACGGAGCCACGGCCGTCGTGGCACGGCGCGGTGATGGCGATGCGGGCGCGATCTTCATCAAGGTCATGCGACGCGACGGTGGATCGACCCTGTTTACGCCAGCGCCGGCCGGTCGCGACGATGCGGATTTCGATCGCCGCTGGAATGCCGGGCTCGGCGGCGCGGTGGTGGCGAGCGATGCCGTCGATGCGCATCTCGCGCGTGAAATCAGGTTCGACGCCGACATTTGGATCGTCGACGTCGAAGACGGCGACGGGCGGCATTTTCTCGGCGACGATCTGGTGGCGTGAGAGCCATGATGGCGTTAACGCTTGGTTAACCTCTTCGACGTTGAAATGGCGATGCCGACTGATTCTCGATGCTCGGTCGAGCGGCTCGGGTTCGGTCGATGGGTTGAGCTCAGTTGTGTGCGTGCAGGCATTGCCGGCGAGGGAACAGCACATGGCGAGCATACTGAAATTTCGTCACGACGCGGTGTCGAGAGTCGGTCGGACGCGGGAGCGCGCGCTCGTCGCGGCCTCGGTTCAGAATGCGGGTGAGATCGTGATTTTCCCGGGCATTCGCTACGAGCGCTGGGACGACGACGTCGATCGCTTGCAATCGGATCATGCGGGCACGTCCGTCGCGCGACGCGATCGCCTTGACGTCGGCGAGTAGGCGGGCGGCGCGAGCCTCATGATTGCGGCCGCCGGACGTTGATCGCTTCAATCGCGCGCAACCTCGCATGACGCCTGGGCCAGCGTGGAGGAAGCCAGCGCGTCGTAGGCCGGGCCTTTGTCAGGCGCGCGGATCACGACGAGACCTTCCGCTGCCGCAACGCTCAACTGCGGCCCAGCATCGACGACGCGGCCGCGCGCTTGCGGCGTTAAACCGAGAAATCGCGTGTCGTCGGGAACGATCGTCAAGTCGATCGCTGTGCGCCGGCCTGGAGCTGCCGACGCGAAGTAAGCGCTCGAACCATCGGCACGGAGCACGCCAACCGACCAGCCGGTGTCGGGTAGTTGCGCTGTGACGCGGATCGGTCCAGCCGAAGTCGAGAACGGACACATGGCGTAGCGAACGTCGGATGTGAGAAATGGCAGCGGCTGCTGGCCGGGCACAACCGGGTCGAGGACGGTCATGGTATTCGGTTTTAGCAACGCCAAGATCTGAGTGTAAGCCGACGCCCGCTGGTCAGTGACGGCTGCCAGCGTCGCGATGATATGCACGGCGGCGGCGGCGATCGGCAGGCCGAAGATCCAACGCCAAGGCAATGTTCGGCCGGCGAGACGCTGCATCATGAGCAACTCTCGCGGCGAATGGCCGGCAGCAGCTTGCTGCGCTCGGCGCGTTCTTCGTCCGACAAGCCGGTCGGCGGATCGAGCATTGTGAACACCAGTGTCAAGCGGCCCGCGCCACTCGTCGGCAACCAGTTGCCGGGCCGGGCGTCGCGGCCTAGCGTGATGATGTAGGAACCATCCGGGTTGATGGCGGCGGTGTCACTGGTGAAGGTGTAGCGGCCCGCATCGTTGGCAATCAACGCGCCGCTGCTGTTGAATACCGCCATGCTCCACCACATGCCGCGCGGATCGGGTCCTTCAATCACGTAGTCGCACGACGAATGCAGGCGGGCGCCGAGCGTGTCGGTGCTGGCTTCGAAAACTCCGGCGCTGTCGCTGGCCAGCAGAAGTTGCCCGGATGTCATCAAGTGGGCGCGGGTGTAGGGATCGGCGGAGGCGCGGCCGGCCGAACGCCAGTGCTGCCAGGGACCGACGACGTCGGTCGAAAATATCGAGCCGTTGGCGATCATGCTGCGGCTGGACATAACGCCGATCACGAGGGCTGCAGCGATGGCGGCGATCGCGGCCACGAACTGTGCGACGAGGCGCACAAGCTGACCCATGAGCTTTGGCAGTGACATGCTGGCAGCAGGTTCGGTCATCTCCGGCAGCGATGCTGCAAGCCGTGCCGATCCAACGGGTGTGACATCACTCGCGGCCACGACCGGTTGCCTCCTGAGTGGTGGTTGGAGGCGGAGCCGACGTCGGCGCTAAGGTGGCGCGGCGGTCGGGTTTGACGGCTGGATCATTGGGTCCAGGCGATGATGGATCAGATGATCCGGGCGGCGCGCCGGGTGATGAGCCCGGCTTCGCATTCGGTGTCGTCGCCGGCTCGACGAGCGGTTGCTCTATGCCGCCGGCTTTGCGCAGCGCCACGGCGAGGCCTTTCAATGCGGCGCGGGTTTTGTCAGACATGATGCTTTGCGGCCGGGCCGCGTTGTCAGTCGAGGGTTGCGAAATTCCAGCGGCGACTTCGGCGGCGCGAACGTCGGCGAGCCGTTGGCGTTCGGCGATTTGCACGGGATGGCGCTCGATGCCGGGAATGTCGGGGATGTTCATATCGGTGTGGGCAACCGTCATGAAGGCGTTCCAAAGCGGAGCGGCGTATTGTCCGCCAGTGACGCCGCCTTGGCCGCCGCGCATTGGCCGGTTGTCGTCGTTGCCGAGCCAGACGCCGCCGACATACTTGCCGGTGAAACCGACGAACCACGCATCCTTCGGACCGGTGGAGGTGCCGGTTTTGCCGACGACATTTGTGAAAGGCAGAGCGGCTTTTTGGCCGGTGCCGTCGGTGACGACTTTTTGCATCATCTGGTTGATCTGCTCGGCGACTTTTCGGGACACGACCTGCTTGGCCGGCGGTTCGTCGCGTTCGCGCGAATAAAGAAGATCGCCCTTTGAGGTCGTGATGTCGAGGATGCCGTAAGCTCGCGCCAGCTTGCCGCCATTCGCGAATGTCGCGACGCCGCCGATGTGATCGATCAGCGTCACGCCACCATCGCCGAGCGCCATCGAACAGGATTTGGTGACACCGGCCACGCCGAGCCGCTTGGTCATGTCGAGAACTTTTTCGCGGCCGACTGCGAACGACGTTTCAGCGGCCACGGTGTTGTAGGATTTCGCCATGGCCAGCCACATCGGCATGCGCGCGCCCGAGCCGTGTCCGCCGCCGTAGTTTTGAGGCGACCATTTTCCGCACGAGCGCGAGGCGTCGCGAACGATGGTGTCGGGTGTGTAGCCGTTTTCAAGGGCGGTGGCGTAGACGTAAATCTTGAATGACGAGCCCGGCTGGCGCTTGGCTTTGGTGGCGCGGTTGAATTGGCTTTCCGCGTAATCGGGTCCGCCGACGATGGCGCGGACGGCGCCGTCGGTTTCGGTGACGACAAGTGCCGCGGATTGAATATTCATGCTGCGCCGGTCTTTGCGCAGCGCCGCCAGCACGGCTTCATCGGCTTGGCGCTGCAGCGTCATGTCGACGGTGGTGCGGGCGGTGAGCACGTACTGACCTTTGCCTTCGGCAAGGCGCTGAACCTCGTCGTAGGCCCAATCAAGAAACCACTCAGGACTGGTGGTCGCGCGATTGTCGACGGTCTTGGCGGGCGAGAGGCGGGCGGCGTGGACTTGCCCCGATGTATAAAATCCGGCTTCGACCAGGTTATCGAGAACTTCGTTGGTGCGGGCGCGCGATGCCGGCAAATTGACATGCGGCGCATACTTGGCGGGCGCCTTGAAAAGTCCCGCCATCAGAGCGGCCTCGGCCATCGTGACATCGCGCACGGATTTGCCGAAGTAGTATTGCGCCGCAGCCTCGACACCGAAAGCGCCGCCGCCCATGTAGGCGCGATCGAAATACAATTTCAGGATATCGCGTTTGGAATAGCGGCTCTCGAGCAGGAACGACAAAAACAGTTCCTTGATTTTGCGTTCGACGGAACGCTCGGACGAGAGAAACAAATTCTTGGCGAGCTGCTGCGTGAGTGTCGAGCCGCCTTGCACGACATCGTTGGCCTGGATGTTCGTCATCAAGGCGCGCGCGGTGCCGAAAAAGTCGACGCCCCAGTGTTCGAAGAAGCGACGATCTTCGGTGGCGAGCGTGGCTTTGATCAGCACGTCGGGAATGTCGTCGAGCGGGACGGCATCGTTGTGCAGGATGCCGCGCTTGCCGAGTTCGTTACCGTTGGCATCAAGAAACTTGACGGCGAATTTTCCGGTGAGGAATTTGCTTTCGTCGAATTCGAGCAGGGCCGGGAGAGCGGCCGCGTACAGCAAGATGAAACCGCCGGTTGCCAGCGTGACGCCTTCGGACGCAAGTTCGTTCAGCAGGCGGCGCCAGCCGGTGAGCTGGAAGCGCGCGAAAAAGCTGGAGGCTGCGTTCCACGTGTCGACGGCGCGCGACCACGACTCTGCCAGGACGGAATTGATTTTTGAATCGATCCCAAGCCAGTTGATCAGGCGGTCGCGACCACCTTGCCGCAAAAACCAGTCGTTCAAAGTTTCACTGTTCCCAAATCAGCAGTCATCTGCGCGCCGGACGCCCGGCGGGTCATAGCGCGCCGGCGACCCGTCAGCAAAGTTCAAGTCTTCGCATCTCACGTCCGCACCCCGGCAGCGCACGCCATCCCCGTGACACCGCCACCGTGATCACGACGACGAATCCCATAGTCCGGCGCAGTGTTGCCCTTTATAAGGCCGGGACAAGGCAGGCTGCGAGGATGAAGTGACGGCAAGCGAGCTTCCGTTCTGGAAAACCAAAACGCTTGAACAGTTGGACCGCGGCGAATGGGAATCGCTGTGTGATGGATGTGCGCGCTGCTGCCTGATCAAGCTCGAAGACGAGGACAGCGGCGATATTTATCTGACGCGGCTGTCGTGCTCGATGCTGCATGTTCGATCGTGCCAGTGTAGCGACTATCCCAACCGGTTTGCCAAAATGCCTGACTGCATTGAGATCGACGTGCAGAAAGTCCGGGAATTAGCGTGGCTTCCGGTGACGTGCGGATATCGCGTGGTGGCGGAGGGGCGAGATCTCGCCTGGTGGCACCCGCTGATTTCAGGTTCGCCCGAAACCGTGCATCAGGCCGGCGTTTCAGTGCGCTCGCTGGCGATGAACGAGCGGCGAGTCAAAACCGCGAACTACGAGCGCTATATTATCGACCCGCTGCCTGAGGGGCCATCGGCGCCGTAAAGGGCGCGGCCAGGGGGTACGGCGCGCTGACGGGCGTCTGCGGGCGAGCCCCGTCTGGCGCGACTGAATGCCGATCACGAAAGTTTCAACGGTAAAGTTATCCCCGCTGTGTGCGGCTGGTTTATACTTGATGCGTTCTACAATGTAGCCGCCCAAGAGGCTGTATTGATTAGTAAAAAATCGCGTTTACCTTAGATAGTCAATTGACAGCGCGACGCTTCGCAAGTATAGTTTGTGTATACCGCGAATAGTAAGCCGATGGGTCTTCGACCCTCACGGGCGACGTCGCGGTCTCGCGATTTCCAAAATCACGAAATCTAATTTCAATTTCCAAAATAGCGACGTGTGAGGTGCCCGGAATGGCTGCGAGCGGGGCCGTGACGTCGTCGAAGCGTAGAGCAACGCGGAAGATCAAAGCCAAAGCTGAGCCCAAAGTGGCGGCCGCCAAAACCGGGCCGCGAAAGCCGCCCAAAAAATCGGCGGGGGCGGCGCTCAAGATCAAGGTCGCTGAGCCGGTTGAGCCTGCGCCGCCGGTGCACGTCGAAGCGCCCGCACCTGACGCCATCCCGACAGCGGCATCGAAAAAGACAAAACCGGCCCGCTCTAAACCTTCGGCCAAGCCGAAGGCGCTGGTGCAGCGCGTCTACAACACCATCGACCTCGAACTTACGAAGCTCGAACAGCAGAAAGGCGTCTCGTCGCAAGACCGCGAGCGAGCGTCGCGGGCGCTGTCGCAAATGGTCAACAGTCTGGAGAAGGCGATCGACATGCAGCGGGAAATGATCAAGAGCGCCGCGCCTCGGAACAGTGTCAAGGATACGGAGGCCCTGCGCCATGCGGAAGATTTACGCCGCGAGATTGCGGAACGCCTTGAGCGCCTCAATGGCGGGCGGAAACCTCGCCGCCGCGCTGGCGCTGCTGAGTGACGCCGAACTTCAGTTTCTAGAATACGATTGGGAGCTGTGGGCCCGCGACGATCAGTTAGAGCCGTTATTGTTGGCGCGCGGCGACTCCGCTTCTTTCTTGGCGTCGGGCGACTCCGGTTCTCTCTTGGCGTCGGGCGACTCCCCTGCGGGGAGCCGGCCGCCCGACGCGGAGCGTCGTGCCACTCCGAGCCGCTACGCGCCTGCCGACTCTGATTCTTCCTTGGCGTCGGGCGACTCTCCTCCGGAGAGCCGGCCGCCCGACGCATGTTCCGCGCCCGGCGGCCGGCTCGCGGAACGCGAGTCGCCGGGCGCAAGAAAAAGAGTCTGGTTGCTCTTGGGCGGGCGCGGGTCGGGCAAGACGCGGGCCGGTGCCGAGTGGGTGCGTGGCATCGCGACAGCGCCAAGTGCAGCGGGTGTGCGCATCGCCTTGGTCGGCAAGACGCTGGCGGATGTGCGCAACGTCATGATCGAGGGCGCATCGGGGTTGCTTACTTGTCACCGGCCCATCGAACGGCCGCTGTTTGAACCCTCGAAGCGGCGCATCACGTGGCCGACCGGCGCGGTGGCTGAAATGTTTTCGGCCGATGAGCGCGAGGCGCTGCGCGGCCCGCAGTTTTCGCACGCCTGGTGCGATGAGATTGCGAAGTGGCGGGAAGCGCAGGCGGCGTGGGACATGTTGCAGTTTGGTCTGCGGCTTGGCAGCCATCCTCGCGTGGTGGCGACGACGACTCCGCGCTCCACGGCTTTCCTGAAGGGACTGATTGGCGACGCCGGGACGGTGACGACACGGCTCGCGACGGCCGACAACGCCGACAATCTTGCGCCGACGTTTCTGGCTGAAATGACCCGGCGCTATGCGGGGTCGGTGCTCGGCCGGCAGGAATTGCTCGGCGAGATTATCGAGGATACGGCGCAGGCTTTGTGGCGGCGCCATTGGATTGAAGACGCGCGAGCGGCGGCAGCGCCGGAGTTGGCCCGCATCGTCGTGGCGCTCGATCCGCCGGTGACGGCCACGGCGAGTTCGGATGCGTGCGGCATCATCGTTGCAGCGCTGGGCGTCGATGGCCGAGCTTATGTGTTGGCGGATCGCACCATTCAAGGGCGCACGCCGGAAGTCTGGGCGCGGGCGGCGCTGGCGGCTTACGACGATTTTGCAGCTGACCGATTGGTTGCCGAAGTCAATCAGGGCGGCGATCTGGTGGTGTCGGTGCTGCAGCAGTTCAGAGAGAATTTGCCGGTGACGAAAGTCAGAGCGACACGCGG
>JAIEPV010000104.1 GCA_019748215.1 Hyphomicrobium sp.
CGCGGATTTCCCCATCGCGCCCATGAAGAGCAACAGCGCGATCGTCGTCAGAATGTCGACGTCGTATCCAGCGAACACGAACGTCTGGCCAACCCCACTGGGTGCAGCAGCAAAGATCGCGTCGAGATTGACCGACTTGAAGACGAAGAACAGCGCAAAGATGCCGAGGGCAAAACCGAAATCGCCGACGCGGTTGACGACAAACGCCTTGATCGCCGCCGCATTAGCCGATGGCTTCTTGTACCAAAACCCGATCAGCAAATAGCTGGCGAGCCCTACGCCTTCCCAGCCAAAGAACATTTGCAGCAGGTTGTCGCTCGTCACCAGCATGAGCATGGCGAACGTAAAAAGCGACAGGAACGCGAAAAATCGCGGCCGCGAATCGTCTTCGTGCATGTAGCCAATCGAGTACATATGCACGAGGCTCGACACCGTCGTCACAACCACCAGCATCACCGATGTCAGCGTATCGATGCGCAGCGACCACGACGTATCGAGTTCGCCGGACGTGATCCAGCGCAGCAATTGTACCTTGTGCGTTTCGTGCCCAATCCCTACCTGCACGAAGGCAACCCAAGACAGACCAGCCGCGATCAGCAGCAGCGCCGTCGTCAAAAGCTCGGACGGGCGGTCGCCGAGAGCGCGGCCAAAAAGCCCGGCGATGAGTGCGCCGATGAGCGGCAGAAAAACGATAGCCGTGTAGATCATGCTGCGAGAAATCCCACGTAGACGAGAAACGCGATCAAAATCACAGCTGCTACCGCTCCGCCGATGACGGCCAGCCACCATCGCGGATTTATGATCGCCTGAATGACTGAACTGAGAAGGATGTCGATCATGCCAGATCACCCCCTCATCATGTTGACGTCTTCGACCGCGATCGACCCGCGATTGCGGAAGTAGACGACGATAATCGCCAAGCCGATGGCCGCTTCCGCCGCAGCCACCGTCAGGATGAACAGCGCGAACACCTGGCCGACGAGATCACCGTTAAACTTTGAGAACGCCACGAAGTTGATGTTGACCGCGAGCAGCATGAGCTCGACCGACATCAAGATCACGATGACATTCTTGCGATTGAGGAAGATGCCGAACATGCCAAGCGTAAACAGGCACGCAGCCACCGTCAGATAATGCCCAAGGCCGATGCTCATGGTGTTGCCTCGATGGATGTCGCATTGGGTGCCGCCGTGCCACCAAGCCCACCAACGAGCCAAGCGAGATACGCGACGGCGACGGCAATCGCCATACCGCCAAACACCCGCTGGCCGATCGTGCCGGTCGTCACCACCCGCGCCGCCCGCTTCGCCGCGCGGTCCTGCTCGGCTTTCCGCCGCCGCGCCTCATCGAGTGAAGCGATATTCGGATCCTTCGCGCCGTTGCCGACCATCACTCCGCCGCCTCCTTGGACTTGGCCGCCGGAATGACGCTGCTGCCGCTTGGCACCTTCACGATCGACATAGCTGTCGCCGGTCCGCGCGCGACCTGTGCCGCGATCGACTGCCGTTTGACGCCTTCGCGATGGCGCAGCGTCAGCACGATGGCGCCGATCATCGCCACCAGCAGGATCATGCCCGACCCTTGAAAGAAGTAGACGTACTTGGTGTAAATCAAGCGGCCGAGCGCTTCGGTGTTTGAGATGTCCGATGGCGTTGCCGCCGCCAGCACTTTAGCCGGCGCAATTTGCAAACCCTGGAACGCAAACAGCGCCACCAGTTCAGCCAGCACCACGCCACCGACCAGCGCGCCAACCTTCGCGTTTTTGATGAAGCCGGCTTTCAGCTCGGCAAAGTCGACGTCGAGCATCATCACGACGAACAGGAACAGCACCGCCACCGCGCCGACATAGACGACGATCAGCAGCATCGCCAAAAATTCAGCGCCAAGCAGAATAAACAAGCCCGCCGCGTTGAAGAATGTCAGGATCAAAAACAGCACTGCGTGCACGGGATTCTTGGCGAGGATAACCATCGCCGCCGAAGCGACCGCCAGCACCGCGAACAGATAGAAAAAAGCCGCCGTCGCCATCAGTCGCTCCCCTTGGCGAGGGCGCGCTGCGCACCGCGCGGAAGCACTACAGAACGGGCTGCGTATGTCGTGGCTATCACGTGTCTCAAATCCATCACCTGTACGTCGCATCCATCGCCAGATTTTTCGCGATTTCGCGCTCCCACCTGTCGCCATTCGCGAGCAGACGGTCCTTGTCGTAGAACAGTTCCTCGCGCGTCTCTGTCGCGAACTCGAAGTTCGGACCCTCGACAATGGCATCCACCGGGCAGGCCTCCTGACATAACCCGCAATAGATGCACTTGGTCATGTCGATGTCGTAACGTGTCGTCCGCCGCGTGCCGTCGTTGCGCCGTGGACCAGCTTCGATCGTGATCGCCTGCGCCGGACAGATCGCTTCGCACAGTTTGCACGCGATGCAGCGTTCTTCTCCGTTGGGATAGCGACGCAGCACATGTTCGCCGCGAAAGCGCGGGCTGAGCGGACCCTTTTCAAACGGATAGTTCAGCGTTTTCTTCGGCGCGAAGAAGTAGCGCATGGTCAGGAAGAACGCCGACACGAACTCGGCGAGGAAAAGCGATTTGACGCCCTGGGCGATATTCACAGCGCCTCCTTTCATGGGGCGAGGCCTCCAAAATGCAGCACGCCGGCCGTCAGCACGACCATGACCAGCGACAGAGGCAGAAACACTTTCCAGCCCAATCGCATCAGTTGATCATAGCGGTAGCGCGGCACGAACGCCTTCACCATCGCGAACATGAAGAAAACGAACACAACTTTCAGCAGAAACCAGATGATGCCCGGCACCGCGTTCAGCGGCCAAATATCGACCGGGGGCAGCCAGCCGCCGAGAAACAGGATCGTCGTCAGCGCGCACATCGTCGTGATCGCCACGTATTCGCCGAGCATGAACAGCAGATAGGGCGTCGACGCGTACTCGACCATGAAGCCGGCGACGAGTTCGGATTCCGCCTCCGGCAGATCGAACGGCGGACGGTTGGTCTCGGCCAACGCCGAAATGAAGAATACGACGAACATCGGGAACAGCGCCAGCCAATGCCAATCCAACAGCGACGGCGTCAGCCCAGCACTTGTCCCGATCCCATCCTTCTGCGCATTGACGATCGCCGTCATGTTGAGCGAGCCGACGCACAGCAGCACGCAGATAATCACGAAGCCGATCGACACCTCATACGAAACCATCTGCGCGGCCGAACGCAGGCTGCCCATGAACGGATATTTCGAGTTCGACGCCCAGCCGCCCATGATGACGCCGTAGACGCCAAGCGACGAGATCGCCAGCAGATATAAAATGCCGACGTTCAGGTCCGAGATGACCCACTTACCCCAGCTATTTTCGCTGACCGGGATCACGGCCCACGCGGCCAGCGCACACATCGCCGTCGCCACCGGGGCGAGCAGGAACACGGCCTTGTCGGCACCGGCAGGAATCACCGGCTCTTTGAAAACGAACTTCAGCAAATCGGCGAAGGACTGCAACAGCCCGAACGGGCCGACGACGTTGGGACCCCGCCGCAACTGCACCGCCGCCCAGACTTTGCGATCCATCAGCAGCAAGTAGGCGACGACGAGCAGCAGGCCGACGAGGACCAGCAGCGAGAAGCCGATCAGAGCCAGCAGGTTCCACCCGTAGTCGGTCATCGCCGTCGAAAGCGCGTCGATCATGCCACTCACTCCGCCGCGCTGAGTTTTTGGTCGTGCGCGGCGCGGAGTGCGCTCATGCCGGCCATGACGGCGGACGACCGCGCGATCGGATTGGTCATGTAGAAATCCGTGATGGCCGTCTTGAAGGGTTCGGGCGACACCACTCCGGAGAGCTTCGCCAAGGTTTCCAGCCCAGAGACGGCGCGCGTCTCGATTGCATCCAGATGCGCAAGCTGCGGCGCGCTCTTGTACATGGCGGCGCGCAACTCACTCAGCCGATCATATGGCAACGTCGCACCAGCCTGTTGCGACAACTGGCGCAGGATCGTCCAATCTTCCTTGGCGTCGCCCGGCGCGAACGCGGCTTTCACCGTCTGCTGCGCCCGGCCTTCAGTATTGACGTAAGTCGCGCTCTTTTCGGTGTAGGCGGCGCCCGGCAGCACCACGTCGGCGCGTGATGCGCCATGATCACCGTGACTTCCCTGATAGACGACGAATGCCGAACCGAGGCCTGAAAGATCGCACTCATCGGCGCCGAGCAGATAAACGAATTCCAGTCCGCCACCGAGAATTCCGGCGAGATCCTTGCCGCCTTTGCCCGGCACGAAGCCGAGATCGAGACCAGCGACGCGCGCCGCCGCGGTGTGCAAGACGTTGAACCCATTCCACGCGGCGTCTTTTGCAGCACATGCGTCAACGGCGATCCGCGCCGCCGCCGCCAATACGGCAAGACCATCGGCCCGCGCAAATGCGCTTTGTCCGACAATCACCATCGGGTATTTCGCCGACTTAAGAACCTCAGCAAACGCATGGCGACCGTTGGCGATGTCGACCAACGTTTCGGGACCAGCTCCGAGATAGTCGACCGGATACGTCACATCGGCCGCCTGGCCGACAACACCGACCTTCAACCCGCCCGCGCGCCAACGCTTGCGAATGCGCGCATTCAGGATCGGCGCTTCAAGCCTTGGATTGCTGCCGACGATCAAAATCGCATCGGCCAGCTCAATGCCCTCGATCGACGAATTGAACAGATAGCTGGCGCGTCCGAGCTTGGGATCCAGCTTGTCGCCGGCCTGGCGGCAATCGAACGACGTGGCGCCAAACCGCGTCAGCAAATCCTTGAGCGCGAACATCTCTTCGGCACCCGCCAGATCACCCGCGATGGCGCCGATCCGATCCGGTTTCGCGGCCTTGAGGTTCTCGGCAACGAGGCTTAGCGCAGCGTTCCATGTCGCTGGTTCCAATCGCCCATTTTTGCGAATGAACGGCTGATCGAGACGCTGCGATTTCAAGCCATCGGCAACGTGCCGCGTCTTGTCGGAAATCCATTCCTCATTCACGGCATCGTTGTTTCGCGGCAGCACGCGCATCACCGCGCCGCCGCGTGTATCGACACGAATGGCGCTGCCGACCGCGTCCATGACGTCGATCGATTCCGTGCCGGTCATTTCCCAGGGCCTGGCATTGAACGCCCACGGCCGATGCGTCAGCGCGCCGACAGGGCAGAGGTCAACGACGTTGGCGCTCATCTCCGACAGAATACCGTTTTCGAGATAGGTTGTGATCTCGGCGTCCTCGCCGCGAGAGATCAGACCTAATTCCTCCACGCCCGCCACTTCCGTCATGTAGCGAACGCAGCGCGTGCAATGAATGCAGCGCGTCATGATCGTTTTGATCAGCGGCCCGATATGCTTTTCTTCGACCGCGCGCTTGTTTTCCCGATAGCGCGATCCACCGATGCCGAACGCCATGGCTTGATCCTGCAGATCGCATTCGCCGCCCTGATCGCAGATCGGACAATCGAGCGGATGGTTGATCAGCAGAAATTCCATCACGCCTTCCCGCGCCTTCTTGACGAGCGCCGTGTTGGTCGAAACGATTTTCGGCGAGCCGTCCTTGTTCGGCGGCAAATCGTTGACCAGCATCGCGCACGACGCCACCGGCTTCGGCGAGCCTTGGACTTCGACCAGGCACATGCGGCAGTTGCCCGCGATCGACAACCGCTCGTGATAGCAAAAGCGCGGAATTTCCGAGCCGGCCGCCTCGCACGCGTGCATCAGCGTCGTGCCGTCCTCAACTTCAATTGGCGTGCCATCGATGATCAGTTGCTTGGTCATGATTTATCGAGCTCCCACTTCGCCTCTCCTTTTGGGGAGAGGTCGGCGCATAGCGCCGGGTGATCGAGCCCCCACTTCGCCTCTCCCCTTGGGGAGAGGTCGGCGCCCCGGCGCGGCAGCGCCAATCTTGGGGCGCCGGGTGAGGGGGCGGTCTGCCGACCCACCGTCATCTCAAAGGCCACCCCCTCACCCCGACCCTCTCCCCAAGGGGAGAGGGAGACGCAATCGCCATCGATGATCAGTTGCTTGGTCATGATTTATCGAGCTCCCACTTCACCTCTCCCCTTGGGGAGAGGTCGGCGCTCCGGCGCGGCAGCGCCAATCTTGGGGCGCCGGGTGAGGGGGCGGTCTGCTGACCCAGCTGCAGGTAAATCATCTCCAACACGCCATCTAAGTTTTCTTTGATCTCCGTATTTGTGCACCTGAGAACCTGCACGCCATTGTCCGCCAAAAAAGCCGTGCGCTCGGCGTCTTTAGCAATTTCTTGCTCTGTCGAATGCGTCGCTCCATCCACTTCGATGGCGACGCGCGCGTCATAGCAAAAAAAGTCGAGCACATGATTTCCAAACGGAACTTGCCGTTTGAACTTCCAACCATCGATTTGACGGTTGCGAAGCGCAGCCCACAATTTGACCTCGGCAGAGGTCTCGCAGCGTCGCAGATCGCGCGCAATTTGAACGAGCCCAGTACGCATAACATTCTACCCCCTCACCCCAACCCTCTCCCCAAGGGGAGAGGGAGACGCACGCACTTTTACCTCTCCCCTTGGGGAGAGGTAGGCGGATAGCGCCGGGTGAGGGGGCGAACTGCCGACCCACCGTAATCTCAAAGGCCACCCCCTCACCCCGACCCACTCCCCAAGGGAAGAGGGAGACGAGCGCTCTCTTACTCTTCCTCTCGAGGAAAGGCAGGCCCATGCGGCGCGGGTGTGCCGAAAGCTAAGCGCCGGGTGAGGTGTCGACGTTGTTGCCATCGCTTACTCCGCCGCCACCTTGCTGTGCCGCGCCTGATACTGATCAATGCGCGCTTCGATCACCGGACGGAAATTCTTGATCAAGCCCTGCACTGGCCAAGCGGCAGCATCGCCCAGCGCACAGATCGTGTGACCTTCAACCTGCTTGGTCACTTCAAACAGCAGATCGATTTCGCGCTTTTCAGCTTCGCCCCGCTCCATGCGCTCAAGCACGCGCCACATCCAACCGGTGCCTTCGCGGCACGGCGTACACTGGCCGCAGCTTTCATGCTTGTAGAAATACGCAAGACGCCGGATCGCGCCAATGATGTCAGTCGACTTGTCCATGACGATAACCGCTGCCGTGCCAAGCCCCGAGCCGAGCTTGCCGAGCGCATCGAAATCCATCGTCACGCCGGTCGCCTGCTCGGCTGTAATGCAGCGCACCGACGATCCGCCTGGAATGACCGCGAGGAGATTGTCCCATCCGCCCGTCACGCCGCCGCAATGCTTGTCAATCAATTCGCGCAGCGGAATGCCCATTTCTTCTTCGACGACGCACGGCCGCGCCACGTGGCCTGAAATCTGGAACAGCTTGGTGCCGGTATTGTTCGGCAATCCGAGCCCCGCGAACCAATCCGCCCCGCGACGCAGAATGTCGCCGGCGACAGCGATACTCTCGACATTGTTGACCGTCGTCGGCGCACCATAAAGCCCGACGTTGGCCGGGAACGGCGGCTTCAAGCGCGGCTGCCCCTTCTTGCCTTCGAGGCTTTCGAGCATCGCGGTTTCCTCGCCGCAGATGTAAGCGCCAGCGCCGTGATGCACGACGAGGTCAAAATCCCAGCCGTGGACGTTGTTGCGGCCGATCAGTTTCGCCGCGTAGGCTTCATCGATCGCGCGCTGCAGCGCTTCGCGCTCGCGGATATATTCGCCACGCACGTAGATGTAGCTCGTGTGCGCCCGCATTGCGAACGAGGCGATCAGCGCGCCCTCAACCAGCAGATGCGGATCGTGGCGCAGAATTTCACGATCCTTGCAGGAACCCGGCTCGGATTCATCGGCGTTGATGACGAGGTAGCTCGGGCGGGGATCATTCTTCGGCATGAACGACCACTTGAGACCGGTCGGAAAGCCAGCTCCGCCGCGCCCGCGCAGGCCCGACTTCTTGACTTCGTCAATGATCCAATCGTGACCCTTTTCGATGAAAAACTTCGTGCCGTCCCAGGCGCCGCGCTGCATCGCACCTTTCAGCCCGGCATCGTGGAAGCCATAAAGATTGCGGAAAATCCGGTCGCGATCAGCTAGCATTCGCGCTCACTCCTTCGGCCGTTCACCGGCATCGCTGGTCGGTCGCCAGCCGGTCGCCAGCTTTTCGCACTGCTCGATCCATTTGTCGCGCATCACGCGACCTTTGAAGCCGGCCATCTCCGCCTCAAACCAGGCTAAGTGCGCCGGTGTCCATTTGGCAATCTGATCGAAGTGCCAAATGCCCATGGCGTTGAGTTTGTCGGCCAGCTTGTCGGCAACCCCCCAGATCAAACCGAGATCATCCGGCTTGCCGTCGCGCGGCTCGGTGAGAAGTTCCGGCTTGAGCGGCGCTGCACCAGCCGAGTTCTGCACGGGCTGAATGCGCGAGACTTCCAATTTCAAACGCTGGAGGTCGTCGGGAGACAGCGGCGTCCCCGTGCCGCGCGCTTCCAGCTCCTTGACCAGACCGGCGTTCGCCATCGCTGCGAGAGCCGCCGGAAGGATTGCTGGCCGCGTTAGCGCCGTATCGGCGACCGGCGTTGGCGCCACTGGCGTTGCAGCCGCCACGGCTTCGGTTTCAGCAAATCGGCGGCGCCACGCACCAACCGTCGAGCCGTCAAACAGCGAACTCTCGAGCAGCGTCGTTGGCCCACCCTCGGGGCACGACGCGGTGCGCCCGATCTGCGATCCGGCAGGCAGCGGCTTGCCCATCACCACGCTATCGATCACGCGCTCCAGCAGCGCTGGTGTCAGATCCTCGAACGTGTCCTTGTCGATCTGCACCATCGGCGCATTGGCGCAATTTCCCAGGCACTCGACTTCCTCCCACGACAGCGACCCATCGCCGTTGAGGTCGTGCGCATGCTCAGCGATGCGCCGCTGGCAAACTTCGACAAGGGCCCTGGCGCCGCG
>JAIEPV010000241.1 GCA_019748215.1 Hyphomicrobium sp.
TCATTGAGCGGCAATTCATAGATCGCCATCGCGCGGGAGCCGACGTAGGTCAGCTGCTTCTGGCGGCCGCGACGGTCTTGGCACAATTTCAGCACCGAGCCGAGATGCTCGTCCGGCACCAAAATGGTGGCTTCAATCCACGGTTCCTCGATGTGCTCGATGCGCACAACCTCCGGCATATCGGCCGGATTGTGCATTTCCATCATCGTTCCGTCAGTCATTTTCAGGTGATAGATGACGCTCGGCGCCGTGGTGATCAGGTCGAGATTAAACTCGCGTTCAAGCCGCTCGGTGATGATCTCAAGATGCAAAAGGCCGAGAAACCCGCAGCGGAAACCAAAGCCGAGCGCGGCTGAGCTTTCGGCCTCGAATGAAAAGCTCGCGTCGTTGAGACGAAGCTTGCCCATGGCTTCACGCAAGTCTTCGAAGTCAGCGGCGTCCACGGGAAATAGGCCACAGAACACGACAGGCTGAGCTTGCTTGAAACCAGGCAGCGCGTGTTCGGTCGGATTTTTGTCGTCGGTGATGGTGTCGCCGACGCGCGTGTCGGCGACCTCTTTGATGGCGGCTGTAAAAAATCCGACTTCACCCGGTCCGAGTTCGGCAAGCATTTCCTGCTTGGGGCGAAAGATGCCGACGCGCTCGACATTATAAGTGCCGCCGGAAGCCATCATGTGGACCTTCTGGCCGCGCTTCAGGGTGCCGTCCACAACGCGCACCAAGACGACAACGCCGAGGTAAGCATCGTACCAGCTGTCGATCAGCATCGCTTTCAGAGGCTTCGTCACGTCGCCGGTCGGCGGCGGCAAGCGCTCGACGATGGCCTCCAGAACAGCTTCGACATTCAGCCCGGTTTTGGCCGAGACGCCAATCGCATTGGACGCATCGATGCCAATGACGTCTTCGATCTGCTCCTTGACGCGATCGGCGTCAGCGGCAGGAAGATCGATTTTATTCAGGACGGGGAGAATTTCGAGATTGTTGTCGAGCGCCTGATAGACGTTGGCGAGGGTCTGCGCCTCGACGCCTTGGCTGGCATCGACAACCAAAATGGCGCCTTCGCACGCCGCGAGCGATCGCGACACTTCGTAAGCAAAGTCGACATGGCCCGGCGTGTCCATCAAATTCAGTTGGTAAAGCTGGCCGTTCTTGGCTTTATAATCGAGGCGTACGGTCTGCGCTTTGATGGTGATGCCGCGCTCTCGCTCGATATCCATCGAGTCGAGGATCTGTTCCTTCATCTCGCGGTTCGACACATTGCCGCACAGCTGGATAAGCCGGTCTGACAGCGTCGACTTGCCGTGGTCGATGTGGGCGATGATGGAGAAATTACGAATATGGGACGTATCGGTCATGCGCGGCTCATAGCATCCGGAACCCGTCGGCAAAAGGGGCGTTGGAAACGCTGGGCAAGGCGTCGCAACGTTAAGATAGCGGTACGGTCAGCAGGACTGGCTAGTTCTGCCCGTCCGTGCGAGAACCAAGCTCGGTCCTTTGATCCCCCGCATCATCAGGAGACTTCGGTATGGCAAACTCACCGTTCGACTCGAACCCCGCTTTCGCGAAAATGAGTGACGAGGCGCGCAAGTCGGTTACGCAGGCCTTCGACGCGATGTCGAGCTGGCGCGATCAGATGTCGGAAATGGGCGAAAAAAATAGTGAAGCGGTTTTCGACAAAATGGCTGAAGCCGCCAAAGCGCTTGGCTGGCCGACCGAATTCGTCGAAATGAGCCGCAAGCAGGTTCAAACCGCCTCTAAAATGCAAACGCAGATGATCGGCCAAGTCATGGAGACCTGGCAACAGCAGATGACCAATCCCGGCAGCGCGATCAAGATGCCATCATTCAACGGCCCGGGTTTCCAGATGCCAACTTTCCCTGGGTTCCCGGCATTCCCCTCGGCCAGTACGGGCGGATCGCCGTTCCCCGGCTTCGGCGACATGAGCGCCATGGGTGGCAATCCGATGCAGATGTGGATGCAGGCCGCCGAAATGTGGCAGAAAAACTGGCAGCAAGCGCTCGGCAGTTGGGTCGAGGCGCAGTCGAGCATGATGTCGCCGGGCGGTCTTGGCAAAAGCTCGCCGAACAAACCGACGTCCCGGTAGCTTTGGGCGTGGCTGACGTCCGACGTTAAGTGAAGCCAATTGTAACCCGTCCATGTTAGCGGCCGGCCTTCGGGCTGGCTGTTTGCATTTTACCGTCACTGTGACTATCAGCAGCGACGGCCCGCCCAATGGTTGGTCGCCAGTCAGCACGAGCACGCGTCAAGGCGGTGGATGACCGTCATAGCACACGAGGGGAAGCGGGCTGCGCGCTGGCAATCTCGCCGGTGCTCAAGGCGCTAGAGCGACATGACAACGACGACAACCGACGTCACTCCTGTCAAGCCAGCGACCATTGGCCGTGACCTGCTCGCTTCCATCGTCGTGTTTCTAGTGGCTTTGCCATTGTGCATGGGCGTGGCGATCGCTTCCGGACTGCCACCAACAGCGGGCCTGATCACCGGCATCGTCGGCGGTATCGTCGTCGGTTCGATTTCCGGCTCGCCGCTTCAGGTGAGCGGCCCGGCTGCCGGACTAACGGTTCTTGTTTGGATGTACGTCGGGCAGAATGGTGCCGGGATGCTCGGCGTCGCCGTACTTTTTGCCGGCCTGCTGCAGATTCTTGCGGGCGTTTTGAAACTCGGTCAGTGGTTTCGCGCTGTCTCGCCCGCGGTCATTCACGGCATGCTTGCCGGCATCGGAATACTGATTTTTGCATCGCAGTTCCACGTCATGCTGGACGGCAAGCCAATTGGTTCGGGCATACAAAATTTGCTCGGCATTCCCGGCGCACTGGCGACGGCATTGCAAATGGGCGATAGCCGGTTGACGGCTGCCGAAGTCGGACTGATGACCGTCATTGTCATCGCCGCCTGGAGCGCGTTGGCACCGAAGTCGTTGAAAGTGGTGCCAGCTCCGCTGGTCGGCGTCGTCGTCGCCATGATTGCCGCAGCCGTCCTGCACCTCGACGCCATCAAGTTCGTCGACGTGCCGGATAACATGTGGGCGTGGTCGATGGAAAACTATCCGACCGTCGACAAGCTGATGCGCATCTTTGAGACGCCGATTTTGATCGGGGCCATCTCGATCGCATTTATTGCAAGCGCGGAAACGCTGCTGTGCGCAACTGCCGTCGATCAAATGCACGCCGGGCCGCGCACCAAGTACGACAAAGAGCTAACGGCGCAGGGTGTGGGCAATACCATCTGCGGCATGCTCGGCGTGCTGCCGATGACAGGCGTCATCGTGCGGTCTGGTGCCAATGTCGAAGCCGGTGCGCAAACGCGCCTTTCGGCGGTATTGCATGGCGTGTGGCTGCTGCTGTTCGTCAGCGTGCTGCCTTTCACACTGAAGTATATTCCGCTGTCCGCCCTCGCGGCCGTGCTCGTTTACACCGGCTACAAGCTCGCCTATCCGAAAATTGTGCCGACGCTTTTGAAGTTTGGTCGTGGTGAAGTGCTGATCTACGTGATCACGATCGTCACAATCGTCACGACGGATTTGTTGAAGGGCGTGGTGCTCGGGTTGGCATTGTCACTGGGCAAGCTTCTATTCGCGTTTTCACATCTCGAGATCCGCAAAGACGAGAGCGCCGCCAACGGAATCGTCGATTTGCATTTGTCGGGCTCGGCGACGCTCATTCGTTTGCCGCTGCTGGCTTCAGCGCTTGAAGACCTAAAGCCGGGCTCTAAGGTTCGGGTCCACATCGGCGACCTCGACTACATCGATCACGCCTGCATCGATCTGCTGACCAACTGGGATCGCCAGCACAGGGCCACGGGTGGGGCGCTAGACATCGAGTGGGCTGGCCTCAAGAATCGCTATCAACAAAAAAGCGGAACCGCCGCCGAGCGCCAAGCGGCAAAAACCGAGGCCTAGAGTGCTTCCGGAAAAGTGGGAACCGGTATTCCGAAAAGAAGCACGACAAAACAGAGAGCTCGTGTCGGTCCATGATTCCACTAAAAGCGGACAGACCCTCGCTTAGGCGCTGACCAGGCGCACCACCACCGAAAGTATTCGGCGCTATGCCCGGATTGATTGCGGAGACGGGCTGGACGCCTTGCCAGTGTCATCAGACGCGCCAAATCGCGATTTAAATAGCCGTCCCGCGGCTACGAATGGACGGCAGAAGATCACTTCCAACGATCGGAAATCTTGCGTTTCGTCTCCGATGCCAAAGCCCTCGATGTCGCGCCCGCGCGGAATGTGCAAGGTGCCCGCCATGCGATCCCAGATAGCAAGCGCTCCTCCCAAGTTCTTATCGAAGTGCTCGACTTTGTTGGAATGATGGATGTGGTGCATCGCTGGAGAAATCAGCCATTTCTCGACGCGTGGACCAAATGAGACCCAGAACGGCGAATGCCGCAGCACGCCGCCGAACACATTGAATGCTACCAGAAAGATGTTGGCGCCGGCGACTGTCGTGGCCGTCAACTGATCTCCGAAGAAGGCGATGAAAATTCCGTTGACCACACCCAAGCCCATTGCGAGCAGCGCGCTGGTGAGCACCACTTCGACCGGGTGATGACGTTCCGACGTTGCGAAGTTCAGCACTTCTGCAGAGTGGTGAACTTTGTGAAATTCCCACAGTTCAGGGATGCGGTGGAAGGTGTAATGCGCATACCAGCGCAGAAAATCATCGACGACGAACAACACCACGGTGAGCGCTACGCCGAGCGCCACGGCGCTGCCGTCGGTTGCGACGCCGGATACGCCGACGCCATGCAAGGCCCCGGTGACCGCAGTTGAAACTGTGTTCCAATTTAAAACCAAGGCTGAGAGAACGGTTGCCCGCAGCACCGGTATGATGACGACGATCGCGTAATCATTCATCGCGCTTTGCGACAGCCAAACGCGCTTGTCCAACAGAGTCGTGGTGAAATCCACGGCTTCATTGTGCCGACGGTAGGCGTAAGCTGCGAGCAGCAGGCCGGTCAGGCAGTAAAACCAGTAATAACGCGCCGTGGCGTCCGTCAAAAAATCGTAAAACGGCAGCATCGCGCCGCTGACGGCCCGGATAACGGTGATCTGGATCCACTCGAACACGGTCGCGCCCTCCGAGCTGCCGAAACCTAGCCTGAGCCTAACGGGGTGCCGTGAAGAACCGCTTAACTGGTCCGATGGCGCCCGCCTCCTTTCGCGGACGAGCCAGGGTTTGGAGCGCATGTCGACAGGCAAGCGTCTTTCCCGGCATCGTCTTACCCCTTTCAAAACGGCATGACATTTATTAGAATAATTCTAATAATTAGCGTTGCGCCATAGGGGTGACATTCATGCGCCGGTTTGCAGATCTCGAAGAGCGCGAACTTTTGGCCCTCGCCGTCGCGTTGGAGGAGGAGCACGGCCGAATTTATGGGGAATACGCCGCCGGGCTCGCCGACAGCTTTCCGGCGTCCGCCAAGGTTTTCGCCGGCATGGCGGCTGAAGAAAACGAGCATCGCCGTTGGCTGATCGAGCTCTATCAGCGCAAATTCGGCGAACATATTCCGCTGATCCGGCGCCAGGACGTGTCGGGCTTTGTGCGTCACGAGCCGATCTGGATGGTTCGCCCGCTCGGCTTAGAAAAGGTGCGCGCCCAAGCGGAGGCCATCGAGACTGAGACGCGTCAGTTCTATCGCTCGGCCCTGGCGCGCACCACGGACGCCTCAATCCGCAAACTTCTTGGCGATTTGATCGCAGCCGAAGATGCGCACGTCAGCCTGGCTCACACGCTTGGCGACAGTGAGCTAACCACGGACGTGAAGTCGGTCGAGGCCGCCACGGAGCGCCGCGCTTTCGTTCTGCAGTATGTGCAACCCGGCCTAACCGGTTTGATCGACGGATCGGTCTCGACTTTGGCACCGATTTTTGCCGCTGCATTTGCCACGCACAACACTTGGCAGACGTTTCTCGTTGGGCTGGCAGCATCGATCGGCGCGGGTATCTCGATGGGGATTGCCGAGGCCATGGCCGACGACGGGCTGATCTCCGGGCGCGGACATCCTTGGGCGCGCGGTGCCATCACCGGCCTCATGACGGCGCTCGGCGGCTTCGGCCACACGCTGCCCTACTTAATCCCGGATTTCAAAGTCGCGACGACGCTTGCGGTCGCCGTGGTGCTGATCGAGTTGTGGCTCATTGCCTGGATCCGGGCCCGCTACATGGACACGAAATTCATGCGCGCGGCGCTTGAAGTCGTGGCCGGCGGGCTTCTCGTTTTTGCCGTCGGCATTGCGATCGGCAGCGCCTGAGACACGTCGTCCATGGGCGACCAGTCTGTCTTAGTAGAGCCACACTCTCTTGACGCCATGGGATTAGCCGGCACAGTGCCGCCGCCGATCCCGTCGTCCGAGGTTTTGATCCCATGCCGACTTCGCCGTTTGCTGCACGCGCTGCTGCGATGTGCCTATCTTTCATCGCGCCGTTGACGCTGGCCCAAATGGCCCATGCCGAAGCCGTGCCGCCGCCCGCGCCGAACAAGCGCAATTGCCAGAACACCGAACCATTTCCGCGCTGGCTCGCAGCCTTCAAACAGGAAGCCCTGGCCGAGGGCATCAAGCCGCAAACACTGGACGCCACGATCGGCGGCATGAGCCCCGATCAAAGTGTCATTTCGCGCGATCGCAAGCAGGGTTTCTTCAACCAGACATTCCTTGAGTTCTACGGCAAGCTGGCGACCAACAGCCGCTATCAAATGGGCCGCAGCTATTTGCAGAAGTACAAAACCATTTTCGATCGCGCCGAGAAAGATTACGGCGTTCCGGGACCAGTCATCACTGGATTTTGGGCGCTCGAAAGCGATTTTGGCGTTGGCATGGGTAACCTACCGGTGCTGCGTTCACTGTTGACGCTGGCCTGGGACTGTCGTCGTGGCGAACTGTTTCGCGAGGAACTCAAGGGCGCGATGATGATCATCGACCGTGGCTATTTGCGCGCCGACGAAATGATTGGGTCATGGGCTGGCGAGCTTGGACAAACACAGTTCCTGCCACGCCACTATCTCAACTACGCCATCGACTATGACAACGACGGGCGCCGCGATCTGATCCGCGACATCCCAGACATCATCGGTTCGACAGCCAACTTCATCAATCAGCTTGGCTGGAAGGCCGGCGAACCGTGGCTCGAAGAGGTGCGGCTGACGCGTGATCTCGATTGGCAGCAGGCCGATCTTACGATTCAGCATCCCCGCTCGACGTGGGCGTCGTGGGGCGTCCAGGCACGCGATGGCGCACTTCCCGCCGATGGCCTCAATGCGTCACTGCTGCTGCCAATGGGCCGCAACGGTCCGGCGCTGCTGGCGTACCCAAACTTCCGCGTTTATCTGCAGTGGAACCAGTCGCTCACCTATGCGACGACGGCGGCGCATTTGGCTGCGCGCATGGCGGGTGCACCGGCTTTGGGGCGGGGCAACGGCGGGCCGATCGAAACGCTCGGTTACGAGCAGGTGAAAGAACTCCAAACGCTGCTCAAGCGTCGCGGCTTCGATGTCGGCGACATCGACGGCAAGCTTGGGGCCGGTACGCGCAAAGCGGTCAAGGAAATGCAGATCAAGTTCGATTTGCCGGCCGACAGCTATCCAACGTCCGAGCTTCTCAACGCCATGCGCAATTCCGGCTGAGTGAGACGCGCACCCACCGCCTCATGCCAGCCAAGGCTGGTAGGGTCAGTGAAGTTTCACTTGCGGTTCTGTGCGCCGCGTCAGTAGTCGCGAGACCGTATCGAGCGTCACCTTCACCGGACCGTGCAGCGCCATCTCGTGCATTTTATAAAGCGAGCGGTACATCATCTTCGCGAACCAGCCCTCGATGCGCATCGACTTGCCTTGCACGAAGCCCATCAGATTGCCGACTGTTGAATAGTGTCCTAGCGACACGAGCGAGCCAAAGTCGCGATATTGAAACGCGGCGAGATTTGTTTCGCCCGCGATCCGCCGTTGCAGCTGCTTAATGAGATGCGACGACTGCTGGTGCGCCGTCTGCGCGCGCGGTGGTAGCGGTACCGTGTCGCCGTCCGGCAAAAAGTATGCGCAATCGCCAATCGCAAAAACGTTGTCGTCCCTCGTTGTTTGCAGGCTTGGCTTGACGACGAGCATGCTATTGCGGCTTGTCTCAAGGCCGTCGAGCTTGGCTAGCACGTCTGGCCCTTTAACGCCGGCTGCCCACACGACCAGCTCGGATGGGATGAATTCACCAGACGCCAGCTTGACGCCCTCGGGTGTAACTTCGGTGACCAGCGCCTCGGTGCGAACATCGACATCGAGACCCCGGAGCACATTCGTGACAGCCGTCGCCATGCGCTCGGGCAAAGATGTCAAAATCCGCGGCGCAGCCTCGATCAATGTGATCTTAATGTCTTTCTCGGGATTGATCTTGTCGAGGCCGAAGGCGACAAGCCCGCGCAAGCTGGAGTGGAGCTCGGCAGACAACTCACTGCCCGTTGCTCCGGCGCCGACGATCGCCACGTGCAGCTGTCCTGGCCGCACCGGCCCCGGTTGAGAATTGGCGCGGACGCACGCATTGAGCAGCCGCCGGTTAAAGCGCTCTGCCTGTTCAGGCGTGTCGAGCATGATCGCGTTTTGATAAACGCCCGGCGTTCCGAACGCGTTCGACACGCTGCCGACGGCGATGACCAGAGTGTCATAGGGCACCCAGCGATCGGGTGTGATCTGCCGTTTGTCTTCGTCGAAGGTGGCGGCGAGATGAACGAGTTTCTTGGTTCGATCGATGCCGATCATTTCACCATAGCGATAGCGAAATCCATGCCAGTGCCCTTGGGCCTGATATTCGAGCTGATGGCGATCGATGTCCATGCTGCCGGCCGCGATCTCGTGCAGCAGCGGCTTCCAGATGTGGGTGCGCGACTTGTCGACGAGCGTGATGTGGGCTTTGCTTTTGCGGCCAAGTTTGTGGCCAAGCTGCGTTGCAAGTTCCAGCCC
>JAIEPV010000018.1 GCA_019748215.1 Hyphomicrobium sp.
CCCGGATGAGAGCCGAATGGAACCGACATTTCAAGCTAAGATGTAGCAGCTATCCGCTCCGCCAACGGTCATTTTCTCGACCGGGGTGAGCAGTGGGTCGGGTGCGGCGCAAATCGCTGAAAAGAACCGGCATCTGGCGGCTAGATAGCGACGCCTTCCGAGGCGCTCCGAACCGGAGCATCCGGATGTACGATGAGCCGAGATCGGCCGGCATCAGCCGAATTCTCACGGGCAGTGCCGTTGTATTTCCGCCGACCGCCCGCGAGCCCCTCTCACCCGATGTCGTCGCCCGGCGCAGGCTGGAATTTGAAGAAAAGCCAGCGCCGGACTGCATCCTGCTAATGGTTGAGCAGCTTTTTCAGCTCTTCCAACTCGTCCGCCAAGCGCGGATTTTTAGTGATCTCGCCCTCGATCTTGCGAATGGCGTGCAGCACCGTGGTGTGATCGCGACCACCGAACCGGCGGCCGATCTCCGGCAGCGATCTGGCCGTCAACTGCTTCGCCAAAAACATGCCGATCTGGCGCGGCCAAACGACAGAACGATGGCGGCGTTGCGACAGCAAATCGCCCTTCGACACCCCGTAGTGGCGCGAGATGATGCGCAGAATGTCTTCGATCTTGATCCGGCGCGGTTCAAGGTTTTGAACGAGATCGCGGATCACGGTTTCAGCGATGTCGAGCGTGATCGGCGTGCGCATGTATTGCCACGTCGCGTAGAGCCGAGTGACAGCGCCTTCGAGCTCGCGGCCGTTTTCCGTCAACCGGGACGCCAACAGATCGAGCACGTCACGCGACAGCGAGAACGACGGATCGATGGCGCGCTTTTCGGCCAAGCGCTTTTCGAGAACCTTCTGGCGCAGTTCATGGTCGAGCGGGAGGAGTTCCGTCACCAATCCCCGTTGCAAGCGCGAGCGCATGCGCTCATTGAGGCGTTCAATCTGATTTGGCGCGCGGGCCGATGCGACAACCACCTGCTTGCCGCCGTCCAGCAGCGCGTTGATGATGTGATCGAATTCCTGCTCGGTGCGCTCACCTTGCAAAAACTCGAGATCGTCGATCAGCAGCATGTGGATGTTGCGAAATCGCTCCTTGAATGCCAGCGGATCGGACGAGCGCAGCGCTTCGACAAACTGGTAGCGGAAGCGCTCAGCCGTCAGATAGAGCACTTGCGCGTGGGGAGCGCGGCGCTTCACATCCCAGGCGATGGCTTGCAAAAGGTGGCTTTTCCCGAGGCCAACCTGCGAATGCAGATAAAGCGGATTGAAGCCGGGAGCGTCCGTCATCACCGTTTCGGCGACTTGCGTTGCGCCCGCGTGGGCCATGCGGTTGGACGCACCGATCACGAAGCTGTCAAATGTGTAGCGCGGATCGAGTGGCGAGCCTTCGAGACTACCGGCGGCGGTGCGTGACTGCGGTGATAGAGGTGGACGCGGTGCGGCAACGCGTTGGCTGCCGTCCGCCGAATGCGTCTGCGACGCCGCCGCGTGACTATGGAGTGGCGCGTTGGCGTGGGCTTGGTGAGCTCCTTGCTCGGCGTCGAGGCCACGCGTCTCAGTGGCTTTTTGTGCCACGCCCGGCTGGCGCCAGACGACATCGACGCGCTCGGCGGAGGCGAATTCAATTTGCGCGCTCTGCAGCAGGTGTTCGGCGTAGTGTTCGTGAATCCAATTGCGCACGAATTTGACCGGCACCGAGACTTTGACAGTGCGCCCGTCGAAGCTCTCGAATTCCATGCTCTTGAACCAACTGGTGTAGATCACTTCGCCGAGCCGCGCTTTGAGCATGGCGCGAACTTTGTGGCCTTTACCGTCCACCGCCGAGACAGGGTCGGTCGCCAGCGCGCGCGTGTCGCCGACCTGCCCTAATGTTTGATCTGCGGCCGTTGCCGCTGTCGTTTTGCCCGCTTGCATGACTCACGTTCTCCCCACTGTACTCTGATCGTCTCACTGCGTGTTGCCGTTTGAACTGACACCGCAACGCCAAATCGCCCTCGCGAACGCTGCGGTGCCACCTCGAATGGCCGTCTCATAACTGTCGGTCGATTGTCAGACCCGCGTCGGTCGCGGCTCTGGTCATGTGTTCGTTGCTAGGGTCTGTCGGCCTTTAGTGAAATCATGGACCGACCCTAGCTCTCTGTTTTGTCGTGCTTCTTTTCGGAAAACCGGTTCCCACTTTTCCGGAAGCATTCTAGCCCTGCATCCAGGGCAATCCGGCCGCTTTCCAGCCGGCTAGCCGACCGCGATGCCGCTGATCATCCAGCGGCCCTTCGAAGCCATCGGCAACATTGCGGCTGCGCTCGAAACCCGCAGCCGCCATTACTTCCGCAGCCATGCGGCTGCGGCCACCCGAACGACAGATGAAGAACACTTCATCCGTCGTCGCGATGCCGTCGGCGGCCATCGCCGCAGCCACCCTCTCGGCGAAATTCGGGTCGACCCGGTTGTCCGGAAATGTTTGCCACTCGACCGGCACCGCGCGCCGCCCGATGGACGTCAAATCCGGCAAGCCAACGAAGGCCCACTCCGCGCGTGTCCGAACGTCGACCAGCGCCGCACGCGGGTCGGATTTCAGACGCGCCCATGTCTCAAGTGGCGACACGTCGTCGATGTTGATAACGCGTGAACTAGACACAGTGCCCTCACACCGGCGTCGACGCCGAGCCACCGCCTAGACCTGAAGAAGAAATGGCAACCTGATCAGTATTCACAAGATCAAGACGAGCCAAATCTACCTCAACCCGGAATGGATCAAGACGCGACGCAAACACAACTAATAATGACGAAAATTCCAGACGTCGCTGAATCAGCGAAAACTCCGGATACTACGCTCGTCAACTACGATGCGGACGATAGCTTACCCCGCTGCCTTCCACGACTTATTAACTATCCATTAATCTCCCTGGAGGCAAGCGGCGCACTGGTGGCATTGGCGTCAGCGACGGCCACAATAGTTATCCACAAGCGCGGGGGATAAGCTGAGGCGTTCTCGCAGTGGTTGTGGAGAAGTGCCTGACTCTTCGCGGTTTTTTCTTCGCTGTCATCGCCATGGACAGTGCTTCGGACAAGCCGGCGCGGTGTCACGAAAATTACATTTTCTGTTTGCGCCGGTGCTAGCAGGCTGATGCTGCCGGCGCTCGCGGAGGCTGTGGTGAACTGCAACCACCCTGATTCCAGCGACTTATTGCTGTTCAGAAAAAAGGGGCCCGGTGAGGGCCCCTTGCGGATTGTTGCAATCATGCAACGAAAAGAAAATGTCGTCAGCGGGGTGGTCGACCCGGCTTAAACCGACAGCGCCTTGACTCGCTGAGTCAGCCGCGAAATTTTCCGACTCGCGGTTTTAGCGTGCATCATGCCCTTTTGCGCATTGCGCACGAGTGTCGGCTCGGCGGCGCGCAGTGCGGCCTCGGCCTTGCCCTTGTCACCGGCTGCGATGGCTTCTTCAACGGCGCGAACTTCCGTTTTCACCCGCGACCGGCGCGCTTTGTTAACTTCCGTGCGGCGGATCATTTGACGTGCGGCTTTCTGCGCCGACGACGTATTAGCCATAACTTCGTCCTCTATCATGGGCTGCGCGTCTATCAGCCAATCGGTCTGAGCCGATCTGGAAAACAGAACGCCAGGTTCAAGGCCACCCTGCCGGCGGAACGCTTGAACGTTGCTGAATACCGATAGCCGCCCGGAAAGCTATCCCGAGCGGCGTCTGGAGGCTCATATACGCGGCCTCTCACAGCTGGTCAACGCCGCGTCTGCCCCAAATTCTTGCCAGATCCGGCGGACTATGGTCTAGAGCCCCATCGCCCGATATCGCTATGCCGAGATCCGGCGGCCGTCCGCATCGCGGTCACGGGCAGCGCGCTCCGCCGTTTTGCGAGCTTCAATCGACAACTTGCGACGGGAGATCAATTGATGATCACGCTGATGGGCTGGATGTTTGCCCTCACTGTTTCGGTCTGCGCCATTGTTTTCGCGGCAGCTTTGAACGAACCCGGCGTCCACATGGGCCTTTGCGCGCTGATTGCGGTCGCGTTCATCGCGATGGCCGCTCTGGAAAACAACCGGCTGCGCGCGTCCGGCGTCTCGAAAAGCGCAATCGCGAGCTCGACGGCGCGATATTGCGGTCTGGTTTGGAGCTGGGGCGCGCTGGCCATTGCCGTAACCTATGGCGCCTTGCTCGAAGCGCGCTGGCCGGAGTGGTGGCAATTTTTTGCGGGCTTTGGCGCGGCTGCCATCGCCAGCTTGTGGTTCTCCAATCTGTTGGCGCGGGATGCGGCGGCCGGCAAGGTGGACGATGCAATGATAAAAATGGGGCGGACACTGACGATCGTGCAGATCGTCGGCGTAATCGCAGCCCTGGTCACGATGTTCATTGAAGGAAAATTTCCACGCGCGGTGACCTACGCCGATTGGGCCGGGTGCAATATCTTCGTCTTCGGTGGGCTGGCGATCGTTGCAATCAGCCTCAACGCGTTGCGGACATCCAGGTAAGGCTGCGAAGCTATGAGCTTGCCAAGCCTAGATGGCATGCGCCCGCCGTTCGCAATCGTCGTTGGCGGTCTTTGTTTGTCGGCGGCCGGTATGGCAGCTGCCGTCACTGCGGGTGACGCGGCTGTAAGTGGCACCGCCGCCGCGGCTGCGGCGCTGATCTTGGTGATGGCAGGCCTGGCGACCAATTTCACGGTCTGGCGGCAAAGCAAGGCAGCCGAGCATCCAATCGATGCGACGGCCGCGTTGCTGACGACGACCCATTTGACGATGCTGACCTATGCCTGGGGTTCGCTCGCGCTGTTTGCCATTTACGTCGGCACGCCGTTGCGCTGGCAGCACGGCTGGCAGTACGCGATCGTTATGGCGCTGATTGCCGCTGGCCACGTCATCTACATTCGCCATCTGTCGTCGACGTCTGATGCCGGTCCGGCGACACGCCGGGCCGTGGCACTTGCAGCCCTGCAGGGGGCTGGCGCCATTACGGCTCTCGCATGGTTGGTCGCGTCAGGAAAACTCGCAACAACGAAAGGCGATTGGGCCGCCAATCAAGTTTTTTTGGCGGGCGGCGTTGCGGTCGCAAGCTTGAGCGCTATCATCGTCATCACGCATCGCATCCTGCGCGCCCGAGGCTTGCAACGCTACGATTAGCGGCTCGCGGTGCAACTACAGCGGTTTGCTTTGTCGCATTTTCTGTCTACGACCCGGCATCCACATCGTCGGAAAATGCTCTAGATCTCTGTTTTTTCGTGCTTCTTTTCGGAAAACCGGTGCCCACTTTTCCGGGAGCACTCTAGCGCTGGCACGCGCCACAGTAATAGGTCGCGCGCCCACTGTGAACAACGCGGCGTACCGTGCCGGCGCAGCCGGTTCGCCGGCAGGGTTCATCGAGCCGATCATACACCGCGAAGGCCTCTTGAAACGCGCCGCTACTGCCGTCGGCATGGCGATAATCCCGCAGCGTCGAGCCCCCGGCTGCGATCGCCTGGTGCAAAACCTCCCGCACCGCCGGCACGAGCCGGTGCGCCCGCTCGGTCGGCCGCCCTTTGCGATCGGCGAGGCTTGCGGCACGCCGGTTGGGTGATAATCCAGCCCGGTGCAGGGCTTCCGACACATAGATATTGCCGAGACCGGCGACGATGCGCTGATCCATCAGCAAGGTCTTGAGGTTGACGGTCTTGCCGCGCGCACGGGTGGCGATGTAGTCGGCGGACCAGCCATTGCCGAGCGGCTCGGTGCCGAGATTGCGGAACAACGCATGCGCATCGCGGGCCTCGTGCGCCATCATCACCATGAAGCCGAAGCGTCGCGGGTCATTGTAAACGATCTGCGCTCCGTCACTCAGATGCAGGACAACGTGATCGTGTTTGGGATCGGCGCCCGTTGCGTAAACATAATCACCAGGCGTATCGGGCACGCCATCACGAACAATGGTGAAGCGGCCGGTCATGCCGAGATGCATGACCAGATCTTCGCCGCCGCTAAGGCCCATGATCAGATATTTGGCGCGGCGCGACAGGCTGTGCACGGTTTGCGCTTGCATGCGCGCTTCAAATTGCTCTGGAAACGGAAAGCGCAGATTGGCGCGGCGGATTTCAATCCGCTCGATGCGGCCGCCGACCACTGCCGGCGCCAAGCCGCGGCACACGGTTTCGACTTCAGGAAGTTCTGGCATCGATCTTTATTAGCACATTGACCCTGATCATGGTGACCTTGGCGACATTGACCTTGAAGGGTGGCGATCCTAGCGCCCCGCGTGAGCCTCGGCTATATGTGCCCGATGACCGATATCGATCTGAAACCCTCTGCACCCACCGAAACGTCGCCGACCACATCGTTCGGCTTTCGCGATGTACCGGACGCCGATCGGCAGGGCCTTGTCAATCAGGTCTTCGCCTCGGTGGCTGAACGCTACGATCTGATGAACGATTTGATGTCGGGTGGACTGCACCGGCTGTGGAAGCGTGATTTCGTCACGTGGCTCAATCCGCCGAAAAACGACCAGTCATTCCGTCTTCTTGATGTTGCCGGCGGCACCGGCGACATCGCACTGCGCTATGCCGCCGCCAGCGGTCCGGCGGCGTCGGCAGTCATTTGCGACATCAGCCCC
Source organism: Hyphomicrobium sp. (assembly GCA_019748215.1). Classification (GTDB taxonomy): domain Bacteria; phylum Pseudomonadota; class Alphaproteobacteria; order Rhizobiales; family Hyphomicrobiaceae; genus Hyphomicrobium_B. Next base: position 6,592 of record JAIEPV010000018.1, read on the forward strand.
GAAATGCTCGCCGTTGGCCAGCGGCGCATCACGGACGCGGGCCTTGATCAGCGCATTACCTGCATCGAAGGCAACGCCGAAGATTTGCCCTTCGCCAGCGCCTCGTTCGACGCCTATACGATCGCGTTCGGCATTCGCAATGTCACCCATATCGACCGGGCGTTGAGCGAAGCTTATCGTGTGCTTCGCCCCGGCGGACGTTTCCTGTGTCTTGAATTTTCAGAATGCCAAATTCCATTTCTTGATCGGCTCTATGATTTCCACTCGTTCGAAGTCATCCCGCGCCTCGGCAGACTGACGGCCGGTGCCGCTGAGCCCTACCAATATCTCGTCGAGAGCATTCGAAAATTTCCAAAGCAGGATGCGTTCGCCGCCATGATCAAAACCGCCGGATTTGAGCGCGTCACCTACCGCAATATGACGGGCGGCATCGCGGCCATGCATTCCGGCTGGAAAATCTAGCCAAGAATAGCCCAGCGATCATTCCGGGCGCGCCTGCGCAGCTCTGGCTTCGCGATTGACCGAAAGCTCAGTCGCCGCTTAGCCTGAGCCGGCGGATTCGGCGTCTTGCCGGATCGTTTTGGAGGGAGACATCCATGACAACCAAGGGTCAATCCAACGGTCGTTTTCTTGCCACTGGAACTTTTGCAGCGGGCTGCATCTGCGCGCTCGCACTCGGCGCGGGACCGGCCAACGCCGCCTGCGTTACGAAGGCCGCTCGGGCGACGGCGGGGTCTGCTGAATCGGCGAAATGGTACGTGATGGAAACGATGGTTCAGGCCGTCAGCTGGGGTTTGTGGCCAGGCTGGCTGTCGAACGGTAAAGTTGCCGGGCACTCGGTGCGCAACGAACGCTATCAATGTCAGCCGGATGGCGGCCAGGTCACGTGCCGTGGCCGCGCCGATTTCTGCGCCACGGGTTAAGCACCGCATCCGCCGGCACTATCAGCCGGCCAAAGCCATGCGTGATCGGCGTCCGGAACGCGGCTCCGGGCGCCGTTGTTGTATCAGCTGGCATCGGTTCAGCGTCCGCCTGCGTACGCCTTTCAATCGGCTTTTTACCCGACTTTCGAGCTGTGCTTGACCTCGGCAGATCAGCCGTTCATCTGGACACAAGTCACCTGCCCGGCAGGCGCCTTAATCCGGGCTGTCGACCGGCCGTGATCGTCATGATCTGGGCGCGGTGTCCGGGTGGCCCACAAGGATATGCGAACCCGTCATGCCAGGCGCCTTCAGTCACACCGTCCGGCTCGCGCGCGCGGGGCTCGTCCTCGCGCAGCACGGCGTGCGGTTCGTGCCCAAGGGGGTGCCGGTGCCACTGGCGTTGCGCATCGCCCGTGCTCTCACAGCGCCAATCGTGCTGCTCGCGGCACTGTTCCGTGCGACGACGCCGAAGGCAACGCGCGTGGCGTCCGCACTCACCGCGCTTGGTCCAAGCTACGTCAAGCTCGGGCAGTTCATGGCAACCCGAGCCGACGTGATCGGCCCGGAGTTGGCCGCAGATTTGCGCAGCCTTCAGGACAAAGCGCCGCCGTTTTCGATGCTCGAAGCGCGCGCGGCAATCGAACGATCGCTTGGCGGACGGCTCGAAGATCACTTCTTCGAATTCGGTCCACCGGTGGCGGCGGCGTCGATTGCGCAAGTCCACAAAGCGTTCGTCATGCGCGACGGCGTCAAGACGGCCGTGGCGGTGAAAATCTTGCGGCCCGAGATCGAGCGACGCTTCAAGCGCGATCTCGACAGCTATTATTTCGCCGCCCGTCTCATCGAAAAATATTACCCGCCGTCGCGCCGCCTCAAGCCGGTCGCCGTCGTCGATAATTTGAAACACACCACCGATCTCGAGATGGATCTGCGGCTGGAGGCGGCCGCGATTTCGGAGATGGCCGACAATCTGCGGCCCGAGGAAGGCATCCGCGTGCCGAGCGTTGATTGGCGCCGCACATCGAAGCGCGTGATGACATTGGAGTGGATCGACGGCACGCCAATTGCCGATCGCGACGCCTTGCAAGCCCGTGGCCTTGATCTCAGCGCCCTGGGCCTGACCGTCATTCGCGCCTTTCTCCGACACGCCATGCGCGACGGGTTTTTTCACGCTGACATGCATCAGGGCAATCTGTTCGTCGATCACGATGGCAAAGTCGTCGCCGTCGACTTTGGCATCATGGGCCGGCTGGGCCTCGACGAGCGGCGATTTTTGGCTGAAATTCTGCACGGCCTCATCACGCGCGACTATTATCGCGCCGCTGCCATTCACTTCGAAGCGGGCTATGTGCCGCCGCATCATACGGTCGAGGAATTCGCCCAAGCCATGCGCGCCATCGGCGAACCGATCCATGGCCGCACGGCCGAAAATATCTCGATGGCGGATCTGCTGGGGCAGCTATTTGCCT
>JAIEPV010000211.1 GCA_019748215.1 Hyphomicrobium sp.
GATCGGGCGCTTTCGGAAGAGCTTCGCCGCAATGTGCAACTGCCGTTCTGGATCGACACCGTCGGCCAGACCAAAAACGTCGAGATCCAAGTCAAACTCGATGACGCGATCCTGCGTTTCATCGCCACGCGCAGTCAGACGTATGCTTCGAATTCGCATATTTTCTTGCTGTGGATGGTCGGCACGTCCGTCATTTTGCTGACGGTTTCGATCTTGTTTTTGCGCAATCAGATCCGTCCCATTCTGCGCCTCGCAGATGCCGCCGACGCTTTCGGCAAGGGCCGCTCGATCTCGGAAGATTTTCGTCCGCGCGGGGCCCGAGAGGTGCGCCAGGCCGCCGTCGCGTTTTTGCAAATGCGCGATCGCATCAAAACGCACGTCGAGCAGCGCACGACCATGCTGGCCGGCGTCAGCCATGATCTCCGCACTGTGTTGACCCGGTTCAAACTCGAACTGGCCCTGCTCGGCGATACGGCCGAGACCCGCTCACTCTCGGCCGATGTCGATGAGATGCAGCATATGCTCGAAGACTATCTCGCGTTCGCCAAGGGTGATGGGGGCGAGGAAGCCAAGCCGACCAATCTGCGCCTGCTGCTACAAGAGATCGTCGAGGACGCGCAGATGTACGGCAGCACCATCGATTTGAAACTTCGCCGCCGTCGCAGCGACCTCGTGCTGCCGTTGAAACGCCAGGCACTCAAGCGCGCGATCGCCAATCTGGTCTCGAATGCCGCCCGCTTTGGTGATCAGGTTGTCATACGCGCTGCCACCGAAGGCCAATGGGTGCGCATCGAAGTCGATGACAATGGTCCCGGCATTCCGGCATCGGAGCGGGTCAACGTGTTCCGGCCGTTCTACCGCCTCGATCACGCGCGCAATCAGGATGAGGGCAACAGCGGCTTAGGCCTCGCCATTGCCCGTGACATCGCCAAGAGCCACGGCGGCGAAATTGCGCTTGGCGAAAGTTCGATGGGCGGCCTGCGCGCGATCATCTCACTGCCGCTCTAACGGATCAGGATGCGGTCGCGCGATTTCACTGGCCGAGTTCGCGACTGCGTTTCTGGGCAGCGAGCACGGCGTCCGACATCAAAGTCTGCAAGCCGTCTTTTTCGCGCATCAGCACCGCCAAGGCGGCGGCTGTGGTGCCGCCCGGCGACGTGACGTTGTGGCGGAGCGTTGCTGCGTCGGCATCAGATCGAAACAGTAGTTCTCCCGCGCCGGAGACGGTGGCTCGTGCCAGCCGCATCGCCATTTCGCCATCGAGCCCAGCGCGCCGTCCGGCTTCGGCCAGCGTTTCGACGAGCAAAAACACATACGCTGGACCGGACCCCGACACCGCCGTGACGGCATCGATGAGCGTTTCATCGGTCAGCCACATGACCTCGCCGACCGCCGACAGCAACTCGTGGCACAGGGCTTTTTGAGCGGCCGTGACGTGCGTGTTTGCAATGGCGCCGGTGATCCCACGCCCGAGGCTCGCCGGCGTATTCGGCATCGCGCGGACGACGGCGGCACCGGCTGGCAAATACCGGTCGAAACTCGCCAGTGATTTTCCGGCCGCAATCGACAGCATCACCGTGTCAGCGCCGGCAAGTGCGGCCAAGCTGCCGAGCACGGCATCGATCAACTGCGGTTTGACGGCGACGACGATCACGGCGGGCGGTTGATCGAGCCGCGCAAGGCTCGGCTCAGTGCGCAGATGATGTCGCTGCGCAAGGTCGGCGGCGTCCCCGGACAGGTTTGGATCTTGGATGATGATCAGCTTTGGATCGAGCCCGCGCGCCAGCCAGCCCGACAGCATCGCCGCGCCCATCTTGCCCGCGCCGGCGAGGATCACCGGACCGTTGACGGATAACATCATGACGCCAGCCAATTGCGGAGCGCCTGCAAGCCGTGACCACCGTCGGTCAGCCAGCCGCAGGTCGCGCCGGACGAATGCCGCTTACGCTTGGCCCTGGGTCTCGAACATCGTCGACACCAGCGCCTCCCGGCTTTCCTTACCTGCCCAGACGACGAACTGGAAGGCCTGGTAATAGCGTTCGCAGCCTTCGAGCGCGGCCTTCAGCATGGCTTCGCACTGCCGCGTGGTCGCGACCGCGCCGTTCAGCAGCAGCGCGTGGCGGAACATGACGAGGCCTTCCTGGGTCCAGAGATCGAAATGCCCGAGCCAAAGCTGTTCATTGATCTGGGCGACCAACCGATACATTTCCGAGAGGCGATTATCGGGCACGCGGAAGTCGAAGGCGCAGGCGAGATGCAGCGCTTCGAGATCGTCGCGCCAATTCAGCGACACGTGGTAGTCGGCCCAGGTGCCGGCGACCACCAGCGTCAGTTCATCGTCACTTGAGCGTTCGGTTGGCCAGTCATGGCCCAAGGCAAGCTGCTCGATCAGGTCAATAGGATTGCTGACCCGCTCGTAGCTGCGTTCCGACGATGCCATGAATGACATTCCCTTCCCAGTGCTCGGACCACAATTGGTCCAGCGTTCAGCGCCATTGCGCTGACGCACGTCGAACAAAACTAAGCAACTTCAATGCAAACAAATTTACTGCAACGTGGGGTGGACGAAAACAGAGGGGCCCGCGAGTCGCAAGCCGATGGCCGATGGCCGATTTGCCTTGTCCACGGGCAAAGTGCCAGACGACAGGCAACAAGCGCGATTGGCCCGTCACGCGGGGCGCGCGGTCGCTTTTCTGGTGAGAACTTGCCAATCGGCTGTGGATGCCGAGACACGGCGAGCGATCGCCATGATCTCACGCGGCTCACAACCGGAGGATCGTGCGCGTGCTGCTCGGCTGCGCCTGATCGAATAGACTTTAAGTTTAGCGGTTGGCCAGCGTGGCTTCGAGCGTGGCGATGCGGGCGGCGAGCGTTTCATTTTCCTCGCGCGCCTTTTGCGCCATCGCCTTAACGGCTTCGAACTCTTCGCGCGAAACGACATCCATCGTCCGCAGGAAGCGTTCGGCTTGGCCTTTGAAAATCGTCTCGGCTTCGCGCTTCATGCCATCGGCGGCTCCGGCCGCGTCAGTCATCAACTTGGCGAAGTCGTCGAAGATACGATTGGTGGTCTGTGTCATGGTAGGGCAACGACCACTCTCTGGGGGGCGAAGTTGGGGGGCGATCGTAGAGGCCAATTAGGGGGCTCAGCTTGCGGCAAAGCGCACGGGTATGCCGATCGAATATGGCGAACGAACCGCGTTTTCGCAAGGCGCCGCGCCGCGACGATCGCCCGGCCCTGTCGCCTTGACTTTGATCGGCCGATCCCGAACAACGCCGATGATGACGGCCGCCATCCGCTGACTGAATGAGACGCAGCGTTTGCTACCGAAGCCTCTGGAGTGACGCATGATCTGGCTCGCGACACTGTCATTCCCCAACATCGATCCTGTTGCATTCAGCCTCGGCCCGGTGGCGATCAAATGGTATGGCCTAGCGTATATGGCGGGCTTGCTGATCGGCTGGGCCTACGTTCGCCACTTGCTGCAATCGACGGCGCTGTGGGCGGGCGGCAAAGCGCCCTTCGGTCTCGAGCGCGTCGATGATTTGCTGTTTTACGTGACCCTTGGCGTGATCCTCGGTGGCCGGCTCGGGTTCGTTGTTTTCTATGAACCGAGCTATTACTTCTCGCACCCAGCCGACATCCCGGCCGTGTGGAAGGGGGGCATGAGTTTCCACGGGGCGCTCGTCGGATCTGCGTTGGCGATCGTTCTGTTCGCCCGCAGCAATGGCTATTCGGCACTTTCAACCATGGACCTGTGCACGGCGGCCAATCCGATCGGGCTGTTTTTCGGCCGGTTGGCCAACTTCATCAACGGCGAGTTGTTCGGCCGGGTCAGCGATGCACCGTGGGCGATGGTGTTTCCGCAAGCCGCGCAGTTGCATCCCGATGTCGAACCGGCCGCGCGCCACCCGAGCCAGCTGTATGAAGCCGCGCTGGAAGGCCTCGTCCTGTTCGTGGTGTTGCGCGTGATGACCCATCGCTTCGGCGCCCTGCAACGCCCGGGTCTCGTGTCGGGGACATTTCTCCTTGGCTACGGCTTGGCACGCTCGATCGCTGAATTTTTTCGCGAACCGCACGAAGGCCATCCGCTCAATCTTGGCCCATTCACCGCCGGTCAGTTCTATTCGCTGCCTATGATTGCGATCGGCATCATTCTCATCATCGCGGCACGCAAAGCCGCGTCGTCGCCGAAAGCACTTGCGTGACCACTGAGCCTGGGGTCGAGCGCGATACGCCTCTGGCCCACATCCTGAAATCCATCATCCGCCGAAGCGGACCGATGCCGGTCGCCACCTACATGGCGCACTGTCTGTGGGATGGCGATCATGGCTACTACGCCACCAAGACCGTGCTCGGTCGAGATGGCGACTTCATCACAGCCAGCGACATCAGCCAGACGTTCGGCGAACTCCTCGGCCTGTGGGCGGGCATCGTCTGGCAGCAAGTCATGGGCGGACCGCCGCAGGTTCGGCTGGTTGAATATGGGCCGGGGCGCGGAACCCTGATGCGCGATGCCGTGCGCGCGACGCGCGTCGTCCCTGGTTTTCAAGCGGCGGCCAGCGTGCGTCTGGTCGAGATGAGCGCGACGCTGCACGCCGAGCAGCAGTCATCTCTCGCCGACTGCGCCCTGCCGGTGACGTGGGGCCAAAATCTCGCTGGGTTTGAAGCGCCTGCCATCATTTTCGCCAATGAATTTCTCGATTCCTGGCCAGTGACCCAGTGGGTCAAGACGCCGAACGGATGGCGCATGCGCGCCGTCGATCTCGATGCCGGCGGTCAATTTGTATTCACGATCCTCGACGACGCAGGCATCAATTCGGATTTCGACCTGCGTTTTCCCGGCGCGCCCGCCGGATCGATTGTCGAACGGCTCGAACACAATCGCTTCGCGGCGGCCCTGAAAGCGGTAGCCGCAAGCGGGCCGGTGGCCGCCGTCATCATCGACTATGGCTACACCGACGCCGCCTCAGGCGACACGCTCCAGGCCTTGCGCGGCCATGCCTACGAGAGCCCATTCGCCTCGCCGGGCGAAGCCGATTTGACCACGCACGTCAATTTTCACGACCTCGCCGTTGCGCTTCACCACGCCGGGTTTCAACTCGACGGTCCGGTGACGCAGGCGGAATTTCTAGGCTCGCTCGGCATCGTCGAACGCGCCTCGCGGTTGATGGCCGCCAATCCGCACAGGGCCGGCGAGATTGAAACCGGTATCGCCCGCCTGCTGGCGCCGAACGGCATGGGGTCACGCTTCAAAGTCATCGGAGTGCGCAGTCCGTTTCTGCCGCCGCTCCCGGGCTTCGCGGCCGCAAAAGTTATCGGCGAGGCCGGCTGATGCATCGCCAGCACATGAGCGCCAAAATCGCATCTAGACAGCGACCGCCAGACATGGCGATAAATGCACAATGTTGACTCCGATTCAGGCGCCAATACTCACGGCGCACTCAAACATCCGTCACGGCTTTTTTACTCGCGCAGGTGGTACGTCCAGTGGACTGTACGCCAGCTTGAACTGCGGCCTTGGGTCAGCCGATGATTACAATGGCGTGCTGGAAAATCGCCGGCTCGTGGCCGATCATCTCGGCGCTCAGAACGGCCGGGTTGTGACGCTGCATCAGGAGCATGGCAATATCACTCGGACCGTGACGGCGGCGATCCCGCGCGACCGTGTGCCCAATGCCGACGCGATCGTCACCAAGACACCCGGATTGGCGATCGGCGTGCTGACCGCCGACTGCGGACCAATCCTGCTGGCCGATGCCGAGGTCGGCATCGTCGCCGCAACCCACGCCGGGTGGCGCGGCGCGCTCGACGGCATAGTTCAGAGCACCGTCACTGAGATGGTGCGGATCGGCGCCAGGCGCGAGCGCATTGTCGCAGCTGTCGGGCCCTGTATTTCGCAGCAGGCGTATGAAGTCGGACCGGAGCTCGAAACCGAGTTTTTGGTGAAGGACCTCATGAATGCTGGGTTCTTCATCATTCCGCCGGGAAGCAGCAAGCCGCATTTCGACCTCAGCGGCTACATCGTCCATCAATTGAAGGGTGTCGGCGTCGCCAAGGTCGAGACCATGGCGATCTGCACCTACGAGAACGAATCAGAGTTCTTCAGTTATCGTCGCGCCACCCATCAAAAGCAGGCCGATTACGGCCGCCAAATCTCTGCCATTGTCGTGGCTTAACTGCACAATCCACAGAGTTGTGGGGCGCGAGCCTCGGTTTGCGGAGTGAAGACCGCAATTTATCGGCCCTGCCATCTGGACGGGCGAGCAAGGCGTGATTTACAGCTTGAAGCTTAGTACCGGTAGTTCAGTTGGGAGTTTGGCCGCGCGAAGTGTTGCGCGGGCCGCCGGAGATGTGCGGTTGGATAACGGGGGGACGTCTGCGTGACGACCTTGAACTCTCAGTCTGCGGCGCAATACATGCGGCCGCTCACGTCTGCAGTCTCGGCGCTCATCCTGGCCGTCGGACTGGCGGGTTGCGAAGCTGCGTCCAACGCGCTCGGCAACGGCGGGACGGCACCACAGGCCTCCATCACGACATTGTCTGCGGGCCAGCCCGGCAGCACGCAACTGGCGAAGGTGCAAATTGCGCCGATTATCGGCTCGCCCGAGAATGTGGCGCGCGACCTGCAAACCCAGCTGACGGCTTCGCTCGAGCGCGGCCGCATCTCGGTCGCCAGTGCGCCCAATGCATCCAGTGAATACACGCTGCGTGGCTATATCGTTGCCGCCCGCGAGAAGTCTGGATCGAAAATTTCCTACATCTGGGACGTCACCGATCAGGGCGGCAAGCGCGTCAACCGCATCACCGGCGAGGAAATCGCAACCGGCGCCGCCAAGGATCCTTGGTCGGCCGTCACGCCGCAAATGGTGCAGAGCATTGCCGATAAGACGGCAACGCAGATTGCGAGCTGGCTTCCTGGTAGCTCGGCCATCCCCGTCGCCAGCGCCGCGCCCCTAACACCGACACCCGTTGCGGCTGCGTCACCACAGTCGATCGCGGCGGTGCCAGCCGCCAGCCCGATTGCGAGCCCGATCACGACTGCCGCCGTCGCGCCGCCATCAGCCCTTGCAGCACCGGCGGCGGCGCAGACCACCGGCAGCATCGAACCGTCAGGCCCCGTGACGACCATGGTTCCGACCGTCGTCGGTGCGCCGGGCGATGGCGGTACGACACTGACGAGTGCTATCCAGCGCGAGCTGACGAAAAACGGCGTGACGCTGACCAACGCCGCCAGCCCGAAAACCTACAAGGTCGAAGGCAAGGTCGCGATGGGTCAGACCAAGGACGGCAAGCAGCCCATCCGGATCGACTGGAATGTCGTTGATCCAGCCGGCAAAAAGCTCGGCACCGTGTCGCAGAACAACGAGGTTCCGCAGGGGTCGCTCGATGGCTCGTGGGGCAAGACGGCGGACGCTGCCGCGGCCGCAGCAGCGCAGGGTATTTTGAAGCTGCTGCCGCAGAACAAGGCCGTCAATTAACGCAGCTTTTCGCCGGCAAATTCATCCACTCTGCACCATTCGCTGAATTGATCATGGCAAACCCAGGCCCGGGCGGTTGAAACGCCCGGAGCCGCTTGCTAGAAGCCACCCACACCTGACACTCCTCCGGGGTGTCGCGGACAACCGCGTGCCTTGGGATGCCACCCATGCCTTTGGATACCCCTGGTGACGCGACGACTGTCAGCGACACGAAGCGCGGGCCAGGCGCATCGGCCGACGGCCGGAGGAAGCCCGAAGTGAAAATTGTCTCCGGCAATTCCAATCGCCCACTCGCCGACGCCATCGGCGCGTACCTGAAATTGCCTTTGACGAAGGGCCAGGTGAAGCGCTTCGCCGACATGGAGATCTTCGTCGAAATTCAGGAGAACGTCCGCGGCCAGGACGTGTTCATCGTGCAGTCGACGTCGTTTCCGGCGAACGACAACATGATGGAATTGCTGATCCTGATCGATGCGTTGAAGCGCTCGTCGGCGCGCCGCGTCACGGCGGTCGTTCCGTATTTCGGCTATGCGCGGCAGGATCGCAAGCCCGGCCCGCGCACACCCATTTCAGCCAAGCTCGTCGCCAACTTGATCGAGCGCGCCGGCGCTGACCGCGTGCTGACCCTCGATCTGCACGCCGGCCAAATTCAGGGCTTCTTCGACATCCCGACCGACAACTTGTTTGCCGCTCCCGTCATCACCCGCGACATCGAGGAATTCTTCGGCACCACCGAAGACGTCGTCGTCGTCTCGCCGGACGTTGGCGGCGTGGTGCGCGCGCGGGCACTCGCGAAGCGCATCAACGCGCCCATCGCGATTTGCGATAAGCGGCGCGAACGGGCAGGCGAGAGCGAAGTGATGAGCGTCATCGGCGAGGTCGACGGCAAGCGCTGCATTCTGATCGACGATATCGTCGACAGCGGCGGCACGCTGGTCAATGCGGCCGAGGCCCTGCTGAAGGCCGGTGCGACCGAAGTCACCGCCTACATCACCCACGGCGTGCTTTCGGGCGGGGCTGTCAACCGCATTCAAAATTCACGGCTGAAGTCGCTTGTCACCACCGACTCGATCCTGCCGACCGAAGCCGTCAAGGCCGCCAAAAACATCCGCGTGATTTCGATCGCACCGTTGATCGGCGAAGCCATCCTGCGCACCTCGCGCGAAGAGAGCGTGTCGAGCTTGTTCTACTGACCTCAATTTTTCGCGCGATTTAACGCGGTTTTCGGCTCATTTTGAGCCCTTTTTGCCTGTGTTTTGGCTGCTGTTCACGCGCGCACAGGTGCGCCGGCTGACGGCCCTTGGCGCGTCTCCGCTGTAAAAACGTAACCGCAAAGAGACGGGACGACAGCGCCACGTCGAATTGAAGACTGACGTTGGATGCAACGCCGCCGCCCGCATGTGCCACGGGGGTGGACCCCCTTTGCGAACCGTCGGCTCCACGATCCTCGCGCGCATCAGTTTCGCGAGTTGGCATGCGTTCACCGCTAACGGTTCGGCGCAGCCCGCAGAATTCCCCGGGGCCAGCTGATGGGCCCACGCAGTCCGGCACATTCGCGCACCCTCACAAGATCCCAGCTCGAGCCTGTGCTCTTTGCGT
>JAIEPV010000059.1 GCA_019748215.1 Hyphomicrobium sp.
ATTGCCACCAACCTCGAGGCGGCCGACGAAATCGCCCGTCAGCTGAAGTTGCGCGACTTGGCCGGCCTGATCGTCATCGACTTCATCGACATGGAGGAGAAGCGTAACAACCGATCCGTCGAACGGCGCTTGAAGGACGCGCTGCGCTTCGACCGCGCCCGCATTCAGCTGGGCCGCATCTCGCACTTCGGGCTGATGGAAATGTCGCGCCAGCGGTTGCGCACCGGCGTGCTCGAAGGCTCGACGTCGCAATGTCCGCATTGCCAAGGGACGGGCATCATCCGCTCGACCGAAAGCATCGCGCTCGCCGTGCTGCGCGGTCTTGAAGACACGATCACGGCAGGTGCCGCGTCGCCGCTGGTCGCGACCACGACGCCAGCGGTCGCGCTCTACATTCTCAACAGCAAGCGCGTCTACATCACCGACATGGAGGCGCGCCACGGGTACACCGTGACGGTGCTCGGCTCCGACCGGGTGCAAGGCGCCAATTTTACGATCGATCGCGGCGCGCCCGCACTGCCGATCGCACGCCGGCCCGAGCGCGCCGCCGTCAATATGAATTGGGGCTTCGAAGGCGAAGTCGAGGGCGAAGACGAGGCGCCGGTTTACGAAGCGTCGAATATCGAGATGGTCGGTGATCCCGACGATCACGACGAGCCGGCGCCAGGTGAAGCGCGCGGCCGGGAGCGCAGCGAAACCGATGAGGACGGCAAAAGTCGCGGGCGCCGCAGACGCCGTGGTCGCGGACGCGGCGGGCGCGATGAACGCGGCGACGACACGCGCCGCTCCGAACCGCGCGGTGATCGCAACGGCGACAGGGTCAACGGCCAACCGCGCTTTGCGGTCGGCGACGAGCAACCGATCATCGACGATGTTGGCGCCGAGACAAATGCCAATGACGCAATCGGCGATGAGGCCGACGGCGACAACGGTGAACGGGTGGCTCGTCCGCCGGGTGAACAGGCCGAGGACGTACGCGGCGACCGCGCCGGACGTCGCCGGCGCAGGGGCCGTCGCGGTGGCCGTCGCGGCCGCGAGCGGGATGGGTCGGATGCGCCGCGCAGCAACGGCGTTGGCGGCGAACCGGCTTTAGCGTCCGAAGACAACGGCGCGGATGCCGGTGACGCTGATCGGTCGCACGCATCGGCGGCAGGGTCCCCACCAGCGCAGACACACGAGCGCAGCAACGAGCGCGGCGCGCCAGAACGCCAGCGTCCGGCCCGCATTTGGGACGTGCCGCAATCGAAGGAAATCTTCGTCGACGCTGACATGGCGCCGCTTGAAAGCGTTCACTTAACTCATGAGACGCCGGTCAGTGTGGTCGCCGATGTCGACCACGTCGCGAACGACGGCCGGCTGGAAGCTTCGCCATCGACACCGCCAGCTGCGCAGTCGACGAAGCGCCACGAGTTGGGATCGAGTGAACCGCGCATCGAACGCGTTGTCGTCACGCCGGATCAAGCGTCAGATGCCGACGGCGACAGCGCCGCACCCCAGCGCAAGGGCTGGTGGCAGAGGCGCTTTGGCGCGGAGTGAGCCGACAAAAGCGCCGGCGTGTAGAGCTGGACTGCATCGCGAGGACCGGATTTTGTCGGCCTCGCAAACGCCTTCTCGGCTGTCTGCCGATGGGCGCGGCACCGGCGCGGCGATGATCGCGCATGATTGCGAGCACCGAGATGAACTTGGGAGTTAGTGACCGTGCTGGTTGGTGGCCGTCTTGGTTCGCAAATGTGCCTGAGCTTTTGTCACGGTGGCGCCGCATTCTCACGTGCACTAACGCGATCCGCGACACAGGCAAAACACCAACATCGATTTCGCTGCGTGTTTGACCCTTCGGCGCATCCCACTTAGAACCGATGCGTCGGCTTTCGGTCGCCATCCCACGCAGGGTTTCATGACGGCGCAAAGTCCGCGACAGCATAAGGGTAGAGGCGGGAACATGTCCGTCACGCGATCCAACTCAAATGCCGGACGCCGGGCGCTGATGCAGGGCCGCAACCGGCGGATGATTGCGGCTCTGGCACTGGCGTTCGCTGGTCTTTGGCATCCACGCGCCGCTCAGGCGCAAAACCTGCCGCTGATCCGCGATACCGAGATTGAAAAACTGCTCGGCGACTACGCCAAACCGATTTTTCGTGTCGCGGGCTTGGGAACCGGGCGCGTCAGCGTGCGCATCGTGCGGAACGAAGCCTTCAATGCGTTCGTTCTCGATGGCAGCAACGTTTTCGTTCACACCGGCACACTGTTGCAGGCCAAGACACCCAACGAGGTGATCGGCGTCATCGCGCACGAAGCCGGACATATCGCCGGCGGTCACATGGCGTCGTTGCGCGCCCGCATCGCCAAGGATCAGACGCGCGCCCTCCTCACTCAAATAATCGGCATAGGTGCCATGGTGGCGGGAGGTGTCGCCGGTGGCGATGGCGGTCGCGATGCGCTGTCGGGCGGTCAGGCCATTCTGCAAGGCGGCAACGAAATCATCTTGCGCGGGCTGCTCACCGAGCGCCGCTCGCAGGAATCCGCCGCCGACCAGGCCGGATTGCAATATCTCAATGCGACCAAACAATCCGGCCAGGGCATGCTCGAAACGTTCGAGCGCTTCCAGCAGCAGGAATATGTCTCGGATCAATATAAAGATCCGTTCGTGAGGTCGCATCCGGTGGCGACCGATCGCTTGGCGCGGCTGCGCGATCTCGTGGTCGCAAGCCCCTACGCCGCGACGCTTGATCCCGTGGCATTGCAACTGCGCCACGATATGATGCGGGCGAAGCTCTCAGGGTTTCTCGAACGGCCTGGAACGGTGTTCAATCGCTACCCGGTGAGCGACACCTCATTGCCGGGGCGTTACGCGCGCGCTATCGCCACATTTTTTCAGGGTGGATCGGGCGCACTCGATGCCACGCTGACGCAGATCAACAGCATGATCAGCGAAAATCCGCAGAACCCATACCTCTATGAACTGCGGGCCGAAATGCTGATGCGGTCGGGTAAGATGGCCGAAGCCCAGCCATCGCTGCGCCAAGCGCTGAAACTGGCGCCCGACAGCCCTCTCATCCGTGTCCAACTCGCGACGACGCTCCAGCAGGGCGACAACCCGGCCGGGCTATCTGAATCGATCGATCTGTTACGTAAGTCGCTGATCGATGATCAAAATGGCCGCGCCTTCCGGCTGCTCGCGACGGCGTATTACAAGCAGGGTAAGGGGCCCGAAGCCGACGCCATGACGGCGCAGGCTTATTTTCTTGAAGGTGACTTAAAGCAGGCGCAACTGTTCGCCAAAAGGGCGCAACCGAAACTGCGCTCCGGCTCGCCAGAGGGCATCAAGAACGACGACATCATCAACTACCGTCCGCAAACGTAGCTTGGCTGGACAACGGCGGCCAACACACTCCTGAAAGTGAGATCTATGCTCGGCTGTTTTAACAATATGACCGCTCGCCATGCGCGCCGCTACGCCGGTGCCGCCCGCGCCATCGTTCTCGCCCTCGCTGGCGCGAGCGCGATCCTGCCGGCACGTGCCGAACCGCCCGCTGCCGCTCCCGCTGCGGCGTTCACGGAGGAGCAGAAAAAAGCGATCGGCGTGATCGTGAAAGATTATCTGCTGGCCAATCCCGACATCATGATCGAAGTGCAGACGGCGCTCGAAGCCAAGCTCGAGAAAGAGCAGTCCGAAAAATTGCGCGCCTTCATGGCCGAGAACGCCAAAACCATCTACCGCAATCCAGATAGCCCGGTCGCCGGTGATGCCAATGGCGATATCACCGTCGTCGAATTTTTTGATTACAACTGCGGCTACTGCAAGCGCGGTTTGCCAGAGGTCAAAAAGCTGATCGATGGAGACAAGCGTGTGCGGTTCGTTTTCAAGGAACTGCCGATCCTCTCCAAAGGGTCTGAGGAAGCGGCCAAGGCGGCACTCGCGGCCAAACGGCAAGGCAAGTATTGGGAATTCCATCAGGCGATGCTGAGCGCCAAAGGCCAGGCCAACGAAGCAAGCGCTTTGAAAATCGCCGAGGGGCTTGGTCTCGATATCGCCAAGTACAAGGCTGACATCGCCAGCGCCGATGTCCAGACGGAATTGGACGAGGACAAGGCCTTGGCGAAAAAAATGGGCATTAACGGTACGCCGCATTTCCTCGTTGGCGACAAGTCGATTCCCGGCGCGCCGGAGGATCTGCACGATCAGCTCGAGGCGCTCGTCGGCGACTTCCGCAAGGCCGAATGCAAGACCTGCTAATGGGCTGACAGGATTGCTAATTTAATGGTGCGGCTCGCCTTCCGTGGCGGGCCGTTTCAACATGTACGGTGGGCTGCGGGGTTTGCCTCAGGCGGGAAAACTGTTAGACCCGGGGCTGCTTTCCGCCACCCCCTCTGACCGGCTCCGGCCCCGCCCCATGTCGAAACTGATTTACGTCTTGAACGGCCCGAACTTGAACATGCTCGGCGTGCGTGAGCCGGCGATCTATGGCCGTGACACGCTCGACGATATTCGCGTGCGGTGCGAAAAAACGGCGGCGGGCTTGGGCCTGAAGGTCGATTTCAGGCAGTCGAACATCGAAGGCGAATTGGTCAATTGGGTGCAGGCGGCGCGCGGCACGGCGCACGGCATCATTCTCAATGCCGGCGGCTACACGCATACGTCGGTCGCCATCCTCGACGCATTGCAGGCCGTCGAACTTCCGGTCATCGAGGTGCATCTTTCCAATATTTTTCGCCGCGATGAGTTTCGCCAGCATTCCTACATTTCGCTGGCGGCGACCGGCGTGATCTGCGGCTTGGGTGCGACCGGCTATGATCTGGCCCTGACGGCACTCGCCGATATCTTGAACAAACCATCCGCAAGCCAGTGATGCCAACAGCATTGGCGAACGCTTTCAACATGCAAAGACACGTGAAAAGGACCTCCTGGCGATGACCGCAAAAGATCAAGGAACGAAGGCCTCGACGGCCGAGGGCCAAATGATCCGTGAGCTGGCTGAATTGTTGAACGACACCGGCCTGTCCGAAATCGAAATCGAAAAGAGCGGTCTCAAGATTCGCGTGGCCAAGACGCTGACGGTCACGGCATCGTATCCGGCACCGGCTTATGGCCCGGCGCCAACCGCCGCGCCGGCAGGTGACGCGAAGCCGGCGGCATCGGGGCCCGGCGACGCCGCCAAACATCCAGGCGCGGTCAAGTCGCCGATGGTCGGCACCGCGTACCGGTCACCCGAACCGACGGCGCCGGTATTCTGCGAGGTCGGTTCGAAGGTCACTCAGGGCGACACGCTGCTGATCATCGAAGCCATGAAGACGATGAACCAAATTCCTGCGCCACGCTCGGGCACGGTCAAGGCGATCCTGTTTGAAAACGCCCAGCCCGTCGAGTACGGCGAGCCGCTGATCATCATCGAGTAGTGGTGCACGCGGATGCGGCGTTCGCATCACGCCGTGGTCCGAAGTTTGGAGAGCCGCTGAGATGTTCGATAAGATTTTGATCGCGAACCGGGGTGAGATTGCACTGCGCATTCAGCGCGCCTGCCGTGAACTTGGGATTGCGACCGTCGCCGTGCACTCGACCGCCGATGCCGACGCCATGCATGTGCGCCTCGCCGATGAGAGCGTCTGCATCGGCCCCCCCGCCGCGCGCGACAGCTATCTGAACATCCCAGCGCTGGTCACGGCGTGCGAGATCACCGGCGCCGATGCGGTGCATCCGGGATACGGCTTTTTGTCCGAGAATGCCCGTTTTGCCGAAATTCTCGAAGAGCACAAAATCACATTCATCGGCCCGACGTCGGAACACATCCGCATCATGGGCGATAAGATCGAAGCCAAAGAGACGGCTAAACGGCTCGGCATTCCGGTCGTGCCGGGCTCGGCCGGCGCCATCACCAGCGAAACCGAGGCGATGAAAGTCGCCAAGGAAATGGGCTTTCCGGTTTTGATCAAAGCGGCGGCGGGCGGCGGCGGACGCGGCATGAAAGTCGCGACCAGCGCCGCCGATCTCGGCGTCGCGTTGTCGACGGCGCGCTCGGAAGCCAAGGCGGCCTTCAACGACGATGCGGTTTATATCGAGAAGTATTTGCTGAAGCCGCGTCACATCGAAATCCAGGTGTTCGGTGATGGCAAGGGCAACGCCGTGCACCTCGGCGAGCGCGATTGCTCACTTCAGCGCCGCCATCAAAAGGTATTGGAAGAGTCACCTTCGCCGGCGCTGAATGCCGCACAACGGGCGAAGATTGGTGAAACCGTTGCAGAAGCGATGCGCAAGATCAGCTATCGCGGCGCCGGCACGGTCGAGTTTTTGTACGAGGATGGCGAATTCTATTTCATCGAAATGAATACGCGTTTGCAGGTCGAGCATCCGGTGACGGAGATGGTGACCGGCATCGACTTGGTGCTTGAGCAAATCCGCATCGCGGCGGGATCGCCGCTGAGCTTCACGCAGGACGAAATCGAGATCAAAGGCCACGCCATCGAGTGCCGGATCTGCGCCGAAAACCCCAAAACGTTCCAGCCCTCGCCGGGGCAGATTACGTACTGGCACCCACCCGGCGGGCTCGGCGTGCGCGTCGATAGCGGTGTTTACCAGGGCTACCGCATCCCGCCCTTCTACGACAGCTTGATCGGCAAGCTTATCGTCACCGGCAAAACGCGCAACGATTGTCTGATGCGCCTGCGACGCGCGCTCTCTGAATTCGTCATCGACGGCATTGAAACCACAATCCCGCTGTTCCAGGATTTGGTCAAGCAGCCGGATATTGTTGACGGTGTTTATGATATTCATTGGCTCGAAAAGCACCTCGGGATGAAGTAAAACCAGTGCCCATGCGCGATTTGTTTCGCGCGCGTCCGAGAGTTCGATTGGCACGAAACACGATGGCGTCGCGCGACGACCCGATGTTCGAAATCACTCCGCAGGTGCTGTTGAAGGCATACAGCTGCGGTATCTTTCCTATGGCGGAAAGCGCCGATGACCCGGCCTTGTATTGGATCGAGCCGCAGCATCGCGGCGTGCTGCCGCTGGAGCAGCCGCATTTCCCGCGCCGCCTGCTTCGCACCGTTCGCAGCACTCGGTTGACCGTCAAAATCGATACCGACTACGACGCCGTCATCGACGGTTGTGCGGCGCCGCGCCCGGGCCGGACGTCGACCTGGATCAACCGGCGGATCCGAGCGCTGTATCGCGAGCTGTTCGACATGGGCTCCTGCCACACGGTTGAAGTTTGGCACGGCGACAGGCTGGTGGGCGGATTGTACGGAGTCGCACTCAAAGGCGCATTCTTCGGCGAGAGCATGTTTTCATTCGAGCGTGACGCTTCCAAGATTGCGCTGGCGCATCTCGTGGCGCGGTTGCGTTTTGGCGGGTTTCGTTTGCTCGATACGCAATTCGTCACCGAGCACCTCCGCCAGTTCGGGACGATCGAACTCGACCGCGCGGCGTTCCAGGCCGAACTGGAAAAGGCGCTCGAGGTCTCAGGTGATTTTCTAGCCCTTCCGCGCGATGTCGATGGCGAGCGCGTGGTTCATTTGCTGGCTGAGGCCACCGACAAGCCCTGATCATGTTTCCGGTGGAACAGCGGCGCTCGTCGGGCGCTGGCACTGTTGGGGCACGAAAGCGGCGATCCGCTTTTGAGCCCCCGGATGCCGCGGGCGCCTCCCCGAAAAACCAGAGGACCATCCCCATGCGTATGAAATCTTTAACCATCGCCGCACTGTCAGCTCTCGCCGTGTTCGCGGGTGCCGCCGGTTCGGCCGACGCCGGTGGCCGCCATCACAATGGCGTGCATTCGTTTCATCACTTCAACGACTTTCATCGTCAGCCGCGTTTCCGTCTGACGATTGGCGGTGGCGGCTGCGGCTATTTTTACGAGCAGTGGCGATATACGGGCGATTTTTATTGGAAGCGTCGTTTCGACGAATGCCGGTATTACCGCTAACGCTTTGAACCATTCCTGCCGTCGTTGAACTTGAGGTGGCGGGTTGTGTTTCAACTGCAATTTTCACCCTGGCGCCCTCGCGGCGGCGGGGTGATTTTTTATAAAAATCCCTACGGACTAGGCGGCTGGCGATACGAATTTTTAGAGTGTTATCTGTTTGTTATATCGCCGACGTAATTACGCTCGCGCGCATGTCTGTCATGCGTTGTGACTTGCCAATGTGAACTTCTGGGCGCCAACTGCGTTCACACGGATAGGCGTGCGATTGGCCACGAACAGACGTTCGCACGCATCTTGTCGAACAACACGAGGACACGCCCATGCGCAAGTCAGCTTTGTCACTCGTCGCCGCAATTGTCGCTGCAGCGACACTTGCCACGGCGGTTCAACCAGCGGAGGCACGCCGGTATCGTCACGGCGGCGGGATTGGATTAGGAATTGCAGCCGCAGTGATCGGAGGAATCGCGTTGCGCGAGTCCTATCGTTATGATCGCGGATACTATTATGGCGGATATGGCGGCGGATACGGTGGATATGGTGGCGGGTATGGCGGCGGATACGGTCGTCACTACGGATATCCGAGCTATCCGGTGAACGACTACTATTATCGCGATCAAGACTATTACCCGCGTTATCCGCGCTCTTACGCGTTCTACACGCCTGGCCCCATCTATTATTACGGGGCCTCGCGGTATCGCAATCACTACTACGGCGGCGGACGGCACTATCGCAATGTCAGCTACCGCAACGGTCGCCACTTCGGCAAATATCGCGCGCGCCATGGCCGCCACTAGGCTGGTCTAACGCTCAGCACGGTGTGTCAAGATAATCAGCCGCCGGGACCTTGGTCTCGGCGGTTTTTTTGGCAGACATACGACTCGGCGATTTGTTGCAGCTGATCGTTGCGCCAGATTGCGGTGCGCCGTTACGCGCTGGCGCCAAGACGCGCTATTGCGTTGCCGATAGCCGGGCGTGCCGAGACGGCGTTGAACCACCGTTCCACATGTGGCGCCTCGCTAAAATCGACATCGGCGAACGCCCGGCGCCAAATCCAGCCGTAGGTCGCGATGTCAGCGATAGAGTAATCGTCGCCAGCCAGCCATTCGGCTGCGGCCAAGCGGCCGTCCAGCACGCGCATATTGCGCTTGGCCTCGGTGTGGAAGCGCTCGAT
>JAIEPV010000043.1 GCA_019748215.1 Hyphomicrobium sp.
GAGAACCCGAACCGGATGCAGCATTACTATCAGTTCCAGGTGATCATGAAGCCGTCACCGGCGAACATGCAGGAGCTGTATCTGGCAAGCCTCGACGCCATCGGCATCGATACGGCGATCAACGACATTCGCTTCGTCGAAGACGACTGGGAAAGTCCGACGCTTGGGGCTTGGGGTCTCGGCTGGGAAGTATGGTGCAACGGCATGGAAGTCTCCCAGTTCACGTATTTCCAGCAGGTCGGCGGGATTGACTGCAATCCGGTGTCGGCGGAAATCACCTACGGTCTCGAACGTCTCGCCATGTACGTGCAGGGCGTCGACCGTGTGTTCGATCTAAACTTCAACGGTCGCACTGACGAACGCCGATTGTCTTACGGCGATGTGTTCTTGCAGGCCGAACGTGAGTATTCGCGGCATAATTTCGAATACGCCAATACGTCGATGCTGCTGCAGCACTTCAAAGATGCCGAAGCCGAGTGCCAAGCGC
This sequence comes from Hyphomicrobium sp., assembly GCA_019748215.1. Lineage (GTDB taxonomy): Bacteria > Pseudomonadota > Alphaproteobacteria > Rhizobiales > Hyphomicrobiaceae > Hyphomicrobium_B. Next base: position 488 of record JAIEPV010000043.1, read on the forward strand.
TGCTGAAAAAAGGTGAAACTGGCGACGCCCATCTGATGGTGCTTCCGGCCTATGATCAATGCATCAAGGCAAGCCACGTTTTCAATCTGCTCGATGCGCGCGGCGTGATCTCGGTGACTGAGCGGCAAAGCTTTATTCTGCGTGTTCGTGAGTTGGCTAAAGCCTGTTGCGCGGCATGGTTACGAACCGAAGGAGGACGGGCATGAGTGAGAATATTTTGGTTGGCCTTGCAGCATTGGGAATTCCGTTGCTCGCGGCCGCTTATCTGATGCTGCGGCGGCACGCGCCGGTCTTCCGCATGGTCGTGGCAATGATCTTGCTCGGGCTCGGTTATCTCACGGCGACCGGGGCGATCTCCGACATCGGCGCGACGTTGATGGGTCAACCGATTGTGCCGGCCGTGATCGAGACGCCAGTTCCGGCGGCACCGGCTGAAACCGCACCGACGCCTGCACCGACGCCATCGCCGACGGTGACGCCGGAGGCCGCGCCATCGCCTTCAGATCCGGCAGCGACCGTGCCGGGCGAGCCGCCGCCGGCGCCGGAAGATGCGGCTCCAGCAGGTGCGCCGATCGATAGTCCGGCTGAAGCGCCAGCGTCAGGTGAAGAAACTCAGCCAACTGAGCCAGCACCGGCGCCGGTAACACCGTAACCATCTGCTGTGTGCTACGGTATTGACCCCGCTGCGCCTCGGCGCGGCGGGGTCGTTCCTTCCAGCGCCCATTTTTTGAAACCTGATTGAGTTGCCCGGAGCATGTCTGAACTTTTGCTCGAATTGCTGTCAGAAGAAATCCCAGCCCGCATGCAAGTGCGCGCGGCGGAAGATCTAGCGCGGCTTGTCGTCGACGGTCTGAAGGCGCGCGGGTTGGACGTTGGATCGGCCCGGAGCTATTCGACACCACGCCGCTTGACGCTCGTGATCGATGGCGTTGCAGCCCAATCGCCGGCCGTATCGGAGGAAAAGAAAGGGCCTCGCGTCGGCGCCCCCGATCAGGCCGTGCAAGGCTTCTTGAAATCGGCGGGACTAGCCTCGCTCGCTGAGGCGACGATCGTCAAGGATGAGAAAAAGGGCGATTTTTATGTAGCCAGGATCGACAAAGCCGGACGGCCGGCGACCGGCATCATCGCTGAGACGGTCACTGAGGTTGCGGCGAAATTCCCGTGGCCAAAATCGATGCGGCTTGGGTCGTCGCTGTTTCAGTGGGTGCGGCCATTGCAATCGGTGCTGTGTCTGCTCGGTGGCAAGGTCGTAGCGTTCGAGATTGCAGGCATCGCAGCGGGAGATGAGACCCGCGGCCATCGTTTCCTTGGTCCTGGACCTTTCGCCGTCAAAACCTTCGCCGACTACGAGACCAAGCTCAAAGCCCATCATGTGATGCTCGATCCCGCAGCCCGCACGGCATCCATTGCCGATCAGGCGCACGCGCTCGCCAAATCCGCCAAGCTTGAAATGGTCGAGGATGCGGCGCTACTCGCTGAGAACGCCGGACTCACGGAATGGCCGGTGGTTTTGATCGGTGCCTTCGACGCTGAGTTCCTCGACGTGCCGGGCGAAGTGCTGATGACGTCGATGAAGACGCATCAGAAGTGCTTTTCGCTGCGTGATCCGAAAGCGAAAAAGCTCGCCAATAAATTTCTGCTGGTGTCGAACCTTGTCGCCAAGGATGCCGGCCGGGCGATCACGTCCGGCAACGAAAAAGTTATCGCGGCGCGGCTGTCGGACGCGAAGTTTTTTTGGGAGCTCGATCTCAAAAAACCGCTCGATGAAATGGCCATCGCCCTCGACGGCATTACGTTTCATGAAAAACTCGGCAACCAGAAGGCTCGCGTCGAGCGGGTCGCCGAGCTGGCATTCCAGATCGCAGGCACGGTCGACGCTGACCCTGAAGACGCGCGCCGCGCGGCGCAGCTGTCGAAGGCTGATCTCGTCTCCGGCATGGTCGGGGAGTTTCCCGAATTGCAGGGCCTGATGGGCCGCTATTATGCCGAAAAAGCTGGTACGAAGCCGGAAATATCGCGGGCCATCGAGCTGCACTATAAGCCGAAGGGCCCAACCGACATCGTGCCGCGTGCGGATCAAGGTGACTCGGTGGCGATCGCGGTGGCGCTTGCCGATAAGCTCGATACGCTGGTCGGCTTCTGGGCCATCAATGAAAAGCCGACGGGCTCGGGAGATCCCTACCAGCTCCGGCGCGCGGCGCTCGGTGTCATCCGGATCGTGCTGGAGAATGATTTGAGGGTGCGGCTCGTTCCACACATTCAAAAGCATTTCCAGGCGCTCAAGAAGTCTCTCGAAGGCACGAAGACGCAGGTCGAATCTGATGTTGGTCGGGGTGTCGCGTTTGGGTCGCAGACGGTCGACGCGCGCGTGCTCGACCTCCTCGCGTTCTTCGCCGACCGCCTCAAAGTCTTCCTTCGCGACCAAGGCAAGCGCCACGACCTGATCGACGCAGTGTTCGCACTCGATGGGCAGGATGATGTGGCGCTCATCGTGCGCCGTGTCGATGCGCTCGACACGCTGCTTCAATCGGATGATGGCGCGAACCTGCTTGCGGGCGTCAAGCGTGCGGCTAACATCCTCGCCATTGAAGAAAAGAAAGATAAGACATCCTACGCCGGCGCCTATGACATCAAACTGCTCAAAGAAAAGGAGGAGACAGCGCTCGCGGCAGCAATTGAAGCCGTCAAACAAGACACTGTCGCCGCCATCAACGTCGAAAATTTCGCGGGTGCGATGCGCGCGCTGGCAGAATTGCGCGTGCCCGTCGACGCGTTCTTTGAAAAAATTCTTGTCAATGCAGACGACGCGGCATTGCGGAAAAATCGTCTGCGGTTGCTCTCGGAAATCCGCTCAGCGACGCAAACCGTGGCCGACTTTTCGAAAGTCGCCGGATAGCTACGCACATCAGTAGTTAGACGTTACAACGTCATTCTTGATGCGCATTGGCATAGATGCGGGCAGCATCGCAAAAGTTGCCGACGTCGATTTAATGATCGTCGGCTGCTTAGGAGAGGAGGCTGGCATGGTGCGTTCGATCGCTTGCGCTGGCCGGGCCATACCATCGACCCAAACGAGGGCCGTTTGCGCGGATAACGCGATCGCACCAACGGCCCCGGCGATGGCAATACACACGACCGCTACATAGGCAAAATACTGGGTGAGTGTTTCAGCGACGTCGCCATCGGCAAGTCTCGCGACCAGATTGGGCTGCGGTAGGGTGGTCATCGATCGTGTGGTCATGTTCAGCATCGCACGGTCTCATTGCACTAAAGCGAACTGGCATTATTGCTGCCGTTCGTCACCCCATTAACTTCTCTGTGATGACAAGGTTCCGGTGCGCCAGGCTGAGGCAATTTGGCAGTGGCGCAACGGCGACACGCTGCCGCCGAAAACGACCGTGCCGCTGCGAACTTTCATAATGATGGCAGTATGGGGAGCCGGCGAGAATGATCCAGTCGGCCCTCACCTCCGGACGCAACACACCCCGCATGTTGCGATCCAACCAGCTCCCCGCCGCACCATATCCAATACGGCGAGTGCATGACACCTCAGTATGGGAGACAGTGTTTCTCTCTATTCGAGGCTAAAGTTTAGGCGGAAAGTTCGGGTGACGTCGCTGTCGCCGTCTCGTAGGCGTCGGTTGCCATGAGCCACGTGTCTTCCGCACTGGCGAGAGCTTTCGCCAATTGCCCGCGATCCTGCACCAAGGTCTGCGCCTTTGCGGGGTTGGTGGCGTAAAGGTTCGGATCGGCGAGTGCGAGGTCGAGCGCCGCGATCTGGCGATTGAGCTTTTCAACAGCGGCTTCGGCGGCTTGCATCGATTTTTTCAATGGCGCCAGTTCTTGGCGCCGCCCGGCGGCGAGCCGGCGCTGATCGGTGCGGCTTTGAGCCATCGCACCGTCGTCACGCTCGCGCGATTTTTCCCGGCCCTTCGGCCCCCGTTCGCTCAGCAGCTCGCTGCGGTAGCTCTCCATGTCGCCGTCATAGTCTTGCACGGTCCCGTTGCGCACGATCCAAAGCCTGTCGGCGGTGGCTTCGACCAAGTGACGATCATGGCTAATCAGTATGACCGCACCGTTGAACGCCATCAGCGCATGGATAAGCGCCTCGCGGCTATCGACGTCGAGATGGTTGGTCGGCTCGTCGAGGATCAAAATATGCGGACCGTAAAAAGCCGTCAGCGCCAATAGCAGGCGGGCCTTTTCTCCACCCGATAACAGACTGCACTTGGTGTCGGCCTTATCGGCGCTGAAGCCGAAGGTGCCAAGCCGGGTGCGCCGCTGCGCTTCCGTCGCGTCCGGCAGATAACGCAACATGTAGTCGTAGGGAGTTTGCCGCGGGTCCAGATCGTCAAGCTGATGCTGCGCGAAATACCCGACGTCGACCTTCTGGCCGCCGAAGACGTGGCCCGTCAGCGGCGCGAGTCGGCCGGCGATGAGTTTGGCGAACGTCGATTTGCCATTGCCATTCTGGCCGAGCAGCGCGATGCGATCGTCGTGATCGATCCGCAGATCGAGATTGCTCAAAATTGGTTGGCCTGCCGTATAACCGACGCTCGCCTTCTCGATCCGCAGCAGAGGACTTGCGAGCATTTTTTTCGGGTCTGGCAGACTGAACGGTATGACGCGATCATCGATCGCCGCCGCGATCGGTTGCATCTTTGCCAACGCCTTGACCCGGCTTTGTGCCTGCGCCGCCTTGCTCGCTTTGGCTTTGAAACGATCGATAAAGGTTTGCAGGTGACGGCGTTGCTCGTCTTGCTTTTTCTTAAGTTTGAGTTCAAGGCGCTGGCGCTCGCGCCGGGTTTCCTCGAAGTCGTCATAGCCGCCAGTGTAGACGGTGAGCTTGCCGCGATCGAGATGCAGAATGCTGCCGACGGCGCGGTTCAACAGATCGCGGTCATGGCTGACGATCAGCACCGTGTGCGGGTAGGATTTAAGATGACTCTCAAGCCAGAGCGTGCCTTCGAGATCGAGATAGTTGGTCGGTTCGTCGAGCAGCAGAATTTCGGGTTCGAGAAACAGGATCGCACCAAGCGCGACGCGCATGCGCCATCCGCCGGAAAATTCGCGGCATGATCGCCGTTGAGCGGCCTCATTAAAGCCGAGGCCGGATAAAATCTGCGCGGCGCGGGCCGGCGCTGAATGCGCGTCGATATCGGTAAGTCGAAGCTGGATTTCGGCGATGCGATTTGGATCGGTCGCGTGCTCGGCTTCGGCGAGCAAACTCGCGCGTTCGGTGTCGGCCGAGAGCACCCAGTCAAGCAGACTGGCATCGCCGCCGGGGGCTTCCTGCGCGACATGGCCGATGCGAGCGTTGCGCGGTGTCGAGACGGCGCCGTCGTCGGGCGTGATCTCACCTTTGAGCAGGCGCAGCAGGGTTGTCTTGCCGGCGCCGTTGCGGCCGACGAGGCCAACTTTGTGGCCAGGCGGAATGGCAGCGGTCGCGGCGTCGAGGATCATTTTGCCCTCGATGCGGTAGGTGAGTTCGTTGATGTGCAACATAATGGCAGCCGATAGCGCGTCTAAGCGCGCCTGTCACTGCGGCGCATGACGATTTAGAGTGAGATGCCGAACCGCGACAGCACCGCGAGCATCAGCCCATAGGCGACGACCGTCATCGCGGAAGCAATGGCGAGGCTCGGCCAAAAGCCAACGCCACGTTCGAGTAAAATCGGCAGCGCGAAAAACAGCACGAATGATGGCAGCACATACCAAACAATGCTGCGCGAGAGGGCGGCAATTTTTGCCGTGTCGCCAGTTTCGCCGTAAAGCCACATGAAGGCCAGCAGCGAGGTCAGTGGTAGAGATGCCAGGATCGCGCCGAGCGCCGCCGATCTTTTGGCTGCCTCCGAAACAGCGACCACGAGGACAGACGTCAGCAGGACCTTGATGGCCGTGTAGATCACAGGTGCTAACCCGAAATAACCGGCTTGAGCGTTTCATACAGCAGACGGTCGCGCGCGGCCTTATCGGGTACGGCGAGGTGCGCCACAAACCATTCTTGCACCATTGAACACACGCGCTCCGGTTCACGCTTGGCCAGCAGGCGCGGGTTTGAAAACACTTGCAGGTCTTCTTCCTTCCAACCGAGCTTGCCGAGTTCCTTGATCAGCAAATCGTAATCGGACTTTACGGCCGGCGGGTGCTGCTGGGGCGACTTCGACCCTTCCGCAATTGCGTCAAAGATGGCGCTGATCTGACCATGAAACGCGGTTGCACCATCAGGAGTATCGACCAATTGAACCACGGAAGGGCTGGTTTCACCCTTCGAGATAAATCCGTAGCAGGCCGTCACGCTTTGCGATCGAAGCGATTTCAAATTCTCGAGAAACGCGACGGCGATGCGACGCAATTTTTCCGAACTCGCCGACAATGCCTTTTCGGCGTTCTGGCGGCGCAGCGCTACCAAGCTTTGAGCAATATGCGTCGAGACTTCGGTCGGCGGTTTTTGCTCGCTGACCAATTGTTCGGCGGCGGCGATGTTGGTCACGTACCAATCGGGATAGTCTTTCTTGATGATGGTCCAAGCCGGAATTTTTTGCAGCCGGACATCGATCGTCGAGCCAACGATCGAGGGCGGCGATAGGCCGGCCGTCGGCACCACTACCGAGGCCGCCGGATCGAAAGCGGCCGCGGCAACTTCCGTCGAAGCCGTTGACGAATTGGGCGACGAGCCGGGCGACGCCAAGTGCGACGGCTGGTTTGAAGCGTCGAACGTCGGCGGATCCGGCGGAGTCACGGTCGCGGTCTCAACGCCCGGAGATGGTGGCGATGCCGCGCTTGCCGGCGCGTCGGTTGCAGCGCCGGCTGGAGTGGCCGGAGCTTCGATGGTCGGTGCTTCAACGGTCGGCGCGGTGTTAGTCGCGACCAGCGTGCTGTCGCCACTGCCCGAAACGAAACGAATCAATGGCTCTCGATATGTCGCCAAGGCAAACGCGCCGCCGCCGATCAAAGTGATGGCCGATGCCGCGATCGCAAGTCGCTTTGCCATGCTGCGTTCGGGCGAAGTCGTGCTTGCGGGAGCCGCGTCTGAATAGGTGCGGGGTGTCGGCGAAGCTGTGGCCGGAGTTGGCGTCGTTGGCGCAGCCGTATTCGCCGGCGCTCGTTCAGGCGTTGCGCTGGCAATGCCGGATGACGACTGGGCCGGAGTTGCGGCGACGGGGTTATTTGGAAAGACAGCCGGAAATAACGTTGGCGCAAGTTGCCACTCGGCCATGCCGGGCCGCCAGATCAAATCGGACGGGCGCAGATAGTTATGCGCCACGAAGGTGCGCATTTCGATGTCGGTCAGCGGTCCGTGCTGTTTTCCATCGCGCGCGATGTACCACTGTGTTTCGTTCGTCTGTCCGTTCATGATCGCTCTTCGCACACGTGCTCGACAACGACCGGTCCGCATATTGGAACCGGCATTTGTTGGCCATGCAGCCAACTTTTCCGTGCGCCCCCGCGCCATCGCCACAGTGTTCATAGGCTCAGTGCGCAGTCAATCGGGCTCGAGCGATGATCTAGCAAGCATTTACCGGTCGGATTGTGGCGTGCCACAGGCAACTTGAAACAACCAAGCGGTAAAGACCCAATCGATCGACGGTTCGTGGGTGCGCGGCTTGGGCGCGCTTGTGAGCACCGGGGGCGCTCGGTATAACGCGGCCAACTCCAAAGATCGGGAAGCCGATCGGACACAAGAAAGAAAGCTCATGGCCCTCGAACGCACGTTCTCGATTATCAAGCCCGACGCGACGCGCCGCAATTTAACTGGCCAGATCAATTCGGTGCTCGAAGCGGCCGGGCTGCGCATTGTCGCTCAAAAACGTGTCCGCTGGACCCGCGCGCAAGCCGAAAAGTTCTACGAGGAACACAAGGCGCGGCCGTTCTATGGCGAATTGGTTGATTTCATGACGTCGGCCCCCGTCGTTCTCCAAGTGCTCGAAGGCGAAGACGCCATCGCCAAGTATCGCGAAGTGATGGGCGCCACCGATCCGAAAGAAGCCGCGGAGGGCACGGTTCGCAAGCTGTTCGCCGTATCGAAGGGTGAAAACTCGACCCACGGATCGGATAGCGCTGCCGCCGCCGAACGCGAGATCGCCCTGAACTTCGGCTTGCACGAAATCGTCGGCTAGAGTGCTTCCGGAAAAGTGGGCATCGGTTTTCCGAAAAGAAGCACGACTAAAAAAGAGCTGGGGTCGATCCATGATGACGCTAAAAGCGGAGAGACCCTAGACGAAGCGGCATCGAAGGTCGTTCGATGGCAAAGGCCCCGGCAACGGGGCCTTTTTGTTTGCCCATCATGCCGCCTGTCAAGCCGACGCTGCCATAGAGTTCGTGGCGGCGCCAACGCCGCTCAATTCGCGGGCAAAGCGCGCCTCGTCCAAGGCGTTCTCCGATTTTGAGATCACCACGGTTGCGACGCCGTTGCCGATGAGATTCGTCAACGCACGGGCTTCCGACATGAACCGATCGATGCCGAGGATCAGCGCGATCGAGGCGACCGGAATTGTGCCGACGGACGCCAGCGTCGCGGCCAGTGTTATGAAGCCAGAGCCAGTCACGCCCGCAGCCCCTTTCGATGTCAGCAGCAGCACGCCGAGTATGCCGAGCTGCTGCCAGATACTGAGATCCGTGTTGGTCGCCTGCGC
>JAIEPV010000223.1 GCA_019748215.1 Hyphomicrobium sp.
TCCAACCGTTTCAAGCCCTTGAGCGTAGTTTGGCGTAGTATTGGAAAGGAACGAAAAGGGTCCAAAGCTCCGCTCGAAAACGGCGTGCCAAACGAAACCTCCGGAACGGTCGACTTGACTTTCGCGCCGACGGGCGTCGCATGCGTCATCAAGTTTCCGCTCACCGCGAAAGTATCCGCCGAATGATCGCCGTCGCTCCATCGAAAAAAGTTCTGGTTGTCGAAGACGAAGCACTCGTCGCGTTTTTCGTTGAAGATTTGCTGATTGGACTTGGCTATCAAGTCGTTGGACCTGCCGCAAGTGCCGAAAAAGCATTGCGGCTGCTCCAATCTGCCCAAGTCGATATCGCTCTGCTTGATGTGAACTTAGGGGGTGGTCGAAATTCGTACGCCGTCGCCGATGAGTTGTTTCGAAGTGAGATCAAATTCGCATTCGTCACGGGGTACGGCAAGCAGGGCGTATCATCTGCTTACTGCGTTCCGGTTCTTCAAAAACCTTTTACGGAAAAGTCCCTTTCGGAGCTGCTCACCCAGCTGACGCAATAAGTCGGACGTCCGCTTTGTCACCAGCGAATGCATGTTATTTCTGATCGAATAAACACACTGTCGAGTTTCCATGACCTACGAAATACTGAAATTCCTGCATATCACTGGCATTATCTTAATTGTGGGGAGCGTCACGACATCTGCGTTTTGGAAAGTGATGGCAGATCGCACACGTGACGTTCAAATCATGGCGCACGCGCAATACAACGTCGTTGTTGCTGATTTCCTGTTCACGATGGTCGGAATTATTCTGACAATTTCTGGTGGGTACGGCATGGCCTACGTCGCCGATGTAGATTTGCTTCGCTACGATTGGCTGGGCGCAAGTCAGCTTCTATTCCTTGTCTCCGGCGCCATCTGGCTCGTCGTCCTCATGCCCATACAGGTGCGTCAGCTGCGCAGCGCACGGAGCGCTGCAAGTTCCGCCCATGCCGCTGCGAGCTTTTTGGAACGGTATCGTCGAAGCAGTCGGACGTGGCTCGTCTGGGGCATCATCGCAACTGTACCGCTCGTTGCCGCGCTTTATCTGATGGTGGCGAAACCCGACATGCCCCAGATCGCTGGCCCGTTTCCTGTTTCAACGCCGTTGCCGGTCGTTGCGCGCTAAAGATTTGCGAGAACTTTGATCTCAAACGGGAACCCGCGCGTTCCGGCCGGCTCGCGGCCCGCGAGTCGGAACGCGCCAAGTAAGAATGGTGCCTCTGGAGGGACTCGAACCCCCACACCCTTGCGAATAGCAGATTTTGAGTCTGCCGCGTCTACCGTTCCGCCACAGAGGCTGAGCTTTGAAACTCGTGCGAGCCGCGATCTATACCGTCGCCACCCCTCGCGTCAACGCGCGTCTGGCGGTGCCCGGCGCGAGACCGATCAGCGCAGCGTATAGGTGACTCGGCCGGTGGCATGGTGATGTTCGGTGATCTCGAGGTTCGCGCCGACCTCGGGCCTATGCTCTTTCAGTGCGATGACCCGGATCAGGCGTCCATCCGGCAATTTCACGCCGACGTTGACGCCGGTCGCGGCACTGGTTTTCGACACGAGCGGGTCAATTTCCTGCACGACGCCGGAGACGCGCGTGTCGGTGACGGCGAGGTCGAGGTTTTCGAATTCGAACACAGCGGCAATGGCCAAAACGATGGCGAGGCCGATGCCGACGATTTTCGCGCGCTCGATCCACAGCGTGCGTTCCAACTTCTTCCGCGTTTCTTCGCGCATTGATCATACTCCCCATCCCGACAGCGCGATCAAGCCGCCTTGGCGTGACTGTCCACGAGCCGGACGATATCGGCCATGATGTCGTTTAGCTGGAAATCCTTCGGTGTATAGACCGCCGCGACGCCAAAGGCCTTCAGCGTTTTCTCATCCTCCGGCGGAATGATGCCACCGACGATCAACGGCACGTCGTCGAGGCCTTCCTTGCGCATTCGTTCCATGATTTCTTTGACCAGCGGGACGTGCGAACCCGACAGGATCGACAGTCCGACCACGTGCACGGCTTCGTCCACCGCCGCGCGCACGATCTGCGCCGGCGTTAAGCGAATGCCTTCATAGACAACCTCCATGCCGACATCGCGAGCGCGCACGGCGATTTGTTCGGCGCCGTTCGAGTGGCCATCGAGCCCTGGCTTGCCGACCAGGAATTTAATGCGCCGGCCAAGTGTGTTCGAGACAGCTTCGACCTGCGAGCGAACCGCATCCAGCCCGGCGCCGTCGCGGACGACAGCCGCTTGGGCAACGCCTGTCGGTGCGCGGTATTCGCCGAAAATCCGGCGCAGTGCCGTACCCCATTCACCGGTGGTGACGCCGGCGCGGGCGGCCGCGATCGACGGTTCCATGATGTTGCGGCCGTCCTTCGCCGCCTGCTCAACGTCAGCCAGGGCGGCGGCGGCTTTTTTGGCATCGCGGTTCGAACGCCAAGCTTTCAGTTTTTCGACCTGTTCGGCTTCGACAGCGGGGTCGACGACCATGATCGCGCCGGCGCCGGTCGATAGCGGCGATGGCTCGGTTTCGAGGTATTTGTTGACGCCGACGACGACCAGTTCGCCGCTCTCGATTTGCGACAGGCGTCCGGTGCCGCTTTCGACCAGTCGGCGCTTCATGTAGTCGATGGCGGCGACGGCTCCGCCCATCTTTTCGATCGTCGCAAGTTCGGCCTTGGCTTCTTCTTTCAGTGCCGCGACCTTGGTTGCAATTTCGCTCGAGCCATCAAAAATGTCGCCGTAGTCGAGCAGGTCCGTCTCATAGGCAAGGATCTGCTGCATGCGCAGTGACCATTGCTGATCCCACGGGCGCGGCAGCCCGAGCGCTTCATTCCAGGCCGGCAATTGGACGGCACGGGCGCGGGCATTTTTCGACAGCGTGACGGCCAGCATCTCAAGCAAAATGCGGTAGACGTTGTTTTCCGCCTGTGGCTCCGTGAGGCCGAGTGAATTCACCTGCACGCCATAGCGGAACATGCGGTGCTTGGGGTCGGTGACGCCATAGCGCTCACGCGTGATTTCGTCCCAAAGCTCGGTGAACGCCCGCATCTTGCACATCTCGGTGATGAAGCGCATGCCGGCGTTGACGAAGAACGACATGCGTCCGACGACATTGCTGAATTCGGCCGACGGCACTTCTCCCGATGCTCTTACGGTGTCGAGCACGGCAATGCCTGTCGCCAGTGCGAAGGCCAGTTCCTGCACCGGCGTCGCGCCGGCTTCCTGCAGGTGGTACGAGCAGACGTTGGTCGGGTTCCACTTCGGCACATGCTTGGTCGAGAATACGATGGTGTCTTTGATCAGTCGCAGTGACGGCTCGGGCGGAAACACATAGGTGCCGCGCGACAGGTATTCCTTGATGATGTCGTTCTGGATGGTGCCTGTCAGCTTGGTGCGCGGCGCGCCGGTATCGTCGGCCACCGCCACATACAACGCCAAAAGCCATGCGGCCGTGGCATTGATCGTCATCGACGTGTTCATTTGATCGAGCGGAATGCCGTCGAGTAGCGTCCGCATGTCGCCGATGTGCGACACAGGCACACCGACCTTGCCGACTTCGCCGCGCGCCAGTTCATGGTCGCTGTCATAGCCTGTCTGCGTCGGGAGATCGAAGGCGATCGAAAGACCGGTCTGGCCTTTCGCCAAGTTCATTTTGTAGAGCGCGTTTGATTTCGATGCCGTCGAGTGCCCGGCATAGGTGCGAAACATCCACGGCTTGTCGCGGGTGGCTTTGTCGGCGGCGAAAAGGGGGCTGTTCTTGTCAGACATTGCTCGTCGTTCCCGGATTTGGCCGAACGGCGACCGTGTGGTGCCATGGCTCGCAGACCGTTGCCTTGTACGCTAGCGCGCAAGCTAACGCGACTGGGCCGCAATGCAAAATGGCATGACGCCGCGAGGCGAGCTGATCAGCTGACCGCTATACGAATCCGGATTTTTACAGTTGAGTCAGACGCGCGGGTCAGGCGGCTTTGCTATCGTTCGACTTGCCGGTCATGGACGGCGGCGGCGTGCGCCGTGAAACGTTGTCGCGCTGATCGGCCGTGCGGTTTGCTATGCGAATGATCCACAGCAGGCCAAGCAGGCTCAGCAGCACGCCGATCGCCAGTGCGGTCGCGACCTGGGCATCTTTGTTGGGGCTAATGTAGACGCCATTGGCGGTGATCAGGTAGTTCGACACCAGCGCGCCAGCAACCAGCACCGGCGTGAACAAAATCGCATGTCCGGTTGAGCCAACCACCGATTTCAAAAACCAGACGATACTACCGACCAGCGCGGCAATGACGCACAGCGCAACGTCGTTAACTTCGACAATGGTCCAGAATAATTGCACGCCGCTACCCTCGTTTGCCGAGCTTGGCGCCAAAGATCGGCACGAAGCCTAGTCAGCCGGAACGTTCATGGCGTCACAGGCAGCGGCACAATATTCCCCTCTTACCGCCGTTACGTTAAGGAGAGGTTGCGACTGCTGTAAAAACCAGCCACCCCCTTCTGCATACGGTTAAAACATGCTTGATACGGGGCGTTGGATCGATCGGCTGCGGCAACACGGCGGCTCCGGCAAACGACAGCAGAATAACAAGGTTTTCATGGGCCTTTCGACAATCGAAGGTCTGCGTGGGAGATACGACAATCATGGTGAGCCAAAACGTGGCACCCCAACGCGACGCCGGCATCGATGCCGCGCTGCCGTCTGCGGCAATCAAAAAAGACCTGTATGAAATCGGTGAAATTCCACCGCTCGGTCATGTTCCAAAGTCGATGTACGCCTGGACCATCCGTGAAGAGCGGCATGGCGAACCCGATACGGCCATGCAAATCGAAGTGGTCCCGACCTGGGACCTCGACAGTCATGACGTGCTCGTTCTGGTGATGGCGGCGGGCGTTAATTACAATGGCGTCTGGGCGTCGCTCGGAACACCCATTTCACCCATCCGCGATGTCCATAAACAGCCCTATCACATTGCCGGGTCGGATGCGTCCGGCATCGTTTGGGCCGTCGGCTCGAAGGTCAAGCGCTGGAAAGTCGGCGACGAAGTCGTCATCCATTGCAACCAGGACGACGGAGACGACGAGGAATGCAACGGCGGCGATCCGATGTTTTCGCCGTCGCAGCGGATCTGGGGCTACGAGACGCCGGATGGCTCGTTCGCTCAGTTCTGCCGCGTGCAGGATCGCCAGCTGCTGGAGCGGCCAAAGCACCTCACGTGGGAAGAAAGCGCCTGCTACACGCTGACGCTCGCCACCGCATATCGCATGTTGTTCGGCCATCGTCCGCACGTCCTCCGTCCGGGCCATAACGTGCTGGTGTGGGGCGCGGCTGGTGGCCTTGGCGCCTTTGCCGTGCAGCTGTGCGCCACATCCGGCGCCAACGCCATCGGCGTCGTATCAGAAGACGACAAATTCGATTTCGTGCGCCAGCTCGGCGCCAAAGGTGTCATCAACCGAAAGAAATTTGACTGCTGGGGGCAGCTGCCGAAAGTCGGTTCGCCCGAATACAACACGTGGCTGAAAGAGATGCGCAAATTCGGCGCGGCCATCTGGGAAACGACAGGCAAGGGCGTCAACGTCGATTGCGTGTTCGAGCATCCCGGCGAATCGACCATCCCCGTCTCGATCCAGGTCGTGAAACGCGGCGGCATGGTTGTCATTTGCGCAGGGACCACGGGCTTCAATCTGACGATGGATGCGCGCTATCTTTGGATGCACCAAAAACGCCTGCAAGGCTCGCATTTCGCCAACCTTCAACAGGCGTCGCAAGCCAACAAGCTGGTGGTCGAGCGGCGCATCGATCCGTGCATGTCGGAAGTGTTCTCATGGGAGCAAATTCCGAAAGCGCACATGCGCATGATGCACAACGAACACAAGCCGGGGAACATGGCCGTGCTCGTGTCGGCGCCGACCACGGGGTTGCGCACGGTCGAGGATTGCATCGAAGCGAGCGCGCGGCGGGGCTAAATGTTGAGGCGTTGTTGACGCGGGCCAGCTTTGCTCTGTGCCAGCGTTTCCACGTCGCGGCTCCAGGCGCTTGCATTGCCATCAACCGTTGGGGTTCAAGCGTTTCGCCATTTGCACGACGCCAAGCGGTAAGCCTAGCTTTCCGGTGAAGCGCTTCCAGCTTTGCGTCACGACGTGGCGGGCGCTGAACTTCGCGCGATAGGCCCTGAGGTAACGGCCGTCGATCGCGACGTGGCGGGCTCCGTCAGGCAAGTCGATCGCGGCCATATTGCCAATGAAACATTGCTGCGCGACGTCGAGCGTGTGCTGCCGTAACGCCGATGGATGTGGCTTGTCGGAGCGAGGCAGTTTCGGGTTGGTATTAATTTCATAGATTTGCGGTTTGCCATCGACAAGGCCGAAATCCGCACGCCCGTAAGCGATACCAGCGATGTCGAAAGCATCCCTCAACTCAGCCTCAAAGGCGTTACCAACCACGCGCGCATGATCGGCCGCGTAAACATCGTCGGCGACCAATCCTGCCTTTCCATGTTTGACGTTCCAGCTATCTTCCGTGACGATGTGGTCGAGGTGGATGCGATCGCCGATACGGAACGTGCCGAAACGGCGAAAGACACCGGGCGAAATCGGCTCGGCGCAATACTCGATGACAATCAGCCCGCGCAGCGGAATGCCGTCCTGCACCAAGTCGGCGAGCGACCGTTCAAGTGCGCTTTGGTCCGTCAAGAGCGGTGTCAACGGTTGCGAATGCTCGGCCTCCGAGCGAATGAAAACCGGAAACCTGCGCGGCTGAGGGATGCCGTCGGCGGGATAGGCATCGAATTGATTGATGCCTGCATGGTGCAGAGCGCGAAGCAACGCATAGCGCGTTTTCACACGGGCGGGGTCGTTCAGGGCTCGCGTGTAAGGCGCAGCCCGATTGATGGCCCGGTAGGCCTCGGCGGCTAGTCGCAATTGCAAGTCCGAAAGCCGTTCGTGGTCGCAAAAAATGTACGTACCGCCGCGAACCGCTGGCGTGCGAAATAGTCGGTCATACGTCATCGCCGTGAAGCGGGATGCGTCGGCGAGCCTCTGGCGCGTCAAAGACCGGACCGTGGCCTCGTGGCCACTGGCGACGACAAACCGGATGACCAAAGCTGTGCCTCCCTCAAAATGCTGTGAATCATCGGCTAGTTTGGGACAGCTGGCGCTGTTCTTTACCGTCCGCCCCTGACACTATTTTACGTCTGGAGGGTTCGACATCACATAGTGCGCGTCTCCCCAGCGATATTTTAGGACATGAAACATGCCACATCAAAATTCTCTCTTCGGCGCTGCTGCCCTGACGTTGCGTTCGGGCGTGAAGGTCGGCGGCAAGCCGGCAAATCCCGCACTTGGCGCGCGTGCTTTGGCTGAAAGATCTGGCGTTAAAGTGGGTGCAAAACCGGTGCAGAAGACGTCCGGACCGATGCTCGGCGCGTCGGCATTGGATAGCCGGAGCGGTACCAAGGCTGGAATTAAGCCGGGCAGCAAGTAAGCGCTCAGCGTCTCAATCGAGAACGTCGAGGCTTCAGTCTCAGGCTGTGCATTGTAAGGGCAGGCCACGCACGATGCCAGTGCATGGCCTGCTCACTTAACTATTGCTGACTCGCAACTCGCCAAGGCAGGATTTATTCGTGTTGGTTGGTGACATCCGCGCTGATAACTCGCCGAGCACGTCGTCGCTCGTATCATTCGCCCCTGACGGCTCGCGCGCCGAATTTCTCTCGCGGCGAATGAAAACCGAGTTCGTCCGAAGCTGCCGTGATCTCGTTTCCCAATGCCACGCGCGCTTCGCCATCGACGTGAGCGCCACCGAACGTGCGATGATCAGGTTTGGCACCGCCGATCC
Source organism: Hyphomicrobium sp. (assembly GCA_019748215.1). Taxonomy (GTDB): domain Bacteria; phylum Pseudomonadota; class Alphaproteobacteria; order Rhizobiales; family Hyphomicrobiaceae; genus Hyphomicrobium_B. The sequence goes on from JAIEPV010000223.1 coordinate 7,848, forward strand.
CGCACCGGAAACCTACGCCATCTACTTCGATCTGATGCAGGCCTTGAATGGCAACGATGAAGCGGCCTGCCGATCTAACCTCGACCGTCTTGCCGCGCCCGCGATAGCGGCGCCGAATTTGACATACCGGCGCTGGGGTGGGCTGACGACAGACTGCGCGGAGCGCTTTCTCCGCTATGTCAATATCGACCCATCGACGCAGCTCGCGTTTGCCGACGTGCCAGAGCCGGAATTTTCCGAAGCCTGCGCCACCGCTGATCAAACATTTGAAATGTTCAAGCGCTGCGCGCCTGAGATCGCTTCCGAAATTCGCGGTCTCGTGAATGAGCTGATCTTCGTCGACAACGCGCCGGATTGCGTCATGCGCTTTGATGGCGCGACCTCAGTTTTCTCGTGGGGCGCATTGTTCCTGAATGCGGCCGAGCACAACAGCGTCGTCGAAATGGTCGACGGCTTAGCGCACGAAAGCGCGCACGCGCATCTCTTTGGTTTGTCGATGGGCGATCCGTTCGTCAACAATTCACCCGACGAGGTGCATCCTTCACCCTTGCGGGAAGATCCCCGGCCACTCGATGGCACCTTTCACGCGACCTTTGTGGCGGCGCGCATGCATTATGCCCACAGCAAGTTGCTCGCCAGCCATGTCCTGACGGATGTGCAACGTGACGAAGCCTTGCGCGCGCGCGATCTCAGCGTCGCGGCATTTCGCGATGGTCTTGCGGTGATTGAAGCCCACGCCGATATGACCCCGTTGGGCGCCAGTATCATGGCTGAGGCCGTCGCCTACATGCACGCCGCCTAGCCCCTAACGACCCTCAGCCTCGCGGCTAGCTGCCGACGACCATTTTGCGCAAATCCGCTTCGCGGCGCATCCGCTTCATTTCGAGAATGCCGCGATTGAACTCGGCGCCCAGAATGATGGCGATGGCTGTAAACTGGAAAAAGATCATCGCCACCATCAATTGCGACAGACCCGCATAAAACAGCGAGTAGTTGGTAATTGCGAGGTAGTTCGACCACAGCCCCGCGAGGGCCAGCCACAACACGATCGACAGCGTAACGCCGGGCCATACGTCCTGAAAACTCCGGCGTCCGGCCGCAAGCCAGATGTGGAAGGCGAACAACTGAATAGCAATCACGAGCCCGGCCAGCAGGTAGCGAATGCCCGGTCCAAGCCAGCTCGAGTCAAACAGCGTCTTCGCCCAACCGGGTTGAAACTTGGCGGCAGCAAGTCCCGGACCAAAAACGACGGCCCAGGTCAGCACCAAAATGGTCAGAGCGCTGACGAAAACGAAGGTCATCGAGATCGCCAAGCAGAGCGGATAGGTCCGCGTCTCGTGCACGCGGTAAGCGCCATTGAGGGCCGCCCGCATGGTCTCGATCGCACTTGTGGCAAAGAACAG
>JAIEPV010000005.1 GCA_019748215.1 Hyphomicrobium sp.
GCCGCGTTCGCGCCGCTGATGGTGTCAGATACGTCGCGCAATCTCCGCCGCGTGTTTCGCCTGACGGAAATGCTCAAAGCGCAAGCGCCGCGCGGCTTGAAGTGGAAGCCTACGCGCGCGCATATCATTGGTGCGGGCACGATGGGTGCCGACATCGCCGGCGTCTGTGCGGCGGCCGGCATGGAAGTCACGCTGCAGGACATTTCGCCCGAGCAGCTCGACAAAGGCATCAAGAGTCAGGGCAAATTGTTCGCACGCAAATTCAAGACGAAGCCGCTTCGTGACGCCGCCAAATCCCGGCTGATCGCCGACCCGCAGGGCCGCGGGATTGCACGCGCCGACATCATCATCGAAGCCATCGTCGAACGTCTCGACATCAAGCAGAAGCTGTTTGCCGATCTCGAAACCAAGATCAAACCCGGCGCCGTGCTCGCAACCAACACCTCGTCGCTGAAGCTGTCGGATATTTCGCAGCCGATGAAAGATCCTGGCCGGCTGATCGGCTTGCACTTCTTTTCGCCGGTTCCGCAAATGCCGCTCGTCGAAGTGGTGCGCGGCACTGTGACCCGCGAAGACGAAGTGAAAAAGGGCGCGGCGTTCGTCACCAGCATCGACAAGTTTCCGCTGATCACCAAGGACGTGCCGGGCTTCCTCGTCAATAAAGTGCTGACGCCGTATATGTTTGCGGCCATGGAGCGACTGGAAAAGGGCGAGAGCAAAGAGAAAATCGACGAAGCGGCGCGCGCTTTCGGCATGCCAATGGGACCGATCGAGCTGGCCGATAACGTCGGGCTCGATGTCTGCGCCCACGTGGCTAAAATTCTCGGCCAGTCGAGCGAAGGCTCGCGCCTTGAACGCCTCGTGGCTTCCGGCCGTCTCGGCAAAAAGTCCGGTGAGGGGTTTTATGTCTGGAAGGACGGCAAGCCGGTGGCCTCGGACACCAAATTCTCGAAATCGGAACTCGACAAACTCGGTCGCGAACTGGTTCAGCCGATGATCAAGGAGGCGCAAGCCTCACTCGATCAAGGCGTGGTCGAGAGCGCCGATCTGGTGGACGCCGGTATGATTTTCGGCACCGGCTTCGCGCCGTTCCGAGGCGGACCTTTGCACTATCAAGCCTCCCTCAAAGAACCCGCAATGGCCCCTCAGCGCGCGGCAGCCGAATAATCCGGAGATCTCAAAATGACTGGCACTCTTCGTCGCGTCGCCGTGCTCGGCGGAAGCCGCATCCCGTTCTGCCGCTCGAACACGCTGTACGCCGATTTGTCCAACCTCGACATGATGTCGGCGGCGCTGAATGGCCTCGTCGATAAGTTTAGCCTGAAGGGGGAGCATATCGACGAAGTGGTCGGCGGCGCGGTCGTCACCCACTCGAAGGATTTCAATCTCGCGCGCGAAGCGGTGCTGTCAACCAAGCTGGCGCCGTCGACGCCGGGTGTGACGCTGATCCAGGCTTGCGGCACGAGCCTGCAGGCGGCGATGGCATCGGGCGCCAAGATCGCAACCGGAGAAATCGAAAGCGCCATCGCGGTCGGATCCGACTCGACGTCGGACGCGCCGATCGTTTTTTCAAAGAAATTCGCCAAGCGGCTCGTCGATGTCGGCCAGCAAAAATCGGCGCTCGACAAACTGAAGGTCTTCAAAGGACTGACACCCGGTGAACTGGCGCCACAGCCGCCGGCCGTATCCGAGCCGCGCACCGGCCTGTCGATGGGTCAGCATTGTGAGCTGATGGCTCAGGACTGGAAAATTCCGCGCAACGAGCAGGATCAGCTCGCCTTCGAAAGCCACAAGAAAGCCGCGCAGGCCTATGCGTCCGGATACATGGATGATCTGATCGTACCGTGTGCCGGCGTCTATCGCGACAACAATCTGCGCGAAGACATCAGCCTCGAAAAGCTGTCATCGCTCAAGAACGCTTTCGAGAAATCCGAGCGCGGCACGTTGACGGCTGCCAACTCGACGCCGTTGACCGACGGCGCGTCGGCTGTGCTGCTGGCATCGGAAGAGTGGGCCGCACAACACGGGATCCCGGTTCTGGCCTATCTGACCTATGGCCAGCACGCCGCCAATAATTTCGTGGCTGGCGAAGGTCTGCTGATGGCGCCGACGATTGCCGTCTCGAAAATGCTCGACCGCGCCGGATTGAAGCTTCAGGATTTCGATTTCTACGAAATCCACGAAGCCTTCGCCGCGCAAGTTCTGGCGACCCTCAAAGCCTGGGAAGACCCGGATTACTGCAAGCGCTTCCTCGGCAAGGATCAGCCGCTCGGGTCGATCGACCGATCGAAGCTGAATGTCATGGGCTCGTCTCTGGCGTTTGGCCATCCCTTCGCCGCCACCGGTGCCCGCATCGTCGCCAATCTCGCCAAGCTCTTATCGATCCATGGCGGACGCGGCTTGATTTCGGTTTGCACGGCAGGCGGCATGGGTGTCGCTGCCATCATGGAAAGTGCGAAGGCCGCTGAAGCGCGGATGGCCGCATAATCCACGCGATGAGTCCCGGCGATCTGGGGAGACGCACCGATCGAAATCGGCTATTTGCCTCCAGAACATAAACGGGGGGCGGCGCATGGCGACACGGGACGAGCAACAGCTGGACGCGGCACGCGCCCTGGTCCGCGATGTTGCCCAAAAACTTGATCTCAACGCCTGGGTGCGGCTTTGGGATGGCTCCCGGATGCCGCTTGGAAAAGCGCCGTCCGGCCCATTCGAAATTGCGATCGCCGGGCCGGGCGTCATCGGCGCCATTTTGCGCCGGCCATCGCTTGATACGATCATCCGTCAGTATGTCGACAAGGGCATAGATTTCACCGGCGGCACGCTCGTCGATTTTGGCCGCGATCTGCAACACGGCAGCAAGTCGCTGAAGATGCGGCCCGCAGACATGCTGCGCCTTGCCGCAAAACTTCGCCCGTTCTTTTTCGCCAAGCCAAAAGACGCCGCCGACACGCAAGGCTTTCAAGGCGAGTTCACCGGAAAAAACCGCAAGACGGCAGATAACCAAGCCTTCGTGCAATTCCACTACGACGTGTCGAACGAGTTCTACGCCACCTTTCTCGATCCCGAGATGGTTTACTCCTGCGCCTACTACACCGATTGGGCGAACGGCGTCGAGCAGGCGCAGCGCGATAAGCTCGACATGATCTGTCGCAAGCTACGCCTTAAGCCCGGCGACCGGCTGCTGGATATCGGGTCGGGCTGGGGAGGGCTCTTGTGCCACGCCGTCCAGACCTACGGCGTGACGGCGCATGGCATCACCCTGTCGCAGCGCCAGCTCGAATTTGCCGTCGATAAGGCGAAGCGGCTGGGGCTTGATCAGAAAATCACCTTCGAACTGACCGATTACACCAACGTCACGGGGACTTTCGACAAGATCGCGTCGATCGGCATGTACGAACATATCGGGCTGGCGAACATATCGAACTATATGAGCAAGGTTCGGTCGCTGCTGGCGGATGACGGGCTGTTTCTCAACCACGCCATCTCGCGGCGCGCACCACGCCCGCAGAAAGGCTGGATGAAGTCGCGGATGCGGCCTGAGAAAAAAGCGATCGCAAAATATATTTTCCCGGGCGGTGAACTGGACGACATTGGCCACTCCGTTTCTGCCATGGAGCGCGCCGGCTTCGAAGTACACGACATCGAGGGATGGCGGATGCACTACGCGCGCACGTGCCAGCTTTGGTGCGAGCGGCTGACCGCCAATCGCGAGGCTGCGATCAAGGAAGTCGGCGAAGAGAAATATCGCATCTGGGTCGCTTATCTCGCAGGCGTAAGCTTGTCCTTCCATCGCGGCACATTGCGGCTGTTCCAGACGCTCGCGTCTAAATCTGCGAAAGGTCCAACGCCGCTACCGCCGACGCGCGCCGATCTTTACCGCTGAGTGAGTCATCGCCGCCAAGCGCTGGCGTTTGCCAAGCGTGCTTCCGGAAAAGTGGGTACCGGTTTTCCGATAATAAGCACGACGAAAAAAGCTAGTGTCGGTCCATGAGTGCACTAGCACCGGACAGACCCTAGCGTCTGCCGCGCGCCAGATGTGCTTCGCAGCGCTGGCGAATTTCGTCGAGTTCGGAGAGGCTGCGAGCGATATCCTCGCGCTTGCTTTCGAGCTCGCGGACAGCTGATTCCACTTTTGCGAGTAACAGCCTGGTCTGTGCCAGCTGACCGGGATCAGTGTCGTACAGCGCCAGATATTCGCCGACATCCTCGACGGTAAATCCCAGATTGCGGCCGCGCAGAATAATCATCAGCCGTGCACGGTCGCGTTTGCTGTAGCGGCGCGACGTGCCGATCCGTTCGGGATTGATCAGGCCACGGCTTTCGTAGAAGCGGATGGTCCGTGTCGTGATGTCGAATTCTTTGGCGAGATCGGAGATGGTAAACGCTTCATGCTCAGCAAGCGCGCTTGCGCCGGCTGGGCGGTCGATCGATCTCGTCGCGTCACGCTTTGTGCTCATGACGCCTAGTTACGCTTTGCCTCTTCCGCCGCAAGCTCTTTTTTCGATAATTTGCCAATCATGGTCTTGGGCAATTCGTCGCGAAACTCGATCGCGGCCGGCATTTCGATTTTCGAGATCTTCGGCTCCAGATGTTTGAGAATGTCGGCAGCCGTCGCCGTCATTCCAGGTTTGAGCTTGATGAACGCCTTCGGCGCTTCGCCGCGATAGGTATCCTTGATGCCGATCACGGTGACTTCCGCCACCGAGGGATGCTGATAGATCGCCTCTTCGATACGGCGCGGGTACACGTTGAAGCCCGAGCAGATGATCAGATCCTTGATCCGGTCGACGATCGAGAAAAAACCGTATTGGTCCATGATGGCGACATCGCCGGTCCGCAGGAATTTGCCGAGGAACTGCTGCTCGGTTTCGGCCGGTTTATTCCAGTAGCCTTTCATGACTTGTGGACCGCTGGCGCATAATTCGCCGCGCTCGCCTCGCGGCACTTCTTTGCTCGGATCTTCGAGATCTCGAAGCGAAATGACCGTGCCGGGGACGGGCGGGCCGATCGAACCGGGCACGACAAGGCCGTGCACCGGATTGCAGGTGAGCACAGGCGAGGCTTCCGACAATCCATAGCCTTCACAGACGTGGCAGCCCGTCAGTGCTTCGAAGCGTTGCTTGATTTCCAAAGGCAGCGGCGCGCCGCCAGAAATGCAAAATCTCAGTGACGACAAGTTATAGGATTTCACTTTTGGATAATTCAGCATCGCCGTGAAGATCGTCGGCACTGCCGGCATCATCGTCGGCTTGAGCTTATGGATCAGCTTCAAAGCGTCCACGAGCTGAAAGCGCGGCATCAAGATGATCCGCGCCGCTTTAGAGATGCCGAGGTTCATAACCACCGTCATGGCGAAGACGTGAAACAGCGGCAGCGCGCCGAGCACCCGCTCTTGGCCCGGCACAAGATCGGACGCCCAGGTGTCGATCTGAATGGTGTTGGCGTAAAGATTGGCGTGCGTCAGCATCGCGCCCTTCGGCGTGCCGGTCGTCCCTCCGGTATATTGCAGCACGGCGACATCTTCGATCGGGTCGATGGCAACAGGTGCCATCCGGTCTGTTGTGGTGGCCAAAGCGCGGCCATCGACAATGCGATCCTTGATGGGCGAGCCCGCGATATTGGCCAGCTCTTTGCGCTTGAACAGGCCAAACAACTTGGCTTTGAGACCGGGCAGCACGTCGACGAACGGTACGACGATCGTCCGCTCCAGCACGTTGGCCGCCACCAACTGTTCAACCTTGTTGAACAGAACGGCCAGGTCATGGGTGACCATGAAGCGCGTTTCACTGTCGCGGACTTGGAAGGTCAATTCTTCGATGGTGTAGAGCGGGTTAAAATTGACCACCGTGCCGCCGGCTTTCAGAATGGCGTAATAGAACACGACGAACGTTGGCGTATTGGGCAGAAACAGGCCGACTTTCGTGCCCTTGGTAACGCCAGCAATCTGCAGCCCTGCCGCGACCCGATCGATCTCGGCGGCTAACTGCGCATACGTCGTCGTCCGCCCGAGAAACGTCAGCGCCGCATTGGTTGGAAACAAGCGCGCGGCGCGTGCGACCAGCGCGTGCATAGGCTCCGGGGTCAAATCCATCTGCCAGGAGATGCCGTCGGGGTAATTCGCCAGCCATGGATAGCCGCCGGTGTGTCCCGTCTCGTTGCCGCCGGCTGCGGCAATTTCCGCGGTCATTTGGGCGATGGCGGCGCTTTGACCGCTGGCGGCCTCTGTCGTGGTCATGGCAAGTTCAATCCGCTCAAATCAGACAATGGATGCCTCCGTCAGCATTTAGCCGGTCCAGTCGCCATCTCCGCCATATTTAGCCGCAACCTTCGACTGGCATCTGCGGCGGACCGCGCCGATGCCATCCAGATCACTCCAGTCAGGCGCCAGTTCGGCCGGATGGTCGAGATTGTCGCAGATTGAACAACTTTTCGGCGTTGAAGGCCAGTCCTGGAAGCCGCACTAACCAAGTGTTGAATATTTTGATGCGAGACGAGGGGTTTAGGGCCGGCCTGGGTTTGGGGCACTGCGCAGGAAGATTGATAGACTTGATAGCGGTTTAAGGATATCAGCCCGCGCTGCTTGCCGTAGACACTGTATTCAACTAGGTAGAAGCCAAGCATAACGGGCCTATCGCGGGTTTCGCGAAGGTGGGAGAGGCATATGGACGACGTCGCGACGAAGATTACAGACATTTTGAAAAAGCACATGAAGGAACCGCGCGACGACATCTCGCCCGACACGGCGCTGACTGACCTCAAGATTGAGTCGCTCGATCTCGCCATGATCGTGTTCGACATCGAAGACGGCTTCGGCATCGAAATTCCCTACAACGCCAATGAAGATGTCGAAGACTTCAAGACCGTCGGGTCAGTCGTCGAACGCGTCAAATCGTTGATCGCCGCCAAAGGTGCATCCGCCGCCAAGGCGTAAACCGGGCCGGTTGACGTCGGTGCTTAGCGCTAACGTTTCTGCATGACGCCATGCGACGCTTGCGATGGCTGCTCGCCGTAGCGTCGCGCCATTGCGGCGTGGTGGTCGTTCGCACAACTGTCACGCCGCATGATGAGCCCGCTTGATGAGCCCCCACACGAGGATGAGTACGTCGTATGGCCAAACAAAAATCCGGTCGCCGCGTGGTTGTGACCGGGCTTGGAGCCGTCACCCCGATCGGCACGACAGTGGCGGAGTTCTGGGACGGCCTGAAGGCTGGTAAATCCGGTGTCAGTGAGATCGAAGGCTTTCCGCGCGAAGACCTGAAAATTTTGATCGCCGCGCAGATCAAAAATTTCGATCACAAAGCGCGTCTGAAACACTTCAAGCGCGACCGGATCATTTCGCTGGCCGATCGCTATTCGTGGTTTGCGGCCGTCGCCGCCGACGAGGCCGTGCGCATGTCCGGCCTCGAAATGCCGATTGCCGACCCGTATCGCTCGGCCTGTATCATTGGGTCCGGCGCAGGGGGCCTCGTGACGTTCGAAACCGCCTACCGCGATCTGTTCATCGAGAAGAAAAAAGCCACCCATCCCTTGACGCTGCTGCGCATCATCGGCTCGTCCGCCGCAGCCCACGTCGGCATCGAATTCGGCGTCAAAGGACCAACGTTCGCCACCTGCTCGGCCTGCTCGACGGCCAGCCACGCGATCGGCTTAGCGCGCGATTACATCCGCGACGGCATGGTCGATGTGGCGATCGCCGGGGCGTCTGAATCAGTGATCAACTACGGCACGATGAAAGCCTGGCAGGCGCTGCACGTTCTGTCGCCTGAAGGCTGCTTTCCGTTCGCCAAAAAGCGTAACGGTACGGTTCTCGCCGAAGGCGCCGGCATCTTGGTGCTCGAAAGCTACGAGCACGCCAAGGATCGCGGCGCCACCATTCTCGCCGAGCTCAGCGGCTTTGGCATGGCGTCCGACAGCCAGGACATGGTCAAGCCGACCGTCGAGGGCCCGAGCGTCGCTATGCGCAATGCGCTCGACGACGCTGGCATTGGACCAGGCGACATCGACTACCTCAATGCCCATGGCACAGCGACAGCCGACAACGACATCAACGAAACCAAAGCCATCAAGGCGGTGTTCAATTCGCACGCCGAGAAGCTCGCCATTTCATCCACCAAGTCGATGCACGGTCATCCGCTCGGCGCCGGTGGCGGCATTGAAGCGGTCGCCTGCATCAAGGCCATGCTGCACGGCTGGGTGCCGCCGACGATCGGGCTCGATGAGCCGGGCGAGGGCTGTGACCTCGATTACATTCCGAACGTCGGCCGGGACAAAAAAGTCACCTACGCGATGTCGAATTCGTTCGCGTTCGGCGGGCTTAATGCGGTGCTGGTTTTCGGACCCCCACCAGTCTAATCGTTGCTCGGCAGACCTATCCATCGCGCGCGGCGGATTGCTGACATCGTGGATCGCGTTGGCAGGGCTGTGCTCCGAGCGCTGCCGCTCACATGGCTGTGCAACCTGACTGAGAGCCCAACAGTGGCGCCTCAGCCGCACACGGCGCGCTTGAACTCGTCTTTGCCGAATGAGATGATCGTCGCAACGGTGGAACCGGCGCGTTATGGCCTGGGATCTGCGGCGTGTTGCAATGAATGGGGTACGCGTCGATGCGCTCAGTCGTTATTCGGGCCGGGTCAATCGAAGTTCGCGCACGGTTGCGCGACACGCCCACCGCCGAGCGAATTTGGGCGGCCCTGCCGATCCAGGCGATGGCACGCACCTGGGGCGAAGAAGTCTATTTCGATGCCCGTGTGAGTTCCGCCGTCGAGCCCGACGCCTGCGTGGTCGTCAAGGCCGGTGAGATTGCCTTCTGGCCCGAAGGCGACGCCATCACCATCGGCTTTGGACCAACACCGCTGTCGCGCAGCCGGTCTGAGATCCGCCTCGCCAGCCCATGCAATATCTGGGCGGAAGCCATTGACGATGTTCGTCTGCTGAAATCGGTCCATCCCGGCACCGACATCATGGTCAGCAAAGCCGAGAACTGACGCTAGGGTCTGTCCGCTTTCAACGGACTCATGGACCGACCCTCGCCCTTTATTTTGTCGTGCTTCTGTTCGGAAAACCGGATCCCACTTCCCCGGAAGCACTTTCGCAGGTTGAGCCGATGACGACGGTTGCCTGTATCGAAGATTTGCGTCGCATCGCCCACACTCGCGTGCCGCAAGACTTCATGGATTATTTTGAATCCGGCTCCTACACCGAGCAAACACTGCGCCTCAATCAGGACGATCTGCAGCGCCTGCTGCTCAGGCCGCGCGTGCTCGCCGACGT
>JAIEPV010000187.1 GCA_019748215.1 Hyphomicrobium sp.
CCGCTCCAGCGGCCAGCCAGCGAGATCGGTGTTGCATCAGCCGATGTGGCGGCGGCGTCCATCGGCGCGCTCGTTTCATCCGCCGCGAAAGCGCCATCGCTCGCCGCCAGATTGGCGAGCATGGTGATGGCCAACGCAGACACAATTGAAACGACGCGCACAAGGCGTCGCCGCGTCTCGCCGCTGTGGCAAATCTCCCGCGCTGTCATCATCGCACTCCTGGTCGTGCCGGTTGGCGTCGTTGCGCTCGGCTCGGGCTTCGGCATCATTCTATTGCCGTTCGAGATGTACGTGCTGGCTGAAAACATGCCCGTGATCTTTCGTGCCCACATGGTGACCTCGGCGATGGCGCTGCTGCTGGCGCCCGTGGTCATCGGGCTCAGACATCGCCCGCACCTGCATCGCAGGTTCGGACGGGTGTTGGGCGGTTTCGTGGTCGCCGGAGGGCTGACCGCACTTCCCGTTGCCATATTCAGTGACTCAAGCCTCATCGCGCGGGCTGGGTTTTTCACCCAAGGATGCGTCTGGCTGGCATTGCTCGTGGCCGGCCTTCACGCCATTCGCTCAGGCGAGCGGTCGCGCCATCAAACGGTGATGCTGGCGATGGTAGCCGTGACCACGGGCGCGGTCTGGTTCCGGCTGATCACCGGCACGGCGATTGCGCTGCATTGGCCGTTCGAGCCGATCTATGCGATGGCTGCGTGGATCGGCTGGGTTCTCCCGCTCGCGGTTTGTCTATGGTACCAGACACGCATTGCGAAAGCGTTGGCGCGTTAGCGACATTTGTTATTGCTGTCCTCCCCTCGCCTGCCCCTCTCGTATGCGGAGGCCCAATCCTCTAGGGTCGCCGCGCGTCACCAGAGGAGCCCCATGACGGATAAATTTGAACCGGCGCGCGACATCGCTCGCCTCATCGACATCATGAAGGCGTTGCGCACGCCCGGCACAGGATGCCCGTGGGATCTGGAACAGACTTTCGCGACCATCGCGCCCTACACAATCGAAGAAGCCTATGAGGTGGCGGATGCGATCCAGCGCGGCGATCTCGCGGATCTGCGCGATGAACTCGGCGATCTGCTGTTGCAGGTGGTCTATCACGCGCGCCTGGCGGAGGAGCAAGCTGCGTTTGATTTCGGCGATGTGGTGATGGGCGTGACCGCGAAGATGATCCGCCGTCATTCCCACGTGTTCGGCGATGCGACGGCAAAAAGCGCAGGCGCCGTCAAAGGCCTCTGGGATCAAATCAAAGCGCAAGAGCGCGCCGCAAAACCGCAAGCAAGCGCCGGCGTCCTAGCCGATGTGCCGGTTGCGCTGCCAGCGCTGACCCGCGCCATCAAGTTGCAGCACAAAGCCGCGACCGTCGGTTTCGATTGGCCAAGCCTCGCCCCGGTCTTTGACAAGATGCGCGAGGAGCTAGCTGAGCTGGAGCACGAGCTTCGTAGATCCGCCCCTTCCGGCCGGCTGTCCGAAGGACAGTCGGAAGGGGCAAATGCAAGAGAGTCGGATGCCGCAGTGAAAGCCGCAATGAAAGAAGAATTCGGCGACTTGCTGTTCGTCATGGCCAATGTCGCGCGCCACTTGAAGATTGATCCTGAAGACGCGCTGCGCGCGGCGAATGAAAAATTCAGCCGTCGCTTTGCCCATATCGAAGCCCGCCTTGCCGAGCAGGGCCGCCATCCGGCGCAGTCGACGCTCGATGACATGGATGCGTTGTGGGATGAAGCGAAAGCGTTGGAGCGAGCGTCGTCGGCCTAAGCCATCAGCAAATGTTTCGCGACGTGCTCGGGGCGGAACCCAAGTCCCAATAGCCGTGCCGGCAGCCGATTTAGAAACGGAATGCTGGTGAGAAGTCGCAGCACCAGCGGGGGCGTGATCGTTCCGGTTGCCGACAGCGCCGGCGCGATGATGGCGTTCTGCATCGCCAACTGCAGCCGTTGCGTCATTTGCGTCGGCCAATCGCGTCGCGCTTGCACGCGTTTCACATCGTCATATGTCAGGCGTCCGTCTCGCAGGTTTCTCGCCAACAGATTTGCCGTCGCGACCGCATCCTGTATCGCGAGATTGATGCCAACGCCGCCGACTGGGCTCATGGCATGGGCCGCATCGCCGATGCACAACAATCCTGGCCGCGCCCACTGCCGCAAGCGATCGACCTTGACGGTGAGCAATTTGACCTCATCCCAGGTGGTGATGGCGTCGGCGCGCTGGGGGTCGAACGGCAGTGCCGTCCCGATCGAGGCGCGAAACGCCGGCAGTCCTGCGGCGCGCACGCGCTCATTCATGCCCTTGGCGATAACCGAGGCGCACTGCCAATAGTCGCCGCGATTGAGCATGACGAAGATACGGCCGCCATCAAAACGTGCCTGAGTTTGATCCGTATCAGTCGGCCGGCGTGGGAGCCGGAACCACATCACATCCATCGGCGCGCCGAAATCATCGCTGAGAAGTCCAGCCGCGTCGCGCAGGAGCGAGGTCCGGCCGTCGGCCGCAACGACCAGATCGGCCGCGATCGTCAGCGTGCCATTGGGTCCGTGCGCTGTCACGCCGGTGACGCATCCGCCATCCAGCGCCAAGCCGTCGGCCGTCGTCTCCATCAGCAATGAGAACTTTGGCGACAGCGCCCCCTTGCGCGCCAGAAAGCTCAAAAAATCCCATTGCGGCATCATGGCAATGAATTTTGCGCGTCCGGGAAGGTGCGAAAAATCGGCGAGCGCCAGCGGCGTCGTTCCGAACCTCGCGACGAGCGTGCGTACAGGCTGGTGCGGAAGCTGCAACAATTCGTCGAGCCAGCCGAGTTCGTCCATCACCGCAAGCGTTGAGGGATGAATAGTGTCGCCACGGAAATCGCGCAGAAAATCGCTGTGCTTTTCGAGGACGAGAGTTTTCACCCCAGCCCGCGCCAGGAGCACGCCGAGCATCAATCCCGCTGGACCGCCGCCAGCGATGCAGCATTGAACGCGCTGGTCCATGCTGCAGCTTAGACCTGAATGCCCGCCTTGCGAAGCATGCCGATAACACGGGCTTTGCGTTCGCTGGCGACGCGGACTTTCATCGGCACGGTGCCGTCGTCGCGGCTCTCGCGTTCGAGCACGTCGGTATTCTCATGCAGCCAGCTGATCAGGCCGCCATCCGTGCTGGCGATCACGAGATCGAGCACTTCGTCAGCCTTGCCGAGCCGAGCATCGATGGCGGCGAAGAGCGTGTCGAGGCCATGGCCGGTGATGGCGGACACCAGCACCGGCGATCGTTCCTGGCGAACGGCGTCCTGCTGCAACTGCGTCAGTCGATCGGCATCGAGCAGATCGACCTTGTTCCACACTTCGAGAATGTGGCTATCGGCCGGCAGTGTATCGATCCCGAGATCGCCGAGCACTTTTTCAACATCGTGGGCCTGGGCGTCGGTTTCTTCATGCGCGATATCGCGGATGTGCAAAATCAGATCGGCTTCGATGACCTCTTCGAGCGTGGCGCGAAAGGCAGCGACCAGCATGGTCGGCAGATCAGAGATGAAGCCGACGGTGTCTGACAGAATGATGCGGCGCGCGCTCGGCAGTTTCAATTCGCGCATGGTCGGATCGAGCGTCGCGAACACCTGGTCCATGGCCAGCACACCCGCGCCGGTGATCGTGTTGAACAGTGTCGACTTCCCGGCGTTGGTGTAGCCGACGATGGCGACGATCGGATACGGCACCTTGCGCCGGCCCTGGCGATGCAGATCGCGCGTTTTGGCGACCTCTTTCAGATCGCCTTTGATGGCGTCGATGCGATCCTGCAGCATGCGCCGGTCGAGTTCGATCTGCGCTTCACCGGGACCACCCAGAAATCCGCCGCCGCCGCGCTGGCGTTCCAAATGGGTCCAGGCGCGCACCAAACGCCCCTTCTGATAGGTGAGATGGGCCAGCTCGACTTGCAGCACCCCTTCCCGCGTGCGCGCGCGGGCGCCGAAAATTTCGAGGATCAACCCGGTGCGGTCGACGACTTTGGTGTTCCACGCCTTCTCCAGATTGCGCTGCTGCACCGGATTGACGATGTGATCCACGACAACGAGGCCGATCTCGTGATCGGCGACCGTTTGACGGATCTCGTCGACTTTGCCGGATCCAAACAGCGTCGATGGGCGCGGCTCCGACAACGGCACGACGAGCGCATCGATGACATCGAGATCGATGGCATTGGCCAGCCCGATCGCTTCGCTCAGGCGATTTTCGGGTGTATGAATTTGCGCGAAGGGCTTGGTTTTTTCGCCGACGCGGACCTGCCGTTTCCACACCGGCACCAGCACGAGCGTTCGCTGGCGCGGCGCGCGTGTCGCTTCCGCCTGACGCTTGCGGCGCTTTTTCGGCGCTGACCCGGCGTCGTCTCTGCCGGCGTCGTCGTCGTCATCGCTGACGGTCGTGGTCACCCGCCGACGCTCTCGCCGTCGGAATCGTTCAGATTGACCGGGCCGCCCGGCATGATGGTCGAGATGGCGTGCTTGTAAACGAGCTGCGAATGGCCATCGCGGCGCAGCAGCACGCAAAAGTTATCGAACCAGCTGACGATGCCTTGCAGCTTGACGCCGTTGATCAGGAAGATTGTCAGAGGGGTTTTGTTCTTGCGCACGTAGTTCAAGAACGTGTCTTGGAGATTTTGGGCTTTTTCTGCCGGCATCTTTTTTATCCGCGTGTTTTTGTTGAAAGTCTTTTCGGCGTGCCTTTTAGGTCGTGTCGGCCGATGCAGACGGCTAGGAGTTGTTGGCTTGATCCTGCGATCAGCTAACGTCTCGTCCACCCGGTTCGTTGCACTGCGGGCGACGATAGCGTCTTTCGAAGTAAAATGAAGCCCTTCAAAGGCGGTGGCCGCCGCGAAATCGGGCTTTAGCTCGCCGAGATTTCAGCCGTTTGATGAAATTCTGACCTCAGGCGGAGCGCAACCGGTCCGGGCTTTCCGGTGCCGATGATCTGGCCGTCGATCGCCACGACCGGCATCACGGTGTTGGTGGCCGAGGTGACGAAAGCTTCGCGCGCCGCCAGCGCCTCAGTGCGCGTAAACGCCCGCTCCTCGACTTTGATTTGCGCCTTCGCCGCCACATCGAGCGCCGTCGCCCGTGTCACGCCGCCAAGAATGCGATGATCGAGTTGCCGCGTCACCAGCACACCGGCGTCGGTGACGATCCAGGCGTTGCTGGACGCACCTTCGGTGATGTGGCCCGCTGCATCGACAAACCAGGCTTCCTTGGCGCCCTCATGTTTGGCTGCATCTTTCGCCAGGCACGCCGGCAGCAGCATGACGGTTTTGATGTCTGAGCGACCCCAGCGGATATCGGGCATGGTTTTGACGGCGATGCCGGCTTCGGCCTGAGCCGCCATTTTTGTGGGCGGCTGGCTGCGCGCGAGGATCACCAGCGTTGGCGCGACGGCCGCATCCGGCAGCGCGAAATCGCGGCGGCCTTCGCCGCGCGATACCTGCAGATAGACAACGCCGTGACGCACGCGGTTGCGCCGGATCACTTCGCCGATGACATGCAAGAGCGCTGCACGTCCCATGGGAGGCGCAATTTTGATTTCACTGAGCGAACGCTCCAGGCGCACCAGATGACGGGTTGCATCGACCAGTTTGCCGCCGAGCACTTCGATCACTTCATAGATGGCGTCGGCGAATTGAAAGCCGCGATCCTCGGCGTGAATGAGAGCTTTGGCATAGGGGCGGTATTGGCCGTTGACGTAGACGATGCGGGCCAAGTGCCCTCTCCTGTCGCTGTCGCGTTTACACCGAGCGCAATTCGCCGGCGCGCTGATCAGATGAGACGCCCAGCGCGCGGAGCTTGCGATGCAGCGCCGAGCGCTCCATGCCGACGAACTCCGCCGTGCGCGAGATGTTGCCGCCAAAGCGGTTGATCTGGGCCAGCAGATATTCGCGCTCGAAAATTTCACGCGCTTCGCGCAGCGGCAGCGACATCAAATGTTCAGCCCCGCCATTCACCGGAAGCGGCACGTTGGAGCCGATTTCGTCGGGCAGCATTTCAGCGGTGATCACGGCGTTGGCTTCGCCACCGGCTAAAATCAGCAGGCGCTCGACGTTGTTGCGCAACTCGCGGACGTTGCCCGGCCAATCGTGCGCCTGCAAGACCGCGATCGCATCTTCCCCGATGCGGCGCGGCGCGAGGCCTGAGGCCTGCGCCACGTGGCCAATGAAGTAGTGGATCAATTCGGGGATGTCTTCGCGCCGCTCGGCAAGGCTCGGCACCCGCAGAGTGACGACATTCAGCCGGTGATACAGATCTTCGCGAAAGCGGCCCTCGCGGATGTCGTGTTCGAGATCGCGGCTGGTCGATGAAATGATCCGCACATCGACGGAGACTTTCTGCGCCCCACCGATGCGCAGAAACTTCTGTTCGACGAGCACGCGCAGCACCTTGCCCTGCGTTTCCATCGGCATGTCGGCGATTTCGTCGATGTAGAGCGTGCCGGTATGGGCTTCTTCCAAGGCCCCGACCTTGCGCGGCCCGCCGGTGCGATCTTCGGTGCCAAACAGCTCTTCTTCGACGCGGTCGGGCACCATTGCCGCCGCATTCAAGACGACGAACGGCCCGCCCGCGCGGGCTGATTTGTCGTGCAGCACGCGCGCCGCCAACTCTTTGCCGGTGCCGGACGCGCCCCGGATCATGATGCGGCTGTTGGTTGGCCCAGCGCGATCGATGTGACCCTTCAACTGATTGATCGCCGGTGATTTGCCGATCATCTCAGCCGACGTGACGGTGCGTTCTTTCAGGTCGCGGACTTCGCGCTTCAATTGCGAAGCTTCAAGTGCGCGCAGCACGACGAGGTTCAAGCGATCCGACTTGAACGGCTTTTCAATATAATCGTAAGCACCGCGCTTGATCGCCGTGACAGCGGTTTCGATGTTTCCGTGGCCGGAGATGATGACCACCGGCAAATCCGGATGCGTGCGCTTCATCACGGTCAGCACTTCGAGGCCGTCGAGGCGGCTGCCCTGCAACCAGATATCGAGGATGACGAGATGCGGGCGGCGATCCTCGATCGCCTTCAGCGCTTCGTCGCTGTCGCGGGCGCTGCGGGTCTTGTGTCCCTCGTCCTGCAAGATGCCGGCGATCAAATCGCGGATGTCGGCTTCGTCATCGACGATGAGAATATCTGCTGCCATAACGGGCTCCCTCGACCTTCATTGGGTTCTCTATCACACCCGTCCCGCGATGAGCGCGGCGGCGTGATGATCGCTAGTGGAAATTTCTTGTTGACTTGGCCCCTTGGCCGGGGATGACGCGGCCGCGATCAGCGGCAGGGTCATGCGCACCAAGGCGCCGCGCGTTCTCGTCTGCGTCAGTGGCGCGTCTTCGAGCGCCAGCGTTCCGCCATGCTGCTCGACGATTTTTTGTACGATCGCTAAGCCAAGTCCTGTGCCTTTGGCCCGCGTCGTCACGTAGGGTTCGAGCAGGCGGGCGCGATTTTGCTTGGGCAAGCCGACGCCGTTATCAATCACTTCAATCGCAACGCGATCGGCGGCCGGCGTCAAGCGCACTTCGATGTCGCCGCGATAATCAGCCGGGCGGCCCTGCGCTTCGCCGTAGCCTTCAATGGCTTCGGTGGCGTTCTTGATCAGGTTGGTCACGGCCTGCGAAATCAGGCGAATATCGAAACGGGTGCGGACCGCTACCGGCGGAATGGTGAGATGAATGTCGATGTCTTTATTGCTTTCGCGAAACAGAACAGCGGGCTCCTGCACGGCAAGGCGCAGATCCTGATCGGCCATGATCGGTTGCGGCATGCGGGCGAACGAGGCGAACTCATCGACCATGCTTTTGATCTGGCCGGTCTGGCGCTCGATGGTCTGGGTCAGCGTTTCAAACAGTTCGCGATTTTCGGTCACCTGCTTGCCGAATTTGTTGCGCAGGCGCTCGGCTGAAAGTTGTATCGGGGTCAGCGGGTTCTTGATTTCATGCGCGATGCGGCGCGCCACATCGGCCCAGGCGCTGGTGCGCTGGGCCTGCACGAGTTCCGACACATCATCGAACGTCACGACCGATCCGACATCGCCCTCGCCGGCCCGTTCGCGCGTGATGCGAACCGCGAACGTGCGTTCTTCATCGCCGACTTGCTTCTTGATTTCGTGCTGACCCTTGGCTTTCAGCCCGCCGTCGTCGCGCGCCTGCATCGCCTCGGCGAATTCCGGCACGATCTCGGCGAGCGGCTTGCCGATGGCGTCGGCGGCGCTGACCCCGAGCAGGCCCTCCGCCGAACGGCTGAGCAGCGTGATGCGGTTGGCGCTGTCGAGCCCGACGACACCGGCTGAAACGCCCGACAGCACGGCTTCGATGAAATTGCGCCGCTCGGTCAACTGCGAGTTGGTCGAGACCAGCGCGTCCTGCTGGCCTTTCAATTTGCGCGTCATGTGGTTGAAGGTGGCCGACAGCCGCCTCAGATCGCCCTCGCCGCGTTTTTCCGGAAGCTCCACCGCGAGATTGCCCTGCGAAACTTCCTGCGCACCGGCGATCAGGCGGCGGATCGGCGCGACGAAGCGGCCCGCGAACCACATGCCCGCCCAGATCGCAGCTAGCAGTCCGGTCATCGAGATCATGAAATAGATGAGGCCGTGGGCGAACTTCAGCCCGCTCTTGGCGCGTCGCAGTCGATTGTATTCGTCGACGTTCTGCTCGGTGTTTTGAAGGTGGCTGATGACCTTGGCGCTGATGCCGCGCGCCACATACAGAAAGCGTCCTGGGATCGTATCGATCTTGGCGACCGCCGACACGAGGTACGTATCCGCCGGCATGATCAGCGGCACCTGCCCGGCTTCGGCCTGGCGAATGACCGAGATCGACGGCACGTGATAGGGGAGTTTGGGATCGTCCAGCGCCATGGCCAGTGGCACGCCGTCGGCATCGATGATGTACGCCGACGTCAGATCGCGCAGACCGGCTTGGCCGATGAGAAAATTCTGGAAGGCTTCGGGATCGCTTTTCAGCGTGTCGGCCGACCCATTGATGTCGCGCACCATATTGACGATGTCGGTGCGGATGATCTGGCCGTGCTCTTCGACATAGGCTTTCGCCACGTCATAGGAGTTCTCGACGATAGCGCGCGTGCGGGTCGAGAACCAGCCGTCGAGCGAGCGCGAAAACGTCGTCGTGGCGGCGACCGCCAGCAGGATCGCCGGCAGCGCCGAAATGATGCTGAACAGCACGACGATGCGGGTATGCAGCCGGGCGCCGGCAATGCGCTGCTTCCAGGCGCGCCTGAGGCCGATACCCTGCCAGACGATGATGCCGATCATCGCTAAGATCAGGATCGAGTTGATGGCCAGCGCCGCCCACACCAATTCATTGCGCGGTGTGATCGCTGTCAGCCCAGTGAG
>JAIEPV010000048.1 GCA_019748215.1 Hyphomicrobium sp.
GGCACCACCCGCGTCGGCGATCCATCCGGCAAGGACGAGACGCGCCAGTTGCGCTCGGTCGATGAGATCAATGCCAACAAAGACGCGATCAAAGGCGTATTCGCCAAGTTTTTGACGTTCGGAAATGGCCCGCGCGACGCCATCATGGTCGACAATGCCGATTGGTTGGCGCCGCTCAACTACATCGACTTTCTGCGCGATGTCGGCCGGCACTTCTCCGTCAACCGCATGCTGACGATGGATTCAGCCAAGCTTCGCCTCGATCGCGAACAGGAGCTGTCGTTCATCGAGTTCAACTACATGCTGCTGCAGGCCTATGACTATGTGGAACTTGCGCGGCGAGCGGGCTGCAACCTGCAGATGGGCGGCTCGGATCAGTGGGGAAATATCGTCACCGGGATCGATCTCGGACGACGCATGGGTGTGCAGCATCAATTGTTGGCGCTGACGTGTCCTCTGCTGATGACGGCATCGGGCGCCAAGATGGGCAAGACGGCGTCGGGCGCGGTGTGGCTGAATGCGGCGCAGCTGTCGGCGTACGACTACTGGCAGTTTTGGCGCAACACCGAAGATGGCGACGTCGGGCGCTTCCTGAAGTTGTTCACGCTGCTGCCGCTCGACGAGATCGCCCGGCTCGCAGCACTGCAAGGCGCCGGGATCAACGACGCGAAGAAAATTTTGGCGACCGAAGCAACGGCGCTGCTGCATGGCCGCGACACAGCGGATGCCGCCGCCGAAACTGCCCGCAAGACTTTTGAAGAAGGCGCGGCCGCCGATGGTCTGCCGATCTATACTGCCACGATCGGCGAAGGCCTGCCGGTCCTCGCGCTGTTTGTCAGTGCGGGACTTGGAACATCGAACACCGAAATCCGCAAGGCCATCGCCAACAATTCGATATCGATCAATGACGAAAAAGTTTCAGATCCAAACTACGTTGTGACCGGGGAAGATCTGCGCAACGGTCAGGTCAAACTGTCGCTTGGAAAAAAGCGCCACGTGCTTTTGCGGCCAGACTGAAGCGTGCAGGTGTGACGCAATCAGGTTCTGCGGCCAATCCTGCCGGTCTGCATCAGTGATTGCTGAGTTAAGGGACGCTGCCGGGCATCGTCGTTGACGACCAGCCATCGAGGTTCTTTGCCGGTACTCGAACCGGTTTTTGCGGCTTGATCGGTGGCGGCTTGAGCGGCTCTGCGGGGCTCGACGCGCGCACCCGTTCCGACACCGGCTTCACCGGCACTTTGTCTTCGCGCACCTGCACCTCGGGTGCGGCGCCATTGAACTGAAAGATGTCGCGAAAAATCCCAGGTGCGACCATCGACAAGGGATTGACGAGAACTTGTGGTTCCGCCAGCGGTCCTTGCACGGCGAATGTAATGCCGAACATGCCCTCGCCCTGCACGCCCGAAATCAACTGGCCAAGAACGGGAATGCCGCCGAACGCCCCGTTCAAACCTTGCAAGGGAATGTATGTGCCGCCGATATTCACGCGCTTCGTTTTGAAATCGACTTTGCCGCGCATGGTGGCGCCGACGAGCGGGCCTTTGACATAGGAATCTTCAACCACGAACTGGCCGTAACCGATCGAGAACGGTACGCGCATTTTGCTGAACTCGAAAACTTCGCGGGTCACCTGTTGTTTGCCGCCGATCGCCGGGCGGCCTTGATCGGCGCTGCCGACGACTTCGCTCACCACCGGATCGCCAAGCACTTTGAAGTCATCAACCCATAGAGTTCCGGTGGTGTCGGCGGCACCGCGGCCATCGAGATTGACTTCGAGTTTTAAGCGTCCTCCCTGCATGTTGGGATAGAAGCCAACGAGGCGGAGCCATTGCCCACCGTCGACGGAATCGACCATCAGCCGCCGGCCATTGCTTTGGTCGAGGACGACGGCCACCGGAGCGCCGCCGTCAAGCGTGCCGCGAGCGTCGAGCGCGACGAGTTTATCGCCCCGCGTTGAAAGTTTCAGGCGCAAGCCGCGCATCGACACGTCGGACGCGCCAATCACGTTGTCGATTTCGATGCTGACGTTGGCAGCGGCGGCCGGCTTGCCGGATCCGCTCGTTTTGTCGCCGCCAGCGCCAACCGAAAACCACGACCGGAACAAGTCGCGGCCGTCGAACGTCGGACCGTTCGCCTTGATGGACCAGGTGTTGTCGGGACCGAGCGTGCCCTGCAATTGAAGACGCGAGACGACGTTGAGCGAAAACGTCGGAAACAGAAATTCGCGCGGCTTATTATCGGCACCAAGTCCGATCCAGCCGTCGACGGCGATGTCATCACCCGTCAGCTTGAAGTTTTGTAGCTCAACCTTCTGTGGTTGCGCCGTGACGATGTCGGTTTCGAGCATGGCTTTGCGGCCAGCGCCTTTTTTCCAGGCCACATGACGCAAGGACAGATCGGCGTTCGTCAGATCGGCCTTGAATTTGATGATGGGAGTTGGAGCTCCGCCTTTCTGCATCGAGATTTCGACCGGAACGGTGCCGCTGACAATGTCATCGATATCGAGGCCAAGTTGGCGGCGGTCGGCGTTGTCGAGGTTAGCAGTGATCCTGACCGGCGGTTGAAGTGCTGCATCGGCACCGAAGACGCGCTGAGCAGTTATTTTTCCGGGCACGCCATTAACCAGAAGATCGCCCTTGGCATCGAGCGCTGTCGCCGTCAGGTCGAGATTGAGCGTGAAGCCTTGCACGTCGAACTGGCCGCCGACCTTGCCGAAACGGCCGTCGGATATTTTTGCTTTGCCTTCGATCGTGACGTCGCCGTCGCCAACGCCAGCGACGAGTGGCAGCTTGATTTTAAATTCGCCATCGACTTTGCCGTCGCCGGCCTTAGGGAATGGCGCGGCATCGCGAACAGCCGACACCGGCAATTGCTCGACCGCTTCGAGAAATGGACCAAGATCCGATCGGGTGGTGAAAGATATTTCGCCGTCGGAGCGGTCTGCCTTGATGTTGGGCGAGAACAAGCGGGCGGCCTTCAACGGCACTTTTCGATTGTCGGCGAGCATGACGACGACGTCCGGCACGGTCATTTCGAATTCGTCGTTTTCGACGCGCACCAAGCCTCGCGCGGCGAGCATCGGCGACATGCCATCGAGCGCCCGAAAGGCTGCGTTTTCAAATTCGACGGCAACGGAAAATCGCTCGTTGGCGCCGTTGTTGGGCGTCGCGCCGGGCGTGATCAGGTCGCCAGTTTCGTAGCGCATCGTCCCGCCCTTGAAATCGGCGGCCGATACGTTTTGCCCGACCCAGGTGCGCGCGCCAGGCGCAATGGCGACAGGCCACAGTGCTTTGAGCGTCGCCAACGGCATCGGTGATAGCGTGACCTCGGCGCGGCTGCCTTGTCCGGCTGCACCGGCGCGCGTCAGTCCCTTCAAGACGGCTTCTCCACCGGCGCCTGCCATGCGGAATTCATCGACCTCGATGCTGCCGCGACGGGGCACGATGAGCCCTTCGGCGCGCCAAACGTCGAGACCGACCGCCGGCACGGCGAATTCGGGAGCTTCCAGTACGCCGTTTTTGCCGTCGAGCAGGAACCGCCACGACGGAGGCTCGTCTGCCGATTTCGCGACGTCGCGCAAGGCGCCAGTGAACAAAATACTCCCGTGCGCCCACTTCATCGGGCTTGGCGCCAACTGCCACTCGCGCGCCGCGCCATCGTAGGTCAGCCGGAACAAGCCGCCACTGACAGCTAGCGGCTGCTTCAAAACGGTATGATCGATGCGGCCTTCGCCGACCTCGAGTGCCAATTCAGCATTTTCGACTTCGCCGTTGGTGAGCAGCGAAATCGTGGCATCGCCGCCGATAGGAAAATTCAGCGACTTCATCAGCGCCAGCGGCGGCGCGGCGGCAGCAAGCGACGATGGGACGAGATCGCGAATAGTGGCTTTGACTTGCAGCCGGTCGGTTTTCTCGCTCTCGTCGGTGCGAAACGTGAAGGTCCATGGGCCGGTCGGCGCATCAACGACAGCGCGACCTGAAATGACGCTGCGCCGCTTGGCATGATCGAAATCGACACTCGCCTCGGACACGGTCCAAGAACTTTTCTGGCCGGCATACGCCAGAACGACGGTGGCGTTTCTGATCCCGAATTCGGTCAAATACGACGTGGCGCCGACGCGGCGCCGGGCCCGACGCGAGGCATCGGTGAGTAGCTTTGCCAGATTGAGATTGCGGACCACATGACTGCTCGCGTCGCTCGCCTCGGCTGTCGGCTGCGGAACCGTCGCTACGTCCGGTGAGGCCGGAGGTGATGCGACAGGCGGCGACACGCGTGGATTGACGCGGGGAGGATCCAGCACCAATCCAGCCTCATCGGTGTAGGCGAGGCTGATTTCCGGGTCGATCAATTCGATCCGCGCCGGCACGACCCGCGCGCTCCACAAGGCAGCAGTCGAAATGGTGACGGCGGCCAGCGGCGCCACCGCGACCGCATCGCCGTGCTGCTCAAAGACGGTCACGTCGCGCAGCCGGAATTCGATTTCGCCGGATTTGCCGAGCCGGATTTCAGCGCCTTTGATATCGACGGAGTTGTCAGTCAATTCGGCGTTGATGCCGCGCTTGATCGGATCGACGAGCGCATCAACGGCGATTGGACCATGGCGCAAGCGCACATAGAACGCCCCGCACGCGAGAACCGTGAGTAACGCGAGTGGAATGATGGCGTAGGCGGTCCAGCGGCTGACCCGGCCGCAGTGGGCCAGCGTTTTGGAATACGGCGCGAGCGACGCGGCGATGCGCGATACGAGTGGCAACGTCGACCACGACATGGCGCGACTTGGCTGCGGTCCGCGCACCGCCCGGCGCTTCGAAGAGCCTGGCTTCGAAGACGCAGGTTTCGAGCCGCTGGTGGTGCGGCTGGCGGGTAGCGGCGGTGGCGACGAGGCGGCGCGGCTGTCCGCGTCGTTGCGCCGATCGCCCGGCCAGCCGCCTGTCGGTTGTGTCGTCACCCGTCATCCTCAACCCGCGCACCAACGGCGCGGTGTCATACCGCCATCACGATTCGCGCTGCTTTGCGCTACGCGTGCAGCCCAAGTAGACTGCGGCAAACTCCTCTATCTGCGGCGAAAAAGATGCCCCAGACATATCGCGTTACGATCTACGCCCGTGCTGGCACGTACCAGTTCAAAAGCGACAAAAGAAAGGCACAAACATCATGGCGACAGACGGCAAAAAAGCCCCTGATTTTAAGCTCGCGGATGACGCTGGAACCATGGTTCAGCTGTCCAAACTCAAAGGCCGGATCGTGGTGGTGTATTTCTATCCCAAAGATGACACATCGGGTTGCACGCTCGAAGCCAAAGATTTCTCGTGCCTCGCTCAAGACTTTGCAAAAGCCGGCGCCGATGTTCTCGGCATCTCACCAGATAGCGCCAAGAGCCATCAGAAATTCAAAACCAAATACGAGCTTGGTTTGCGCTTGCTCGCCGATGAGGACAAGACGGCTGCCGAAGCCTATGGGGTGTGGGTCCAAAAATCGATGTACGGCAAAACCTATCTGGGCGTTGAGCGCTCCACGTTCCTGATCGACAAAACCGGAAAACTCGTGCGCAGCTGGCGCAAGGTCAAAGTGCCGGGCCATGCTGAGGAAGTTCTGGCAGCCGTGAAAGCGCTGCCGGCTTAGCTACAGCAAGCGCCGCTCCAGTGACGGATCACACCTGCGCAAGGGCATGACCGATCAAAAATCGAGCCGATATCGGCAAAACACGACGAAATTTGCGCCGTTTTTCGTCAACGTGGACGTTCAGCCACACTCCGGTCTCAACCCGTTGCTAGGCCTAGGCACGATTAAGAAAAACGGTGGATAGTCGCGTTAGACGAGCTGTGAACAACGGGATTTGGTGTTAGTCGAATCACAACGCGCCTGCTGAATTTGCTGCGCCGACGGGTCGATGATCCGGCTCGGAACGACACTTTGAGAATGAATTGAACGCTGTAGTGCGTTGTAATTATCGTTAAGTTGAGTTGAAAGGGGTCAGCCATATGTTGCCGAATTTCCGTCGCACAGAGCCAGAGACCGCACGCGCGCAGCCGGGTTTCGCCGCCAACGATACGGCACAATCGTTCGCGCCTCGTCCGCTGATTACTGCACCGCGCAGCGACGAGCGGCGCGCCGCCTCGGTCATCGGTGCTGATTTAACCATCACCGGCAGCTTGATCTCGAACGGCGAAGTGCAGGTTGACGGCACCGTCGAAGGCGACATTCACGGCAGCCATGTTGTGGTCGGGGAAACCGCGATGGTGGCGGGCGGCGTCTACGCCGACGAAGTTGTCGTGCGCGGCCATGTGGTCGGCTCGGTGCGCGGTAAACGCGTGATGCTGCAGTCGACGAGCCAGGTCGAAGGCGACATCTTTCACCAGTCACTCTCCATCGAACAGGGCGCAATGTTCGAGGGCAAATCGCGACGTTCCAACGAAGATCCGCGCACGATGGCAGCACCCGTCCAGAAGCTCGAGGCAACGTCGTTGCCGCCGCGTCTCCCGGACTTGAATTCCGAATTTGCCAACTAAGTCGTCGGCTGTAGGGCGTTCTGCGCCGCTTGGCGGACGATGGTGTTAGCCGATTGTCGGCTGACCGACCTCGGGCTGCCAAGCCTGAATGCGGAGGCGCTGGCCAGAAAGCGCGCGAAATGCGCTTTCGCGGCACGTCAGCACCAGCATTTGCCCAACGGCTGAGGCGTTCGCCAATACGTCGAGCATTTGCCTCAGGCGCTCGTCGTCGGAAAATACCAGCGGATCATCGAGCACCAGCGGTAACGCGTGGCCACGCTCGGCCAACACTTCGGCAAAGCTCAAGCGAACGAGGACGCTGAGTTGCTCGCGCGTTCCATCCGATAACGTCGCGACCGCTTCACGGACGCCGTTGCGCGTCAGTTGATCGACGGCGAATTGATCCCGGAAGGCGAGATCGGCTGCGCCAAATATGCGTTCGAGATGCGGTGTCAAACGGCGCACGACCGGCGCAAAAACCGCGTTTCGCGACGCCGCCTCGACATCGCGCAGCGTCCTCTCCAAAAGTTGCAGAGCCGCAACCTCGTTGCTGAGCCGCGCAACCTCCGCGCCGGCGCGTGTAACGGCGCCAGCAAGTGCGTCAACACTTGCAGCGCGCCCATCTTCGTCGGCGCCAGATTGTTCGCCCGAGAGACGCGCGCGCCGGACCGTGAGATCGGCAACGCGCTCCGCCCGCCGCGCTTCTGTTTCGGCGGCTGTCTGCCGGACGACGACGAGCGCTTTATAAGCCGTGTCATCGAGCGCGGCGGTTGCAGCACTGGTCAGCGCCGCCTGCGCTTCGATGATGGCATCGCGCCGAGCCGCAAGCGATGTGGCAGCAGGCAACGGCGAAGTGGTGCTGCCATCGGCGGCCGCAATCTGCTCCGCTTGCAGCGCGGCGATGCGTTGCGCCAACTGCGCGATGCCTTGCGGCGCCAGAGCCGCCTGCTGCAATCGACAGGCTTCGAGCGCGCTGAGAGTGGCAGTCCGCGCCGCTGATTTGCCGCGCGCCTCGTCCAACGTCGAAACGTCCAGTGCCGCGAGGCGATCGGCAAGCTG
Source organism: Hyphomicrobium sp. (assembly GCA_019748215.1). Taxonomy (GTDB): domain Bacteria; phylum Pseudomonadota; class Alphaproteobacteria; order Rhizobiales; family Hyphomicrobiaceae; genus Hyphomicrobium_B. The sequence continues at coordinate 7,548 of JAIEPV010000048.1, forward strand.
GCGGGATTTGTTGTCGAACTCACGTTTCAAGGCGGCGGCTTGTGCGGCATTCGGCAGTCGAATACGGACGGCCGCCAAGCCGTCGAGGTCAATGGTCAGTTGATCGGCAACCGAAAGCGATCGGCTTTCGTTGATCGGTGTTCCATCGACGCGCACACGTCCGCGCCCCGCCTCGGTCACGTCGATGTCGACCAGCGCCGATTGCGCGGCGATCTGGGCGCCAAGCACGGTCATGTCATTTTGTAGATCAACGATGGATTGCACGACCGCCACCGTGGCCGGGTTAGCGTTGGCCTTCTCCGCCAGCGTCTTGAGCTCTTGCTCGATGATCTCGGCTTGGGAGAGGGCATCGCCTAGTCGTTCTAACTCGATGGCCCGCTCTGCGGCTTCACGCGCAGATTTTTCGGCCCACAGCGCTTCGCGCTCGAGCGCGCGAAGTTTTTCCATCGCCAGATCACGGCGGCTACGGGCTGAAACGGCGCTGGCGATTTCAGAATCGAGCTTGGAAATGGCTGCGGCTGCCAGAGCGGCAGCGCCCGGCGCATTGCAGAGCGCCAAATCGACTTCGAGTTTGGCGATGGCGTCGCTTCGATCGTGCGCGGCGGCAGCGGCGCGTTGCGCGTCGTCGCGTTTCGCTGACGCATCCACGAGAGCGCGCTGCGCGAGATCAAGTTTACCGCCTTTGCGTGCGGCGCTGCGTTCTGCCGTTACCAGCGCACCAAGAGCCTCGATCGTGCGGCCCTGCACGGCGTTGAACAAGTCACCACTCACCGTCGCGTCGACTTCGGCCGTCACAGCGTCCATGAGAGCCGTGTATTCGATGCCGCGCGATTTTTGTTTATCGGTCTTTGGATCGAAATCGGGATCGGGCCGGCTGAAACTCCGCTGTTGGCGCACCCAGACCAGACCGAGCATGCCGCCGAGGTCAACCGCAGCATCGCGGTGCCCGCGCACAATCGACACGAGGCGATCTTCGGCGTCTCCATTGCGGGCTTCGATGCGGCCCGTGATGGCGTCGCTCAATATCGCGTTTGCGCCACGGCCGAATTGTTTGCGCAGCCGCCAGACGCGATCGTCGCGTTCGAAATCAACCTCGACGAGCGGCTCTCCTCCGGCGTGCGGGCGCATGTGATCGAGCGCGGCACCTCCGGCTTTGAAGCGCATGAGGAAGGCCGCTTCAAGCGCGTGAAACAGTGTCGACTTGCCCATTTCGTTCGGTCCGGCGAGCACGTTGACGCCGTCACGAATGCCGTCGATCGCCACCGGAGCGGCGAAACGGCGAAAGGCGGCAACGCGCAGCGCTCTGAGCTTCATGGCGCTGGCTCGCTTGCGGCTTCGGCGGCAAAGCCGAACAGCCGGATCAGAGCCAGCGACGCAGCGGCGCGTGTTTCGCCATCCGCCGATGCGTCGTCGGTGATCGCCACGAGACGCTTGGCAACGGTGATCAATGCCGGAGAGCCAGCGAGTTGATCGAGGTCAGATGTGGTCGGCCGGATCGCGAGGCGATCGAACGTCACGTCCAGCCACTTGAGCCGCGCCGACCAGCGCTCACACCACGCGCCAACCCGCTCATGCTCAGCCATGGAAACGTTTCCGGCGAGCGCCAGATTGAGAAGCAAGGCGCGCGGCGATTTGGACATCGCTGCGATGGTCTGATCGATCGCCGCAAGATCGTCGGCGGACGTGATCGTTGCTGACGCCTTGGCCCAGGTGAAGGCGCGGCTATCGATCGTCTCGACGTCGGCGTGGCCCGGACCGTTGACAGTGACGGCCAGCACGTGGCCGGGGTCGTTGTCTGGAAAGCGGTCGGGCTCGGGCGTGCCGGAATACCAGGTGTTGGGCG
>JAIEPV010000006.1 GCA_019748215.1 Hyphomicrobium sp.
TCGGCCATCAGATGCTCGGCCTCGCGCTCGGCGCCACGACCAAGAAGATGCACCAGGGCCATCACGGCGCCAATCATCCGGTCAAGGATTACACGACCAATAAGGTCGAGATCGTGTCGATGAACCACGGCTTCGCAGTTGATTCAGGTAGCCTGCCCAAAGGCGTCGTCGAAACCCATGTGTCGCTGTTTGACGGCTCGAACTGCGGTTTACAGCTCGATGGCCGCCCGGTGTTCTCCGTCCAGCATCACCCCGAAGCTTCGCCCGGTCCCCAGGACAGCCATTATCTGTTCACACGCTTCGTCAATATGATGCGCGAACAAAAAGGCGTAGCCGCCAAGCGCGAGCGCTAACAGCCAAGCGCGAGCGGTCGATGATCGCCCACGAGGCCGCGACCGTAGGCTCAGCTATGATGATCAAACGTATCGCATCGATGATGTTTTCAGCGCTCGCTCTGTCGAGTGCCGCTATCGCATGCGATGCCGACGATCCCTCGATCGCGACCGCCGGCAAAATTACATCTGGGTGGGCAGCCACACAGCATCCGTTGCTTGGCACGGTGCTGCGCGACGGCCGGCCCTTGTCAGCGCCAGACATCAAAAGCGGCACGCCGTGCGGCGAGCCGACCGCGCTTTCCGAAATGACCCGGACACTCGCGGCCGCGCTGGCTCAGCCCGGTGCCGTCGTCGTCATGGGCGAGATGCATGACAACCCCGATCATCATCGCATCCGCGCGCTCTTGGCCGGCGCGATGCGGGGGCCGTCGAAGGCTGCCCAGGGCCTCGTGTTCGAACAGCTTGCCGCCGACAAATCCGACGCGCTGACGGCATTCAACGCGCGGCGCACCGCGACGGCGGCCATCCCGTCATTGGCCGATTTCAAAAGCGCCGTCGCGTGGGATGCGTCCGACTGGTCGCGATACAACTACGACCCGATTTTTCAAGCCGCACTCGATAACAAACTGCCGATCTACGCCGGCGACGTGACGCGCGAAATGATTATGAAGACCGCGAAGGGGGGCGAGACGGGCCTGCCGGAGGACGAGCGCCGTCGCCTCGGCCTCACGACGCCCCTTGGCGATAAACTCGATGATGCCTCGCTTACCGAAATCGAAGGCTCCCATTGCGGCATGATGCCGAAAGAGGCGTTCACGGGCATGGCCTTCGCGCAGCGCTACCGTGACGCCCACCTCGCCGATGTGACGTTGCATGCGGCCGACACCGACGGTGCCGCCATCCTGTTCGCCGGCAACGGACACACCCGCACCGACCGTGGCGTGCCGTGGTACATCCGCCAGCGCGCGCCCGATCGCAAAGTTGTCGCCGTCATGCTGGTCGAAGTCGAAGCCGGCAACACCGACCCCGAGGCCTACGTGCCGCGCGACCCCGACGGCAAAGCCGCTGCCGATTACATCGTGTTTACGCCGGCGTTCGATCGCCCCGACCCGTGCGAGCAAATGAAAGCCAGGAAGGCGAAATGATTGTAGCGAGCTGTTCGCGTTAACGAGATGGCGGGACGGGGCGGGGTCCGGGGAGCCCTGGCGTCGTTCGATGACCGCCGCGCAAACGGGAGCGCCGTAACCTTTCAGAACTTTAAGCACCGACCCCGCGTAACTCACGCTATAACGCCGTCAAAAAAGCCCTCTGGAGGATTGAATGCGTCGCGCTCTCATCGCCCTTTTGCCATTGCTCGCAGGGGGGCCAGCGTTTGCTGCCGACTGCTCGAAGGATGTCGCCGCCGCTTTTGAAAAGCAGCGCACGTCGAAGGCGTTTCGCGTGGCCATGACGCAGCCGAGCGCCGAGGGTCCCGTCGACATGACGGTCGACTATCTGCCGCCTGACCGCATGCTGCAAACGGTGAAAGCCGCCCATATGCCGGGCGAACAGCAGACCATGCTGGTCGGCAGCCGGGCGTTCGCGGGCTCCAGCGGCGCGTTCGAAGAATTGCTGCCGCAATTCACCCAATCGATTGTTGCCGAAGTTGCGACCGCCGTTGGCCCGCCGCAAAATCTCGGCGCGTTCGAATGCCTCGGCACAGTTGGATTCGAAGGCAAAGACTATGTCGCCTATCGCACGGCCGATCCTGCCGCCGCTGGCGCCGACCCGGCAAAAACCATGGCGCGCACGATCTACGTCGATCCAGCTTCCGGCTTGCCGGCCTACAACGTCGTGGCCGCGCTGGCGGGCAAGGACGAGCCGGTGCTGAAAGCCGTCTACAGCTATCCGGCGGATTTGACGATCGAAGCCCCCGTCGGCGCGCCGGTGCAGAAAGCGCACCAGTAGATCGCCGCGTCGATGTCACCTGCTCTCGCTCATAACCCGCAAGGAACCACCATGCGTTCGCACCTTCTGAGTTTTGCCGCCGTGCTGATGAGTGCCAGCGCCGCATTGGCGCAAGCGCCGCCCGCAGGGACGCCGCTGCCGGACGGTCTGCCCGGCGATGCGAGCAAGCAAAACGCCAACCCGTGCCGCGACGAGGTAGCGGCCGCGCTGAAGAAGCTGCGCAGCGCGTCGTGGTTTCGCATGTCGACCAACATGATCACTGAAACCGGCCCGACATCGATGGAAATCGACTATGTGCTGCCCGACAAAATGCACCAGAGGGTGGTGCAGACGCTGACCAATCAGAAATCTGAGATTGTCCTGGTTGGTGACAAAGCCTGGGCCAAGAGCGGCGAGGTCTGGCAGGATCTCCCCAATGAACTGACGCAGACGCTCAAAGCTCAAATGTATGAGAACGTCGTTGAAAACCAGGCCGATGTCGGCAACTACGCCTGCAAGGGCCGGGTGCAGATCGGCGGCCGCGATGCGCTCTCTTATAAGCTTCAGGAAGAGGTGACGAAGGATTCGGTCGTCAAAAACGAAACCTACCGCATGTTTTACGTCGATGCGGTGACCGGTCTGCCGCTGAGCAACGCGTTGCTCGTGCCGGGTCGCGAAACCAAGCCGCTGTTTCAGGCGACGTATTCGTACCCGATTGATTTGAAGATCGAACAGCCGAAAGTCGATGCCAAAGCGGCTGATCCCGCCGCCACGCCTGCGGCGCCGAAGTAGAGTTCGCTGCCCGCGAACGTGCGCGCGTTGGCGCAGATGTGTCGCGCGGCGGCGCGGAGATGTCGCGGGCTATAGCCAAACGGGGCAAGGCGCAATAAAAGCGCGCTCATGCCCAAACGCACAGACATCAAATCCATTCTCATCATCGGCGCCGGCCCGATCGTCATCGGTCAGGCATGCGAATTCGATTACTCCGGTACACAGGCCTGCAAGGCTCTGCGCGCCGAGGGCTACCGGATCATCTTGGTCAATTCCAATCCCGCCACGATTATGACCGATCCGGATCTGGCAGATGCAACCTACATCGAACCCATCACGCCGGAGGTGGTCGCCAAGATCATCGCCAAGGAGCGCCCTGATGCGGTGCTGCCGACGATGGGCGGGCAGACAGCCTTGAACACGGCGCTTGCCCTCAATGAGATGGGCGTGCTGGCGCAGTACGGCGTTGAACTGATCGGCGCCAAGGCCGAAGCCATCGACAAGGCCGAGGACCGCAAATTGTTTCGCGAAGCCATGGATCGCATCGGCCTCGAAAGCCCGCGTGCGGTCATCGCGTCGTCGACCCCGGTCCGCAACGCCCAGGGCCAGATCGTCAGCTACGATCGCGCGGCTGGCATCGCCGAAGCCATGGCCGCTCTCGATAAAGTCGGCTTGCCGGCGATCATCCGTCCGGCTTTTACGCTGGGCGGCACTGGCGGCGGCGTGGCGTATAACCGTGAAGAGTTCGAGCAGATCGTTAGATCGGGCATCGATGCGTCTCCCGTCGGCCAGATCCTGATCGACGAAAGCCTGCTCGGTTGGAAAGAGTACGAGATGGAAGTCGTCCGCGATAAAGCGGACAACTGCATCATCATCTGCTCGATCGAGAATATCGATCCGATGGGCGTCCACACCGGCGACAGCATCACGGTCGCGCCGGCGCTCACGCTGACCGACAAAGAATTCCAGATCATGCGCGACGCCTCGATTGCGGTGCTGCGCGAGATCGGCGTCGAAACCGGCGGCTCGAACGTGCAGTTCGCGGTCAACCCGGCGGACGGACGCCTCGTCGTCATTGAAATGAACCCGCGCGTCTCGCGCTCGTCAGCGCTCGCGTCGAAAGCCACCGGATTTCCAATCGCCAAGGTCGCCGCCAAACTTGCCGTCGGCTATACGCTCGACGAACTGGCCAACGACATTACCGATGGCGCCATGCCGGCCTCGTTTGAACCGACGATCGACTATGTCGTTGTCAAAATCCCGCGCTTTGCCTTCGAGAAATTTCCAGGCGCGGATTCGACGCTGACGACGGCCATGAAATCCGTGGGCGAAGCCATGGGCATCGGCCGCACCTTTTCTGAAAGCCTGCAAAAAGCCTTGCGCTCGATGGAGACGGGGCTTTCCGGCTTTGACGATGTGCACCTCGCAGGCCTCGGTCAGGGCGACGATAAAAACGTCGTCCGCGCCGCCGTCTCGCGGCCGACATTCGACCGCCTTTTGAAAGTCGCGCAAGCTTTCCGGCATGATTTCTCGCTCGAAGAAATCCATCAGTATTCGAAGATCGACCCGTGGTTTCTCGCCCGCATCAAAGAGATTGTCGATACGGAAGCCCGCATCATAGCGCACGGCCTGCCGACGTCGGCCGCGTTGCTTCGCGATTTGAAAGCCATGGGCTTTTCGGATGTCCGCTTGGCGAAACTCGCTCGGATGAGCGAAGGCGACGTTCGCGCATTGCGCCAAAAGCTCGGAGTTGTGGCGGTCTATAAACGTATCGATACGTGCGCCGCTGAATTCGAAGCCCCGACACCGTACATGTATTCCACTTATGAGACGGGGCTCGTCAGCGCGCCGGTGTGTGAAGCGGCTCCGACGGCGCGCGAAAAAATCGTCATTCTCGGTGGTGGACCCAATCGCATCGGGCAGGGTATCGAGTTCGATTATTGCTGCTGCCACGCGTGCTTCGCGCTGACCAAGGCCGGCTTCGAGACCATCATGGTCAACTGTAATCCCGAAACCGTGTCGACCGACTACGACACATCCGACCGGCTGTTTTTCGAGCCGCTGACCGCCGAAGACGTTCTTGAAATCATTCGGGTCGAGAGCGCCAATGGCAAAGTCAAAGGCGTCATCGTGCAGTTTGGCGGCCAGACGCCACTGAAACTCGCCAGCGCCTTGGAGGAGGCGGGCGTGCCGATCCTCGGCACCTCGCCCGACGCCATCGATTTGGCGGAGGATCGCGACCGCTTCAAAGCACTGATTGAAAAACTCAAGCTGTCTCAGCCCGAAAGCGGCATCGCCAAGACACCGGGCGAAGCCCGCGCGGTCGCTGATCGCATCGGCTATCCGGTCGTCATTCGCCCATCGTATGTGCTCGGCGGACGGGCCATGGAGATCGTCCACGACGGCGCCGAGATCGATCGCTACATCACGCGGCTGTCGGCGACACTCGACAGCCCGTCGGAATTGATCGTGTCCGACAAACGCCCGCTGCTCATCGACAGCTATTTGACCGATGCTGTTGAAGTCGATGTCGATTGCCTGTCGGACGGCCGCGATACGTTCGTCGCCGGCATCATGGAGCACATCGAGGAGGCGGGTATTCATTCAGGTGACAGCGCCTGCTCGCTGCCGCCGTATTCGCTGTCGGCGGAGATGATCGGCGAACTTGAGCGCCAGACGCGGGAACTGGCGCTGGCGCTGAACGTTGTCGGCCTCATGAACGTCCAATTCGCCATCAAAGACGGCCACGTCTACGTGCTTGAAGTGAACCCGCGTGCGTCCCGCACCGTGCCGTTCGTCGCTAAGGTCATCGGCCTGCCGATCGCCTCCATCGCAGCCCAAATCATGGGCGGTCGGTCACTGGCATCGTTCAATCTCAGAAAGCCGGCCTACGACCATATCGCTGTCAAAGAAGCCGTATTCCCCTTCGCTCGCTTTCTCGGCGTAGACCCCATCCTTGGTCCGGAAATGCGCTCGACCGGCGAAGTGATGGGCATCGACCGCGATTTCGCCATGGCCTTCGGCAAGAGCCAGATGGGGGCCGGTCAGAAATTGCCCGCAGGCGGCACCGTATTCGTGTCGGTCAAGGAGGGCGATAAGGCCCGCATCGTTGCCCCGGTTCGAGAATTGGCCGGCATGGGTTTCAATGTGATTGCAACGCGCGGCACCAAGCGATTTCTGGAGCAGAATGGGATCGCCTGTGAAGCCGTCAACAAGGTTCTCGAAGGCCGCCCGCACGTCGTCGACGCGATCAAAAACGGCGATATTGCTCTGGTTTTCAACACAACCGAAGGCTCAAAAGCCTTATCCGACAGCAAAGACATCCGCCGCACGGCCTTGCTACACCATGTGCCGTATTATACTACTTTAGCCGGGGCGGTTGCGGTGACGCGGGCTATCAAGGCCTTGAAATCCGATACGTTGCAGGTTGCGCCTTTGCAGAGCTTCATCCACCGTTGAAAGGTGGCGCGAGGCGAGTAAGCTCATCGCGTTCGGTATCGGGCGATTTGGCGATTTAGAGTGCGCGATGTGCGTTGAGCGCTGAACGCTAACGCTCAACCCTCAGTCACGCTTGCAGTGCTACCGCTGACCTTTGCGGCCGTTAGGAGACGACAGAGACATGTCGATGGAACGAGTTCCCGTTACGATCGCCGGCTACAAGAGCTTGGAAGAGGAACTGTATCGCCTGAAATCGGTCGAGCGGCCGCGCATCATCGCGGCCATATCGGAGGCCCGCGCCCACGGCGATCTCTCGGAAAACGCCGAATACCACGCCGCCAAGGAACAGCAGGGGCTCAACGAAGCCCGCGTCGCGGAGCTCGAGGACAAGATCAGCCGGGCCGAGGTCATCGACACGTCCAAGCTTTCGGGCGCAACGATCAAGTTTGGCGCCACAGTGTCACTGGCCGACGACGATAACGGCGACAAGGTGAAATATACCATTGTCGGCGATACCGAAGCTAACCTCCGCGACGGCAAAATTTCGATCTCGTCGCCGATCGCCCGCGCGCTGATCGGAAAATCGAAAGGCGACAACGTCGAGGTTACGACGCCGAAGGGGTCGCGCAGCTTCGAAGTGCTCAAGGTTGAGTGGAAGTAATCACCGTGCTGCTGGTTGAGAACCGCCTCAGTTGAAAACGGCCTCGCAGGATTTCTTGCCGCTGCCGGTGAGCGTGAACGAGCGCATCGGCTTGTCCTTCGCCGAAGCAATCAAAAGGTTCTTGTAGAAGCCGTCGATGGCGATACGCCGGGTTTTGATGACGACGCCTTTGCCAGCTTTCATCACCGTGAACGACCCACCCTTGTTTTCGACGGTACACGCGACCGCGCTGCCTTGCGCCTTGCAGAGCGCAATAGCCGTGTAATTTTCATCTTTGGTGGTGGCTTGGAACGTCAGCGCGAAGCGGGCTTTTGAGTTTGGCACGCTGTCTGAAACGCTGCTGCGCCGCTCGAGTGAAATAGCCGTGAGTTTCACATTCGGATTCTTTTTCAAGAAAGCCGCCGAATAGGTTCTGTAGTAACAAACCGAGCCGCTGCCTTTCGTGTCGAAGGCTGGATGGTAGTAGGTGGCGGCGTTGGCTGCGCCCGGCAGTATTGCAACAAGGCTTGCGAACAGAAGGGACCGTCCGGCAAAGTTCATTGTCGACGTCGGCATGATCGCGCCCTCCCAAGGATGTAACATACCCCCGCTTGTTATTGTTGGCTGCGAGCATATGGAAGGCGCCAGCGCCGCGTCCATTGGCGGTTGCATTTCGCCGGCGATTTGTATGCGCGGTGATACCGGACGGTCACGCACCCGAACCGAGAGCCTAAAATTTTGGCGTGACCGAACGGCATTACGCCCTCTGCTTGTCGTCGACGCTGATCGGCACGCCCGGCTCACGCTTGGCGCGTCGGATCGTGAGATAGGTTTTGACGCTGGCGACGTTGGGCGCTGCGGTTAGATCGCTCAGCACGAACTCCTGGAACGAGGCGATGTCCCGCCCGACGCATTTCAGCATGAAATCGCTTTCGCCCGAGAGCATGTGCGCCTCACGCACCACGGGCCAGCCCAGCACGCGGTTTTCGAAAGCGCGCAGATCGGCTTCAGCCTGATTGTGCAGCCGCACCATGGCGAACGCTGTCAGCGGAAATCCGAGCGCCTCTTCATCGACCAGCGCTGCGTAGCCGCCAATCAAGCCCGCTTCTTCCAGCGCCCGGACACGGCGCAGGCACGGCGGAGCGGAGAGCCCAATCTTGGTCGCCAGCGCGATGTTGGTCATGCGGCCGTCGGCTTGCAGCTCTTTCAGGATGCGCCAGTCGGTGGCGTCGAGTTCAAGCGGCATGCGGCCTCGCTGGGTCGGGATCTATGCAGCAACGATCATAATGCATACCGTGACAATGCATCATGTTTATTGCGCACTTTGGTAGCAAGATGAGACCGCAGCTCTCGACAGTTTGGCAGTGGAAGGCCACAAAGCGGATAATGAGCGACGAAGCCAAGACAGCCCAACGGCAGACCCTCGAAGGGCACCCCGCCTGGATCATCTCCGACGGCAAGGCCGGACACGAAATGCAATGCTTAGGCGTTGCCGCAGCGCTGGGTATGATGCCGGTCATCAAGCGTGTCGCCCCGACGGGCTTGTTCAAACTGGCATCGCCGTGGGCGCCGGTGTCGCCGGTCGAGAAATTCGGCGCGCAGGCGACGCCGTTTGGCCCGCCATGGCCCGCTTTGGCGTTAGCGACCGGGCGCCTGACCATCCCGTATGTGCGAGCGCTGAAACGCTGCGCTGGACTTAAAACGTTCACCGTCATTTTGCTCGATCCGAAAACGGCCGCGAACAGCGCCGACCTGATCTGGGTGCCGGAGCATGATCGCCGTCGCGGGCCGAATGTGATCACCACGGCGACGTCGCCGCACGCCTTTACCCCGCAACGGATTGCCGGGTTGCGTGCGACAGTGCCCGACGCTATCGCAGCCTTGCCGCATCCGCGCGTTGCCGTTTTAATCGGCGGTCCTAACCGAGATTACAAATACGCCGCCGATGATATCGGCCGCCTTGCCACCGCGTTGCACGTCATCGGTCGAAGTGGCGCAGGTTTGATGATCACGCCATCGCGGCGCACGCCGCCTGCGATGATGGACGCCATTGCAGCGGCTACCTCAGACGCCGAGCGGATCGTCTGGGATGGCTCCGGCGAAAATCCCTATCCATCATTTCTCGCTCACGCCGACGCCTTCGTCGTCACCGCCGACAGCGTCAACATGACGTGCGAAGCCGCCGCCACCGGCCGGCCGATTCACGTTTTTACCCCATCAGGAACGAGCCCGAAATTCGACCGCTTCCATGCCACTTTGCGGGAAGCGGGCGTCACCCGCCCCCTCAAACACAG
>JAIEPV010000266.1 GCA_019748215.1 Hyphomicrobium sp.
GTCGAAAGCATTCTGTTTGGCCACGAAAAGGGTGCCTTCACCGGCGCCGTCGACAAGCGCATCGGCAAGTTTCAGGAAGCCGATGGCGGCACGCTGTTCCTCGATGAAATCGGCGAATTGCCGCTCGACGCCCAAGTGAAACTGCTGCGCGCGCTGCAAGAGGGCGAAATTGATCCGGTCGGTTCGAAGAAGCCGGTGAAGGTGAATTTCCGTCTGATATCGGCGACCAACCGCGACATGATTCAGCACGTCAAGGACGGCAAGTTCCGCGAAGACCTTTATTATCGCTTGAACGTGTTTCCGATCTTTGTCCCGCCGCTGCGCGAGCGCATCGACGACGTGCCAGAACTCGCCCGCCACTTTGCGGCGCGGTTTGCAGCGGAAGAAGGCAAGCGCATTTCCGGCTTCAGCGATCAAGCCATGCGGATGCTGCAGGCCTACACGTGGCCCGGCAATGTCCGTCAGCTCGAGAATGCCGTGTTCCGCGCCGTTGTCCTGTGTGACACGCCGGCCTTGACGGTCGCGGAATTTCCGCAGATCGCAGCTCACGTCGACGGCTTCACGGCTGAAATTCCGGCGGCGCCGACGGTGCTGCAAAAGCCGCTGGCCTATACCGGTCCAGCCCTCATCGGCGCCGAAAATACCGTCCCGCAGACGATGGAAGTTCGTTCTGTTCTGTCGGGAAGCTCGCTTGGCATCACCGCTGTCGCCGAGGATGGCGAGATCCGGTCGCTCGAAGCCATGGAAGCCGACATGATCCGCTTGGCGCTCGGGCGCTATCGCGGGCACATGACGGAAGTCGCCAAGCGCCTGAACATCGGCCGGTCGACGCTCTATCGCAAGATGCAGGAGTATGGCCTCGAACCGCGACCCAACTGAGTTTTCAGCGAATGTCCGCTGAACGGCGGCCTTGCTGCGTCATGAGTGCGTCTGGGTCCGGTGGGACGGCCGGGCGTACCTGGGAGAGAACCGTCCCACCACCATATTTATGCGTTGCGCGAACGCCTCGCTGCCTGAGCTGATCATTTTGCCGCCTGTACGCGTTGTCGTAAGGGCGACGCTTGGTCCCGTTAGCGACGCCAAGTAGCAACAGTTTTGCCACAGCGACGCGCGATGGTATTGGCCACGGGCGCGCACGCCCGATATGGTCGTTACATAAAAACGGCGCCATCCGACGACGTAGGTTGGCTGCGCACCGAGCCGAAATGTGGACGAACTAGGCGTATCGAAAGGTAGTCATTTATGCGCGGTGTCCGCCGGCTCGTGTTGAGCGTCATAACTGTCACGGCGTTAAGCGCGGCCATCCCATCATCGGGGTTTGCGCAGAGCCGGTCGTCGGCGCCCGACGACGTGCCTTGGGACGAGATTGACCGCGTTCTGAAAGAAACGCCTCGGCCCAGTGACGCGTCCGACGACGCCATCACCCCGCCGGACAACCTGCCCGGTCGATCTGATACCGACGGTTCTGAAGCCGCGCTCCCAGCCGATCCCGGCAACGATCGCCTCTCCACACCGGCGCTCGCCGGCTCGCCTGTGCGGCCAGGGATGCCGCCGCAATCGGCAGTCGTTAAAACCGCTGCTGCCACCGCACGCGCGGACACAGTGCCCTTCGACGATCCAGGCGACGGCGAGGTCGCCGCGCCGTCAGCAGTGCCGTCGGAAACGCCGCCGCCGGGGACAGCCCCGGTTGCAACGCCTGCGCCCGCCGTCATAGCCGTCTACGACCCAGCTAAGTTTTATCTGCCGACGAAAGAGTTCTTCGCCGGCAAAGCCGCTGTCACCCTGGCAAATTACGATCGCGCCGATCGTGATCATCTGAGCGCATTCTATGAAACGCGGCTGGGAGAGCCGCTCTGGGTGTCAAAATCCGGCTTCAATGGTGCCGCCGACAACCTCATTGCCGAATTGAAGCGCGCCAACGATTGGGGCCTGGAAGCCTCGGCGTATCAAATTCCGGCACTGGCCCGCATCGGCACCGGCGATTTCAGCGCCGACGATCTGACCGATGCCGAAGTCAAACTGTCGCTTGCAGCGATGGCCTATGCGCGGCATGCGCGCGGCGACCGTATCCCGGATCCGACGACGCAACTCTCGTCTTATATCGACCGCAAACCAAATTTGATCGATCGCCGGGTATTTTTAGATCGGCTCGCGGCCGCTCCGGATAAGAGCGCGTATCTGCGGTCGACGCATCCCCAGCACCCGCAATTCGAATTGCTGCGCCAAAAGCTGATCGCATTGCGCGCCGAACCCGAACAAAAGCCCGCCGCCCGAATTGCTCGCGGTTCATCCGTGAAGCCCGGCAAATCGCATCCGCATGTGGCCCTGGTGCGTGCCCGGCTGAAAGTGGCGTCACCCGGAATGAAGCCGGATGGCACAGCTGCCGATGACACCTATTACGATCAGGCACTGGCGCAAGCCGTCATCCGGTTCAAAGAACAGAACGCTCTCGGTGCAACGCCTGTCATCGATAACGCACTGCGCAACACGTTGAATGCGCCGAATGAGATTTCGCCATCGCTGCTGCTGACCAACATGGAGCAATGGCGCTGGATGCCGAACGACCTCGGCGCCACTCATGTGATGGTCAACATTCCCGAGTTCATGGTGCGGGTGATCAAGAACGGCAGTGTTCTTCATGCCGAGCGGGTCGTGACCGGACAGGTGTCGACCCAGACGCCGATCTTCTCCGATGTGATGCGAACCGTCGTTTTCCAGCCGTCGTGGAATGTGCCTGAATCGATCAAAGTCAACGAACTTCTGCCGCGCTTGCGTGCCGGAGGCAATCCGATTGCCGGTCGCGGTCTAGAGATCAAGCGCAACGGCCGCTCGGTCGATCCGTGGGACATCGACTGGTTCAATCGCGACATCCGCAATTACGATATCTATCAACCGCCCGGACCTGGCAACGTGCTCGGCGTCGTCAAGTTCATGTTCCCGAACAAGCACTCCGTTTATCTGCACGACACGCCGAGCAAAAGCCTCTTCAACGAGGCGTCACGCACGTTCAGCCATGGCTGCGTCCGGGTCCGCAATCCTGTGCGCCTCGCCGAAGTGCTGATGGCCGAAGACAAGAACTGGGATCGCGAGCGTGTCAAAGACGTGCTCGACAGCGGTCCTGAAAACAACGACGTGGCGCTCGACCGGCCCGTCCCGATCCACATTACGTATTTCACGGCTTGGGTGACGGACACCGGCGACGTTCGCCGCTTCGCCGACGTCTACGGTCACGAGCAACGCATCAAGCTGGGGCTTGCCGGGCGCTTCGACGATATCGACAAAAACCGCGACCACCTGCTGCCGACCGAAATTCCGGTTGCGTCCGCCCGGCCGCGCAATCGAGATTTCTATTACGTTGACGAGTACGGCAACTATCGTCAGGCCCGCGCCAACAGCGGCCAGGGCTATTATTACACCTACGGCGGACGTCCACCGAAACAACTGCAGAAGAAAAAGCCATCGCTTGGCAACTTCTTCAAACAGGTCTTCGGCGCGAACTGATCGAAGGTCAGGCTCGAAGCAGTATTTCGGGCCAAAGGTGTGCGTGCCAATCGACGCCGCCTCAAGAGTATTTTTGCAGCGCGTTTAGCGCGAAACCACCGCGAGTTCAGCGACGATTGGGCATTGTTGAGAAGATTGCTGGCCGATGCCCTGCCCTTTTGTCGCCGCTTCGCCGGTGTTTTGTTTACGGAACGGGTGGTTACGGCCTCTTAAGGCTTCGGGGATAATTGTTAACGCTGCGGCCGCTTTTTGGTGCGTCGAGCGGACCGGCGGCGCTGTTCATCGAAATGGGACGGGGGATACTGGTGGCGTTGCGCCGATCCTATTTGAAGTGCGGGAGCTTTTTGATCGCGGGCCTAGCCGGTCTCGCGGCACACGGCAACTCGGCTTCGAACGGTGATCGCACGATCTCGTTTTATCACATTCACACGCAAGAGACGCTGACCATTACCTATAAGAAGGGTGGCAAATACGATTCCGAAGCGATGAAAAAAATCGATTGGATCATGCGTGATTGGCGCAAAAACCAAGCGATCAAAATTGATCCTGAGACGATCGATCTCGCCTGGGAAATGTACCAGGAACTTGGCTCCAATCAGCCGATCAGCATCATTTGCGGATATCGCTCCCCGTCCACCAACGAAATGCTTCGCAAAACACGCGGCGGACAGGCCAGCCAAAGCCAACACATGACTGGCAAGGCGATCGACATTACTTTTCCGGATGTCACGCTGAAGCGCATCCGCTATTCGGCTCTGGTGCGGGAGCGCGGTGGCGTTGGCTACTATCCGACATCGGGCATTCCGTTCGTCCATATCGATACAGCCCGCGTGCGCGCTTGGCCGCGATTGCCGCGGCAAGAATTGGCGCTGCTGTTTCCAGAAGGCCATACGCAGCATGCACCTGCCGAGGGCGGCCCGATAACGCCGGCCGATGTCCGCGATGCCCGCGCCAAAAATCGCGAGCTATCGATCCAGATCGCTCAGTTCCATGATGATCGACGCAACGGCCGTTCTTCGGCAACGCAAGTTGCGTCCGCAAGCCCCAGCCAACCGCTTGCCGCGGCCGACCGCAAACCGTTCGCGCTGGCGTCGCTGGGTGGTACGGGCGGCTCCACGATTACGTCCGGTAAGCCCACGGGGCAGATCAGCCTGACGTGGGAAAAACCAGCGAAACCCGGCGCACCCGCGACAGGGGAGCAGCGCAAGGTCGTCGCGGCATTCGCGCCGCCGACGATCACCCGCCCCAAGCCGCAGCTGGTCACCGCGCCAAAGCTGGTCGATCGCTCATCGCGGTTCACAACCGCGCAGTCCGACAAGGATCGCGCCCGCTTGACGGATCTGGTGCAGCAGGCCTCGCTTGAGGCACCGGCCAAGAAATTGAGCTCAGCGCCATCGGCTGCTTCGAGCCCAAAACTGGTGGTGGGACCCAAGCCCGCCGTCAGGCCGCAAAAAGCCTTGGCTGAGGCTGCCATCGCGGCCGCCAGCCCTGCAAGTACGCCTGCTTTGACCGGCAATGAACGCAAAGTCGCGGCTTTGGCGCCCGATCGCAACGCCAGCAGCATCACCGATATGAGCCCGGACAGCCTCGGCAACGGCTGGGTTCAAGCACCGGAGTTCGACGAAGATCATCCCGAAGAGTTGGCCTATCGCCCCTTCCCGCTGGCACCGCTGCTGACCGATACGCCATCGGCGCACGATCCGCAGCTCGCCGGCTTGCAGCACCCCGATGTCGGGGCCACGCTTGAGATGATCGATGACGAAGGAGCCATCGCTCCAATGAAATTCCGCCCGGGGCAGCAGATCGCGCAGGTGCTTTGGGCCCAGCAGTTCCAGGGTAAAGCCGTGAACCTCGACGCCTTGCAAGAGATCGACGCGAACCGCTTAGCGAGCGGTATCGATAACCGCGCCGTGCGCACCAGCAACCGCTAGTTTTTCAGATCGCCCAATCGTGCACGCGTCGCGCTACGGCGAGGTGCCGCCGGCAATCGCGCCACGCTTCAGGCAGGCTTGGCCGGCTTCGAGCACCAATTTGCTGAGTGCCAAAAAATCGTCGCGCCGGGCGGTCGACCGTCGCCACACGAGACCAATCGACCGCGCTGGCTCTGGCTCGACGAAGCGGATCATTTTAATGTCGCGGCTGCGGCCTTCGACGCCGACACAGATTTCAGGCAGCAGCGTGATGCCGAGACCGGCGGCCACCATCTCGACGATGGTCGCCAAGCTGGAGGCACCAAACGCGTTGACCGCATCGACTTTCTGGAGGCTGCAATAGGTCAGCGCCTGATCGCGCAGACAGTGGCCTTCTTCCAGCAGCAGCAGGTTTTCGCTTTCGATCAGATCGGCAGTTGCGCGCACCCGGCCAGACAGCTTTTTCGATTTCGGAACGGCGAGCAGAAATCGATCTGAAAAAAGAGCCAGCGTTTCGATATCGGGGTGTTTCAACGGCAATGCCAGCAGCAAGACATCGAGCTTGCCTTCGACCAGTTCGTTCAGCAGCGGCTGGGTCTGTGTCTCGCGAATGTGCAATTCAAGATCGGGATACGTGGTGCGAAGGAGGGGCAGCAGCGGCGGCAGCAAATACGGCGCGACCGACGGAATGACGCCAAGCCGCAGGGTTCCGGATAAAACGCCGGCGGAGTGCTTGGCGTAGTCGATCAGATTGCGCACGTCGTTGAGAAGCCGCTGCGCTCGAACGGCGATTTCCAGGCCCTTTGGCGTCAGGCGGATACCGCCGCGCGTGCGTTCGACCAGCGGAATGCCGAGCGACGCTTCGAGCTCTTGGATCTGCATAGACAGCGCGGGCTGCGTCACCGAACACGCGTCAGCTGCGCGGCCGAAATGCGTTTCACGGGCGAGCGCATCGAAATAGCGCAGCTGCTTGAGCGTGACGTGAGACATAAGCCCACCTGATCGAAGCGAAGCTTTAATGCATTTGAGCTTATCAGATTTGTCTCGTCGGTCCAGTGGTGCACAAGCAGATCGACGATCGCCGGCCGGTTCGACGGCTGACGCTTCTCAAATCCAATCCCATCGCGGTGTGATCATCCGTCGAGGTGGATTGCCCGCCGCCGGCGGGCTGATGGCTTATTCCGCGGCCATCATCGCATCAGCGGCGGTATTGATCCCGGACGTATCGCTCAGCATGCCAAGCGCGTGCATGTAAACTTCGAGTACGGTTTCTTCTTCCTGGCGCTCTTCCTGGCTCTTTTTCCGCAAACGCACGATCTGGCGCAGCGCTTTCACATCGAAGCCCACGGCCTTGGCTTCGAGATACTTGTCGCGAATGTCGCTCGCGAGCTGTTTTTTCTCTTCTTCCAGCCGCTCGATCTGCTCGACCAACTGCCGCAACTGATTTTGCGCCGAGACCTGAAGCGTGCTCATCCGACTACCCCTTGAGTTCTTAATTCCAAGGTTGGACGCTAGCGATGGGCGATGGCGCCAACAAGCTGCGGCAAGCAGCAATCCAAGGGGAAATCTGCCGTCTCCACCCGCTTCGCGCCTTGACTGCGACAATCGTGAAGCATTGCGACTCAGCTTTAGGCGATGGCCATGCGGAGTTCAGTGGCCGTCCGGCTTGGCGGCATCGAAGGCGGCTTTTTGCGCGGCACTCGCCTCGGTTTGAAATTGTGCCTGCCAATCCTTGTAGGGCATGCCGTAGACGATCTCGCGCGCCGCATCCTTGGGAAGGTCAAGCCCTCGCTCTTGCGCCGCATCCGCCATCCAGTTCGACAGGCAGTTCCGGCAAAATCCGGCGAGGTTCATCATATCGATGTTCTGCACGTCGGAGCGGGTGCGCAAATGTGTGACTAAGCGGCGGAACGTCGCCGCTTCCAGTTCAAGCGTCGTCTGATGATCAAATGTCGTCATGGGTTTACTCCAAAGCGCGGCGGCCGTCGCGAGTGTCATACGCCAACTAAGTTCTGATATGGGTCATCAGGCGGTCAACCGCTAGCCTGCACGGCCTGCGGCTTTCCAAAGCTTGACGCCGCAAATGCGATTGAGCAAACCAGACGCCAGCGTATCGAACGACCACGCACGCGCCAAAGAGACAAGACACGACCGGGGAATTTACGACGATGGCCGAGGGACGACAGGGCAGCGCCCAGCACGGTTCGGGAGAGACCCAGCACGCTTCGCGAGAGACGTTGAGTGCCCTATATCAAGCCGCCTACACCACCGCCCATCCCTCGACATGCTTACCACCCTTTCTGCCACCGATCCCGGCCAATGGCCGCATCATCGTCATTGGCGGCGGCAAAGGCTCAGCCGCCATGGCGGTCGCGACCGAGCAGCACTACATCGCGGCTGGCGAGGCCGACAAAATCTCTGGTTTGATTTCGACCCGGCATGGCTTCGGGCTGCCAACCAAAATCATCGAAATTCTAGAGGCCGGGCATCCCGTCCCCGACGCCCATTCGATCGAGGGCGCCAAGCGCGCCATCGCAATCGCACAAAGTGCCGGCCCGAACGACCTGGTCTTGTGCCTGTTGTCGGGGGGAGCATCCGCCATCTGGTCATCGCCTGTCGCAGGCGTCAGCTTCGAAGCCAAGCAGCAATTGACCAAGCAGCTTTTGAAATCCGGCGCGCCGATTTCGGAAATGAATTGCGTGCGCAAACATCTCTCGAACATCAAGGGCGGCAAGCTCGCGGCAGCAGCACATCCCGCGCGCCTGCTGACGCTGGCGATTTCCGATGTGCCAGGCGACCACCCGGACGAGATCGGTTCGGGCCCGACCGTTGCCGACCGCTCAACGCTTGCCGATGCTCGCGCCGTGCTCGCGCGTTGGAACGTGACGCCGTCAGCCGAAATTGCTGCGGCCCTCAACGATCCAAACAACGAAACGCTGAAAGCCGGCGATCCAAAACTTTCGAATTCCGAATACAGAATCGTCGCTGCACCTAAAGCCTCGATCGAGGCTGCGGCAAAGATCGCGCGCGCCCTCGGTTACCGTGTCGAAATTCTCGGCGACAGCCTCGAAGGCGAAGCTCGCGAGGTTGCGAAAGCCCACGCTGCGATGGCGCTCGACGCCAAGCGTCGCGGCGACAAAGTCGCAATCATGTCGGGCGGAGAGTTGACCGTCACCGTGCGTGGCAATGGCTCGGGGGGACCGAACCAGGAATACGCGCTCGGCCTCGCCATCGCACTTGACGGTGCCGACGGCATCTGCGGCCTTGCCGGTGATACCGATGGCATCGACGGCGGTGGCGGTAACGCCGGCGATCCAGCTGGCGCCTACGTTTTTTCTGACACGCTGCAGCGCGCCGCAAGCCAGAACCGCAATGCCGCCAACTTCCTGGCCAACAACGATTCAACCGGGTTTTTTGGCCCTCTCGACGATCTGATCCTGTGCGGACCGACACAAACCAATGTCAATGATTTCCGGGTCATCCTCGTCGATTGATCATCATGGCATTGCAGTGCAGCCGACACTTCTCTCCCGCGATTTCCCGCATGCATCATCTGGAGCGACACGCGTGATTGTCAGAGTGAAGCGCACCATCTGGCCGATGCTGTTTTCAATTTGCCTGACATCGTTCGCACATGTCGGTGGGGCATTGGCCGATCTCAAACTATGCAACTCCACACCAAGCCGTATCGGTGTCGCCTTCGGTTATCGCGATCCGTCAGGCATGACAACGGAGGGCTGGTGGAACATCGCGTCAGAAACGTGTGAAACGCTCTTAAAGGGTGCGCTTCCCAGTCAGTTCATTTACGTCCACGCCGTCGACTATGACCGAGGCGGCGAGTGGGGCGGCAAGAATGAAATGTGCACTGGAGAAAAATCGTTCGCGATCCGGGGGGTTCATGATTGCGCGAAACGCGGATATAAGAAGACCGGCTTCTTCGAAGTCGACACGGGTCAGGCTTCCGAGTGGACCATCCGCCTCACCGATACCGATC
>JAIEPV010000194.1 GCA_019748215.1 Hyphomicrobium sp.
GCCAGCGATCACACCACTCGATGCACTCCCAGACAGTCCGTTGCTCTCAGCCGCAAAAAATAGTCCTGAGAGTCCGACGATAATGAGGACGAGCCAGGCCAGCATGCGCAGCCTCTCAGTTCGTAATATCCGACGGCGTGGATGCGGCCAGCAACGCGCCGCTATCGGCGAGGCGCTGCGCTAAAGTCGTCATAATGGTGCGGCGCTCGCTATCGGAGTACGACGTCCAGCGAGCGATTTCGGCGCGGGTTCGTCCACAGCCGAGACAAAGTCCGCGGCCCTCATCGATCTCGCAAATTTTGATGCATGGGGAGTCCATGATGCACCGTATCTCGTTTGGGCTATGGCGTCCGACAACTCCGGGTCATCCAGTCGAGCCCGAGCATGCTGAATAGGTCGCCAAGATAGCCGCGACAAGGGGCGATTAGCGCGCACCTGCCGAACGGTAAGGCGCGCTCAACCCGTAGGGCGACGCGGCGGTTTTCAGACGTGGTTGCCGGGTAGAGCGCGGCAGAGGCACCGACGCGCCACGATGGGTTTCCTGACCGAGCGGCTGCAGAGGCTGCATGGCATGCAGCACGCGCTGACGCGGCAACGAAACAATCACTTCCGTGCCTTTGCGCAATTCCGATTGCAGGTCGAATGTCCCGCCATGCAACTGGATCAGATTTTGCACGATGGGGAGACCAAGTCCGGTGCCACCCTCGGCCGCTTCATGCGCCAGCGAACCCTGGCCGAATGCCTGCAGCACGCGTGGAATTTCTTCTTTGGGAATACCAGGTCCCGTGTCACGGACGCAGACGTATTGACCACCATTTTCTGTGTGGCCTACCACAATCGTAATGCGGCCGCCTTTCGGCGTGAATTTCAGCGCGTTGGACAAAAGATTTAAACAGATTTGCCGCATGGCGCGCGGATCGGCCCACACTTGCGGCAGATCGTCAGCGAATTCCTGGACGATTTGCAGGCCTTTGGCGTCGGCCCGTATTTTGATCAAGCGTTCGCAATCCTCGACGATGTCGGTCAAGTGAAACGTTTCTTCGTGCAGATCATAACGGCCCGCCTCGATCCGCGAAAGGTCGAGAATTTCGTTGATGATGTGCAGAAGGTGATTGCCGCTTGAATAGATGTTGCGTGAATATTCGCGATAGGTGTCGCTGCCGATCGGTCCGAGAAGCTCTTTCTCCATGACCTCGGAAAACCCCATAATGGCATTCAACGGCGTGCGCAGTTCATGGCTCATGGTTGCGAGGAAACGGGATTTCGCTTTGTTGGCGGCTTCCGCGCGGCGGCGCGATTCATCGGAAATCGCTGTCGCCTCTTCGAGCTCCGAGATGAGGCTGTCTTTGACCGCACGATATTCGACCATCGAAAGCGCCGTCGAATGCAGACCGCGCGCCAGATACACGAAGAAAACGTGAATGCCGACAGCCATCGAGGCGAGCGCGAAATAGAACGGGTCGCCGAGCGAGAACAGCCGCCCGGCAACGGCGAGTGTCATGGGGACGGACCCTGCCAAAAACACACTCGTCAGGGTCGAAGCAAACGTCATGCGGATCGCCAAGACGACCATCAACGTCGCGAAAATGAAAACATGGGAGGAAAACGTCGCGCTGGGATGGCCGACGTTGCCGTTCGAGATCCCAATGAGCGCAAACGCCGCCAACGCGAGCCCGTTCAAAAATTCGATACGCGTGAAGTGACCACGCCATTCTCCGACGTTGACGTCGGCGCGGGGCGCAGCGAGCAGCTTGCGGCACTGGTCCAGCATGTAGACCTTTGCCATCGATACGATTGCAATCCACAAGGTGGCTTCGACAAACGAGGCCCAGAACATAGATGTGATGTAGAAGATGAAGCACAGCGCCGGCATGGCAAACGGTGCGCTGATCTCGTTGCGCGCAAACATGACCAAAAGCTCGTACTCGAACTCTGGTTTGTTGGTCGTTCCGTGGGTCAAGCGATCGCGATAAGCTTTGAGACCGTCCTCGGCCTTCTTTGCCCGCACCGGGCGGGGCCGGGCGGGCGGCACGTTCGTCTCGGCGATGTCAGCGTTGTCGCGCATGAAGCCGCAATTATCCCTATAAGCGCCCCGCCGGAGCGCTTCGCACGTTGGGTGCAACGTGACAGGATTTCGATAAATTAACGCTTAACGAGGCGTTCAGCGCTGTATGAATCTTGAACGAAGGGTATGATATGCAACGGCAGCGTGCGATGAATCGGCCAGCACTGGCGCGATGGATCGCGAGCCTCATTATGCTCGTCGTCGTGGCTGTCTTCGGCCGCGGCTATGGTCCAAACCCAGGCGCGCCATCGGCACGTGGCCCGCTCCCCGATCAAATCTCGGGAGCCGGACGGCCGATCGACGGCGATAGCCTGCACGTTGGTCAAAACGAGGTTCGCCTGAAAGGCATCGACGCACCGGAAGGCCGCCAGACATGCCTGCGGAACGGTTCCGTCTGGGCGTGCGGCGAGGATTCGCGCCGCGAACTGGTCCGCCTTATCGGTCACGACGTGGTTAAATGTAGCGTGCTTGAGCGCGACCGTTTTTCCAGGTTTCTGTCGCGATGCACAGCCGGCGGCCGCGACCTGAACGCCGGGATGGTCGCTGCCGGATTGGCGGTTGCTTACGGTGGGTACGTACGAGAAGAAGGCGAAGCTAAAATTCGCAAGCGCGGGCTATGGGGCAGCGATTTCCAGCGTCCGCGAGAATGGCGCGATGAACATCATGCGGGCGGGTAGCGATCGTTCGTCGAGGCTCGAGTTGGCGTCCATGCGCATCATAGAAACGAGACGTGCTCCAAACCCGCGACGGGTTCGCGTTTTCCTCGCCGAAAAGTCGGTGCCTGTCGAATTCGAAGAGCGCGATATGATGGAGGGTGCGCTGGCGGCTGCCGATATTCGCGCTATGAATCCGTGGATGCGGGTGCCGATACTGGTGCTCGACGATGGACGAACGGTGTCAGAGAGCGTCGCCATTTGCCGCTATTTCGAGGAGCTTTATCCAACTCCTGCACTTTTTGGCTCCGATGCGTACTCGCGGGCAACCATTGAGATGTGGAACCGGCGCATCGAATTCGGTCTCTTTCAGCATGTCGCGCAGGTTGTGCGACATTCGAGTGCGAAAATGGCGGCTTTTGAGCAGCCACAAATTGGCGAATGGGCGGAGGCCAACCGGCACAAGGTTGTTCCAGAGTTGACTCGGATCGACGCTCAGCTTGCAACGGCGCCGTTCATCGCGGGCGAGATATTTTCGATCGCTGACATCACCGCTTTGGTGGCAATCGATTTTATGAAGCCGGCAAAGCTCGCAGTCCCAGAGACGCTCACAAATATCGTAAGATGGCACCACGCCGTCTCGCAGCGCCCAAGCGCACGGGCGTGATGGCGCGCGTTCAGGCGGCCTGTTGCTTGTCAGCCTCGACTGGCACTGGCGCATCGCTAACCGATGGCACGGGACGCTCAGTGTCAACAGGTTCGAGCCAGCGGGCGCGATCGGCTTGAGCGTCGAGATCGTCTCGCAGAAAATCGAGTTCGAAGCCGGCGCTCGCGAGGCGCGCCAGAACCATTTCGACCGTTTGCGACCGCGCAGCCGCAGCAGCCCATACGATGGCTGCGCGCTGGCCAACTGCGCAATGGATCACGACCGGCTTTGCCGCTGAGGCAAACGTGCGTGCCGCCGCCTCGACAACTCGGTCCGTAAACACGTCGTAGGACGACGCTGGGATATGGACGTATGCCAGCCCGAGTGCGCCAGCGGCCAGCATCGCGTCGGCGCCGGCCACCTGCTCGGGGTGTTCGCCATCGACGCGGACATTGATGATGGTTTTGATGCCGCGCTTCGCCAAGTCGGCCATGTGCTCGATCGCTAGAGCTCCAGCGACGAAAACGCCGTCTTCGATCTGATTGAGCCGAAGAAATTCTGTAACGTTCCGCACGCCAAACTCCCAGGCTTCATCTCACTCGTTGATGCCAGACCAACGCCCGGCTTACAAGCGCGCCTGAGCATGCCTTGGAAAAAAATACTCAATTTCTGATTGACATACAATTTCTAAAAAATATTATTCTTCTAAACGGATAATGATAAAATTCAATTCTATGGAAATGGCAATGCTGGATGACATGGACGTCAAGATTTTGCGGATCCTGCAAACCGATTGCACGCGACCTGTGGCGGAGATCGGCAAGGAAGTGGGATTATCGACCACGCCTTGCTGGCGCCGAGTCCAAAAGCTCGAAGAGGCCGGCATTATTCAGCGCCGGGTGGCCATCCTCGACGCGCAGCAGGTCAATGCCGGTGTGACGGTCTTCGTTTCGATCAAGACCGATCAGCACTCGCACGCCTGGCTCGAAAAGTTTCACTCGGCGGTGGCTGATTTTCCCGAAGTCATCGAATTTTATCGCATGTCGGGCGAGGTCGATTATCTGCTGCGCGTCGCCGTTCCCGACATCGCCGCCTACGATGCCTTTTATAAGCGCCTCATTGGCCGCGTCGAGATCGCCAAGGTATCGTCGGCATTTGCGATGGAGCAGATCAAGTACACGACCGCACTGCCATTGCAGTTCGCCCAGTCGCGCAGTGAACCGCGGGGTGAACGAGCAGCATCGTAGAGTGACAGTCAGCCAGGCTTTCCGGCAACTTTTGGCGCAGCGTCGAAACGCACGATCAGGCTTGACGTATCCCAGCGGCTTCCGCCCGCAGATTGCACGTCGGCGTAGTATGTATCAATTAAAGTGGTGACCGGCAGCGAGGCTCCGTTGCGCTCGGCTTCGCGCTGGCAAATGCCCAAGTCTTTGCGCATCCAATCGACGGCAAAGCCGAACTCAAACGATCGCGCGTGCATCGTCTTCGAGCGATTGTCCATTTGCCAGGATTGTGCCGCCCCTTTCGAGATGGTGGCGATGACAGCTTCGATGTCGAGCCCGGCGCGCTCGGCAAAATGAATGGCTTCAGCCAAGCCCTGCACGACGCCGGCGACCGCGATCTGATTGACCATTTTGGTCAGCTGGCCTGCGCCGGAAGGCCCGATGCGGCGGATCGATGTGGCATAGCAACCGATCAAAGGTTGAGCGGCGTTGAACGCGGTTTCGTCGCCGCCCGCCATGACCGTCAAGGTTCCAGCCTCCGCACCCGCTTGCCCGCCGGACACCGGACAATCGAGAAATGCGATGCCGCGTTTGCTGGCAGCTTCGGCAAGTTCTCGCGCCACGTCGGCCGAGGCGGTGGTGTGATCGATGAATATCGATCCCGGCTCCATGGTCGAGAACGCGCCGTCGGGTCCGATCGTCACCGACCGCAGATCGTCATCGTTGCCGACGCAGGAGAATACGAATTTGGCGTCGCGTGCCGCTTTCGCCGGGCTCGGTGCGGCAATGCCGCCAGTGTTTTGCGCGACCCATGTGTCAGCCTTCCGCGCGGTCCGATTGTAAACGGAGACGTCATGGTGTCCACGGCTGATCAAAAACCCGGCCATCGGCGCGCCCATAACGCCCAGGCCGATCCATGCCGTTTTTGCCATCACACTCTATCCTCGTTCATCGTCGGGGGGGATTGCGCGGCCGGCACTGATCGGTGATTACGAGCCGCGGCCGCTGGTACGGCCGAGCTTATACACGGTTCTTTGCGTCGACGATATTGCCCCGTGTTGCCGCTGTCGAAGTCTCAAAAAACAGGTCGACTGCGGCCATCGTCGAGCGCTGCACAATGGCCGATGCCGCAACGGTGCTGGCAGGCTAGATTGGTAAGGGAATAGATTCGGCGCGTCGCATGTGCGCAATGATTTGCAAGGAGCGCGTCACGTCCATGAGCATTGTTCGCAGCAAGGCATCGCTTTCGACGTTGCCGATTACGCTGGCAGATGTGCGAGCCGCTTCGGAGCGGGTCGCCGGAGCGGTTCTCGACACGCCGTTCGCACCAAGCCAAACGCTCGGAACTATCACTGGTGCTGAGGTCTGGCTGAAATTTGAAAACCAGCAGTTCACGGCGTCATTCAAGGAACGCGGTGCGTTAAACAGGTTAGCCACTCTCACGGGCGCCGAGCGCGCGGCAGGCGTCATCGCTATGTCGGCCGGCAACCACGCGCAAGGCGTGGCGTATCACGCGCGCCGGCTCAATATCCCGGCAACCATCGTGATGCCGGCATGGACACCCACAATCAAAGTCGAGAATACCCGCAGCCATGGGGCGACCGTGATCCTAGAGGGCCATAGCCTGGAAGACGCCGCACGCTTTGCGCGAAGCTACGGCACTGAGCATGGCTTGACGTTCATTCACCCCTACGACGATGCAGCTGTGATTGCCGGCCAAGGCACTCTCGCGCTTGAAATGCTATCGCGACGGCCTGAGCTCGATACGCTGATCATTCCGATCGGGGGCGGTGGGTTGATTGCCGGTATGGCGGTGGCTGCCAAGGCTTTGAATCCGGACGTTCGCATCATCGGTGTCGAGGCGCAGCTCTATCCATCCATGCTCAACGCCGTGAAAGGCTCATCGCTGCCGGTCGGAGGTGACACGCTTGCGGAGGGCATCGCCGTCACGCATCCGGGTACTATCACCCGTGCCATCATCGATCAGCTCGTCGACGATATCGTGCTGGTGTCCGAAGCGGATTTAGAGCGCGCCATTACGCTGCTCATCACGATTGAAAAAACCGTTGTCGAGGGTGCCGGAGCGGCCGGTCTCGCGGCAATGTTAGCCGATACGCATCGCTACAAAGGCCGCAAGGTTGGACTGGTGCTTTGCGGCGGCAACATCGATACCCGCCTCCTGGCAAGCGTGTTGACGCGGGAACTAGCCCGCGACGGCCGGCTGTCGCGCCTCGCCATCGATATCCCCGACCGGCCGGGCCAATTGGCCCGCGTTGCCGGTGTGATCGGCGACGCAGGTTCGAACGTCGTCGAAGTTTATCATCAGCGCGTGTTTACGGATGTGCCGGCCAAGGGCACGGAGCTTCACCTGGTCGTTGAAACCCGCGACAGCGCCCATCTCAGCCATGTGGTCGAGGAATTGCGGCGGGCCGGCTATGTCGTCATCGTCAAGGGCTCCGGCGCGCGTTAATGCGCATTCAGCCTATCAATTGCAATTGTGCCGCCAAATGGGAGAGGGCCCCACACCTTTCGGTGAGGGGCCCTGGTCGAGCGTCGAGTGGTCAGTGGAGGGGAGGGTCTTGGGAGAATTCAAGAGTCGAGATCAGGAGTAAGCCAAAGAGTTCGAAAACGGTATAGCGTTCGTGCGATCAGCGAGTGCCAGCGATGTTAAAAGCCAACCGCACGCCAATACAAAACACGCCAGCATTCCAGCTTTGGTCCAGCGACCCGCAACAGCATTTGCGATTTTTGCGGCTTCTAGATCCATCGGCGCCCACCTTCGGGTGATGTATTCGGGTAAGGATCTTATAACCTATAGGGATTTGTTAGTCTAACTGGACGACGGCATATGGCTAATTCCCAAAGCGTTAAATTAGTAATTTATTGACACTCGTTAATTCGGCCAAGTTTCGGGCCTTAATTGCGTGCGCGCAAACCGGTTATTGTCGCGCGCGGTGAAATGGCTTCGATATCGAGCATCAATTCAATCACGGCGGGTCGCTGCTGCTCGTTGGAAACGGCGAGGGCTTCGCGAAGAGCTTCGGTAAAATCTGCCGTTCGCGTGACGCGCCATGCCGCTGCGCCGGCGGCCCGCGCCTGAGCTACGAAATCGGGGTTGATCAAACTGGTTGCGATGACGCGACCCGGATATGCCTGCTCTTGGTGCATTCGGATGGTGCCAAGCGCGCCGTTATTGGCGATAATGACAACGAGTGGCACGGCGAACTGCACGGCAGTGGCGAGGTCTTGCGACGTCATTTGATAGCAACCGTCGCCGGCCATCGCGATGACGGTCTTTTCCGGATGGGCCAGTTTTGCAGCAATCGCGGCCGGAAGGCCATAGCCCATGGACCCTGAAATGGGCGCGAGTTGAGAGGGAAACGTTTTATAGACGAAATAGCGATGCAAAAAAGCCGCGTAATTACCGGCGCCATTGGTGATGATGGCGTCTTCCGGCAAAGTATTCGATAGCTCCACGATGATCCGTTCCATTTGGACCGCACCGGGTGTCGCTTGCGGCGTCGCACTGGCGATATAGGCCTGACGCAAATCGCGGCGCCAGATTTTCCAGCGCGGCAGCTTCGAAGGGCGAGACAACGACGCGAACATCGCTGCGGTCTCTATCGGGCAGGCCGTAACGCGTTGAGCGTGCGGATACGTGGCGGCAAACGCATCCGCATCAGCCGAGACCACGATCAACTTTTGATCAGGGTCGCGACCGGTCAGTAGCGAAAAGCCATTCGTCGTGACGTCGCCGAGCCTGGAGCCAAGAGCAATGACGCAATCGGCGATATCCAAGCCCGCACGCAACCGTTCGTCCATGCCAAGCCCGGCGTGGCCGACGTAACTGCCGTGGCGATTGTCGATGTGCGCCTGACGCCGAAAACTCGTGGCGATCGGGATGTCAAATCGGTCGGCGAAATTTGCCAGCGCGACGCTCGCCGCTAGAGACCAGGTGCCGCCGCCGACGATGATGATTGGCCGCGCTGCATCAGCCAACGCCTTTTCAATTTGCCGGCGGACAGCGGAACGAAGCGCCCTTTTTGCGGGCTTTAGCTTGACGCGCGTCGCAGCATCGGTGGCGTCCGCCAGGACGTCCTCCGGCAGTCCCAGCACGACCGGGCCCGGCCGATCCGAGTGTGCGATCGCCAGAGCGCGACTGACGAACTCCGGCACTGCCGAGGCACTAGGAACGATCGCGCACCACTTGGTCAACGGCGCAAACACTGCGGTCAAATCGATCGACTGGAAAGCTGCGCGCTGCGCCATAGCACGCGGCGGCATGCCGACGAGGAGGAGCATCGGCGACGCATCTTGCTGGGCAATATAGACCCCCGACAGTGCGTTGGCGGCGCCTGGCCCTCGCGTCACAATGGCGACACCCGGCTCACCGGTCAGTTTTCCGGTGGCTTCCGCCATCATGGCTGCAGCTGATTCATGGCGGCACGTGATCAATCGGATCGCGGACGAGCCGTGCAAGGCGTCGAGTACCGAGAGGAAACTTTCGCCCGGCACCATGAACAGATGTTTGACGCCGTCGGTCGCTAGTTGCGAGATCAACGCGCCGCCGCCGGATTGCAATCCTGGTTGCATCGATGTGGGGTTCTTTCGGTGCGGGTTGATCCTGTGGAGATCTGAAGGAGTTCGCCGATAAATTAGCGGTTTGGGCAAAGAAGTAGAAAGCTCAAATCGTCAAGCGACGGGGGCTTTTCGGCATGTCCATTTGGCAGAGGCCGCGCGGCCATCATCCTAGTATTCCAAGCGAATGGCGCGCGGTCGCGATGTGGTGTGGTCCAAGGCACGGTCTAGGCTTTGCCAACATCGCCGCATATGGTGCGGGCCGCAAACCGCTCGCGGGGGAA
>JAIEPV010000157.1 GCA_019748215.1 Hyphomicrobium sp.
TGGGCAGCAACACGCCGTCCGTGCCCGCATAACGCTAAGCGGTTCAAAGCCGGACGCGGCACGATTCAAGCTCAAGCATGACAGTCTCAGCCCGCAGTAAACGGACCGTTAAAGTCTGAGCACATCCCGAAATTTCTATAATTTTCAGTATTTTGGCGCATGGGCGGGTAGCCACTCGGCAACCCATAGCCGGCACTGGCGGCATCTGATTCGTCAGCACCGTGTTGCCATAAGGAGTATTTATTCAAACATCGCCGCCGGGCCGCAGCCCGCCGGTCAATTTGTGGAGACGCAAATGCGCGTAGCTCGTCATCCGTCTTCAGTCGTCGTTTTAATCGGCGCATGCCTCATCTTGACCGGGGTCTTCCAACCCCCTGCGCTTGCCCAACAGCCAGACAATGGCAACGGCCGCTATACGATGACGCCCGTCGATGGCGGCTTCATTCGCCTCGATACGCAAACCGGTGGTGTGGCGCTGTGCACGGGCAAGGATCAAACTTGGTCGTGCGAACCCTTACCCGATCGGTCGTCAGCTCGGACGGGGAACGAGGCATCAAGACTTGAAACCGAGAACCGGGAACTGCGCGACCGGGTGCAGGCTTTGGAAGATCGCTTGAAAGGTGCGGCATCGCCGACGGAAGTTCCCCCTGTTGAAGCGCCGAATGGCAAGACGCAGATGCCGTCGGAACAAGAGATCGACCAGGCCCTCGATTATGTCGAACGCGTCTTCAAGAAGCTCCGCGATCGGGTGCAGAAGTATCAGTCACCATCGCCGCTGCCCGATACAGCGCCGAGCCCCGCCCCTGAAAGCACGCCTCAAGCGGCACCGGGTTCGGGCGCGTTGTAAATCGCGGCGAGCGGCAATCCGGCGACACGGTTCGTTGCGGCGATAAGTTCATGCACGATGCTTGGTTCAGACATCGCATGTCCGGCATCTGGAACAATGCGCAAATCCGATCCGGGCCACGCGCGATGCAATTCATACGCGGCACGCACCGGCGTCACGACATCGTAGCGGCCGTGTACGATGATGCCGGGTATGCCGGCCAGTTTGTCGGCGTGATGCAAGAGTGCACCGTCGAATTCTAAGAAGCCGCAGTTGATGAAATAATGCGCTTCGATCCGTGCGAAGGCGAGCGCGTAGCTATCGGCCGCAAATCGCGCGACGCGCTCTGGTTCAGGCAGCAACGAAAGTCTCGACCCTTCCCAAGCGCTCCAACTGCGCGCAGCCTGGCGCTGCAGCGGTTGATCGAAGGATGTCAGGCGGCGATGATAGGCGGCAATCATGTCGCCGCGTTCAGTCTCCGGAATCAATCGCTCGAATTCCGCGAAAGCCTCCGGAAACAAACGCTTGCAGCCGTCCTGATAGAACCACTGAAGTTCAGTTTTCGTCATCAGGAAGATGCCGCGCAACACCATCGACATCACTTGCGCAGCGTGCTGCTGCGCATAGGCAAGCGCCAGTGTCGAGCCCCAGGAGCCGCCGAAGATATGCCAGCGATTGATGGCAAGGAAACTGCGAATGCGCTCCATGTCGTCGATGAGATGCTGCGTCGTATTTTGATCGAGTGAGGCGTTCGGTGTTGAACGGCCACATCCTCGCTGATCGAAGAGAACAATGCGATAGCGTTGTGGATCATGAAATCGCCGCATCGTCGGATTGCATCCGCCACCGGGTCCGCCATGAAGGACGACGACCGGTTGCCCCGAAGAATTTCCACATTCTTCGATGTGCAGGATATGCCCGTCGCCGACCTTAAGGCGGTGCTCGCGATATGGCTGCAGCGGTGGATAGTGGTTCAGCCTTTCGCGCGACGGCATTCGATCATCCATCTCGGGCGGACGCCATCAGGGGTCAGCGTGCATTTCGTCGCACGGGTGACGGTGAGATTGTCGAAGGCGCATGACCAAGCATCATGTCCGCGAATGCTTCTTCAATTGTAATCGCTGCATGTCGCGATCGTAGATGATCTGTCCACCGGGTATGCGAATATCGCGCACAACTTCAAGCGCGTGGCGGCTGGCTTCACGACGCATTACGCTGACAAGCAATGCCACCCCGGCACTGGCCACGATGCCAAAGCAGCCGGCGATACTTCCCGGCACGCTGATGGCGCCAGATTCGCCTAAATAAATCGACGTCGCCGCAACGCCAAATCCGGAAACGATGCCGCAAACCGCGCCCGCCGTCGTCAAGCGTTTCCACCAAATCGACAGTGTCAAAACTGAAAACAGACTGGCGCCAGTGAGGCCGAGAGCCCAAAGCACGAGTTGCAACGGATCGGTCGGGGCCATTGCGGTCAGAGCCGAACCGGCGATCAGCGCGATACCGACGAAGCCGCGCGAAATCCACACACGATTTTCTTTCGACTCCGGCTCCCACGACAGGCCTTGCACCACATCTTCTCCGAGAATGGCGGCCAATGATACCGCTGTCGCGCCCGCCGATACCAAGGCGGCAGCCAAACCCGCGGCCATAAGAACGTAGCAAAATACCAACGGAAGTTCGGCGGCTACGGGCAGAGCAAATAGAATGCTGTCGCGGTTGAATGCCAGCGATGCAAAATCAAGCCGGGTTGCAGCCGCGTCATAGGATACGAAGCCGAGCGACGCTGCCTGCTTAAGCCACGCAGGCAGAGGGCCAATACGATCACTGATGACCGCATCGAGAGCGAAATCACGCATGAAGACGGCAACTGATGACAACGTCAGCATGACAAAACCGGCAAACACTGTCGACCAGCCGAGTGACTTACGCGCTTCGTAAATTCCTGGCGCGACGGCAACGCGCGGAAGCAGCCATGGCGCCGATGCCACACCAGCCGCAATCGTCAGGCTGCCGATGACAAACGCGAGAGAGCCGACCGTTCCGAACGGTTGGGTATAGGGTTTGCTCAGCACATGCATGCCCTCGCCCGGCAAACCGAACGCGAGTGGCCATACGCTGATCAGCGACAAACCTTCGTTGACTTCCTGACGCACCAAGCCGCGCACGAGCGGGCCATTTGCCAACTGCGGGATCGGCAGCGCCGTCACGACGATCGAAACGACGGTTGCCACAGCCATGATCGAGATCAGGACGGCAATGGATTGCGCCACGGCCGTCCAGGTAAACGACCGCATGCCGCCAGGCCCGACGCACAGCGCCACAATCGCTGCGAGGAGCAAGACAAAAATCGCTGGATCGGCGCCGACCAGCTGACCGGCGATGGCTCCTCCGAGTTTCAATTCGGCCGCCATGACAAGGAGCATCGGCACCGCCGCTACGATCGCCGACGTCAATCGAACGGTTTTGCTTTCAAATCTCCGGCCAAGGTAGCTCGGCACGGTGAAGGCGCCGAACTTGCGATAGAACGGCGCCAACACCATCGCCATGACAACGAGCCCGGAAACGGCACCGACCATCAACACTAAGGCGTCGAAGCCGGCGAAAAAGAACGCGCCGCAACCGGCCACGATAAATGTTGCGCCGAGCGAAGATATCGCCAGCACCAAGCCGGAATAGGCCGCCGGTACGCGCCGTCCGGCGGCGAAAAACCCGAGCGTGTCCTGCGTCGCGACGGCGAGGCCAATGGCGCAATAGAGTACGACCGGCCCGACGAACAACGCGATCCGCAACCAGCCATCCTCGATGCGCAACTGCTCGAAGATGAGGGCCAGCAGAACGACGGCCGCAAACAAACTGGCAAAGATACTGAAATATGTTCCGAGCCGCGGATTGACCAGCCGTGAGCGAGTGCCGAACGCCATAAACCAGAAATCCTATTGGTCTTCGTTGGCGCCATGCCAGTGGTCGATGGCGTTTTGGCGGTTCACGTAGCTAGCCACCGTGACGATCGCGATAATGAAGAACCCGTGCGCGGCTAAGAAGTAGCCGAGCGGAAAGCCTAAAAATCGCTCTCCATTGAGCTGCTCGGCGTACAGCGGCAAGACAATCATCACGGCCAGGAACGGCAGCAAACTGGCAAGCATCTGCCATTTCGTGTCCCGCCAATAGGGTTTGCGCTCTCTGCGCTCAATCATAACGGCTCACTCTCCTGTGGCGCTGCCGGGCCTTTGATCGCCCAGTCACAGTCTTCAATCTTATCATATCTGGTGCTCAGTGCGGCACGAGATACGGCGCAATTGTGGACCTCAAGCGGGGCTTCTCAGTGCCACGTGCCGATCGCATCCCAATCATGGCCGATATTGCATAACACTTACGCTTCGATGCCCATCATTGTGAAGGTTAGGGCGATCTTTTATCGTTGCACATCGAATCGATGGGGAAATCATCAATATCGCGGCGCTTCAGCCGCTGAACGACCGGGATGGCTCTGCCGCAGCGAGCGGCGTGAGTTACCGCTGCGCTTGCGCAGTGGGGACCGCATCACGGACACCAAACTTGAGATCCACAGTCAATCGAGAAGGACAAGCGCGATGAGCATGTTAGATGAATTCAAAGAGTTTGCCATGCGTGGCAACGTTCTGGATCTCGCCGTCGGCGTGATCATGGGCGCTGCGTTCGCGCCAATCGTATCGACCTTGGTCGACAATATCGTCATGCCTCCGGTCGGTGCGTTGATGGCGGGCGTCGATTTTTCTAGCTTGGCGGTGGGACTTCCAACCGGTGCCGATCCGGTATTGATCAAATACGGCCTGTTTCTGAACGCCATTATCAAGTTCATGATCACCGCTTTCGCGATCTTTTTGCTGGTGAAGGGCGTCAATGCCATGAAGAAGCCAGCCCCCGTCGTGGCCGCACCGCCGCCACCCGCAAGCGAAATCTATCTGAAGGAAATTCGCGATTTGCTCGCCAAGCGCTAAGCGAACTTTCGCGCATACTCATGATCGCGTGCCCCGAGGTGATGCCATCTCGGGGCATTTTTTTTAAGAACAACTGCCGCCGCCGAGAACGCAAAACTTGGCACAGTTCTTGTGGCAGAGTTTCACGGCACCCGCGTCGAACATGCCGCCGTCAGCATGGGCGGCCGCTTCAAGCGTGGCGCCCATTTCAAAGTCCGGTTCGTAGGGGAGCAGCGTACACGGGAGCACGGTTGCCTTAGCCGCGCCGCGCCGTTTAACGACCATGCGCGACGACGCACACATCATCGCATTGGGATCAAGCCGCAAGATATCCCAGCATTTCGTCGTGATTTCCGGGCCATCGTATGCCGCATCCATCTCAGGCAACAGCATCAGCGCTGCGCGATCATCGGCGTCAATGTGCCAGCCGTGTGCAGCGATCAGGTTTCGATAACCGTCACGGCTGACGTCGTCGGGTTCGTTCCAGCATGTGCGTCCCGCGATGGCAATTTTGAAGGCGTGATCGTTCAGCCAGTTCAAGCCCGCAACGGTTTTGGCGAACGTCTCAGCACCGCGTTCGACTTCGTGCAGCGCCGCTGTGAAATGATCGAGGCTAACGCGTATTCGCAATCGATCTGTGTGACGATCGCGCAGAGCGAGTAGCCGGGCCTTGATGCCAGGTCGTTGCATCGGCACCATCGCATTCGTCAGCACGAGGACTTCAAAGCCGCGTGCCAACGCCGCTTCGAGCATCGCGCAGAATTCCGGATTGAGAAACGGTTCACCACCGGTAAAGCCAATCTCGCGCGTGCCCAAGGCCTTGGCTTCGTCGAGGAATGCGATCACCTCCGCGAGTTCGATGTAGGCGAGCCGATCATTCGTGGGGCTGGATTCGATATAACAATTGCGACAGGTTATGTTGCAAAGCGTGCCGGTATTGATCCAAAGCGTCTCTAGTCGACGAAGGCTGACGCGGGCCCGGCGTTCACCCAGCGCCGTCCAGTCGGGATCTTCGAATTTCGCACGCGTGGCGCGAACGTCGATGGCCTCAGTGCGCGCAACCAAGCTGACCTCCAAGATCGGCACCCGGGAAACGCGCGACGATGGCCGTCGCTGTTCGCCACGGCGCTATTCGTGTTTGACGAGCCGTGTTATGGCACTCCTTAAGAGCGGCATGACGGCTCGGCGTGCGGGCGTAGTTCAATGGTAGAACGGCAGCTTCCCAAGCTGCATACGAGGGTTCGATTCCCTTCGCCCGCTCCAGACTTGTCGCCGCCCTGCCACGGCGCGTGATCAACAGCACCCGCCGCCATCGTAAAAATACGTCGACGGCGAGATCCAGAGGTCGTCGCGACCAAGGTTGCCGAGGGCGCCGGCCGTTTTATCGCACACGGCCAACGGTTGATTTTGTCCGAGTGTATGGCCTTTGCCGTCATTGAAGAACGATTGCTCGCCGAAGTATATCGCTGTTCGGCCGGTGAAAACGCAGGGCCCGTCGGACGGCATCGGGTCCTTGATGGCGCAAATCTCGACGCTCTCGATGGGGATCAACGTGTCGGTCGCGAAGTGGCGCGGTGAGAGGAGGCGATAGGGGCGCTTGGCGCGGACTTCGATCGTGCCGAACCCGAGATCGGTCAAGCGTTTGATGTAGTCGGACATCGGGATGGCACCCGTCAGACACATGGCGCGCAGGCGCTCGTCATTTTGCAGATTTTCCGGCATCGCCATATCGCAAACCGGGTCGGAGAGGATCAGCCGGCCGCGCGGCTTCAACACCCGGTACATCTCTGACAGCGCCTGCTTGAGATCGGCATCATGAAAAATGTTGAACAGGCAGTTCTGAGCGGCAACATCGATGCTGCCGGTTTCGATCGGCAATGCCAGCGCGTCGCCGCGACGTAGATCGACAAATTCGGACTTGAACCACGGATTCATGGCCTCGGCTTCGTTCAGGTTTCGGCGGCAGGCCGTCATCATTTCGTCGACGACATCCAGGCCGATAACCGCACCGGCGCGGCGGCTGAAATAGGCGAACTGCAGAACTTCCATGCCGCCGCCAACACCGACATAAAGCACCGTCGGACTGTCCACCAAATCGCGCGGGTTGACGGTCGAACCGCAGCCATAATTCATGTCGAGCATGTTTTGCGGGATCTTGAGTTCCGGCAACTGCCAAACCGGCGTCGTTGTGCAGCACAAGCCCTTTTCGGGATTGAGGGCTGCTTCGCGGTACACGTCATGGGTGGTTGTGTGATACATTTGCCGTCCCTGATCTAAACTCAACGAAGTCTCTCGACTGATGATCGCGGCCGAAGCCGCTGACGGCAAGCGCAATCTGCCGAACTTTTTGTCTCAACGCCGCGTCGATGCAGGCCATACTTCAGCCGACGCACCCCCGCGCCGTCGTAGCTACGCCGAATATGGCGGCAATGTTACGTCCGGGGCTCCGTGCGGAGTTTTTTCCCAGTAGTACGGCCGCCTGATGAAATCCCAGACGGCGAGATAGGCGGCGAATGAGATCGCCAGCCAGTACAGCGGGATCCATATCGTCGATTGTGCCAAGCTGCCAATGCCCCGTCGCCGGAGGGCCAAGACGGCGAGCGCGATCCCTGCACCGTAGCCGACAACCAAGTTGAACCCGCACAGTGCGACAAGGCCGGTGGCGCGCGGCGACCAGTCTGGCGTATCGGTCATCACTGCTGCCAAGATCAAGACGTAGGCCCACGGATGCACCAGCGCCGACAGAACCATGCCGCCGAGTGTCACTTGAAAGCCGATGAAGCGGCGCGGTCCCAGATCGCGCCATAAGCGCACTGGTTGGCGCATGTGGACGAGGTACGTTTGCATCCAGCCTTTGAGCCAGCGCGTCCGCTGACCCAGCCAAACGCGCGCCGTTGACGGGGCCTCCTCCGACGTTGTCGTGTCGATCATCGCCACGCCATAGCCCTTGCGGGCAAAGCGAAAGCCGAGATCGGCGTCCTCGGTGACATTGAACGGATCCCAGCCGCCGGCGTCCTTCAAGTGGGTGGCACGGAAATGATTGGACGTGCCGCCAAGGGGAAGCGGCAGTCCCAAGCGACCGAGCGCCGGCAGAACCGCTTCGAATAGGGCCGCATACTCGATCGTGAATTGGCGGGTCCATAGGCTCGCCTTCGGATTGTAAATATCGAGCCGAGCTTGCACGCAAGCCAACCGGCCATTGTCGCGGGCAAAGGCTTCGGCGGCGACACGAAGCTGGGCTGGATCCGGCACATCTTCGGCGTCGAAGATGCAGATGAGTTCCCCCGTCGCGCGCTGTAGGCCGAAATTCAAAGCGCGCGGCTTGGTCCGTGGCTCGCCGTCCGGCACAACCACGATCCGCATCGTCGGCGTCATTGCCGCGTTTCTGAGGGCTTCGCGGGTCGCGGCGTCGTCTGCTTCGGTCAGAAAGATGACTTCAAGTTTGTCGTGCGGATAGTCGAGCACGGCCAGAGCCGCGACGATATTCGCCGCGACGGCGGTTTCTCGATAGAGCGGTACCAGCACACTGTAGGTCGGGAGGGCACACGCGTTGCGGACCTCGCTGCAGGCACTCGGACAAGGCTTCGCGATTTTCGTGGTCGGCCGGAGCAAATACGCGATAGCCAGAATACGGATGAAGACAATCATCAGGAACGGCACGGCAAGAGCGAGGGCGACGGCTTGACGTCCGACATCCGGTGCGGTGGAAGCGACCACAGCCGCGGCGCCTGCCACAACCACAATCGCGCGTTGCTGCCATGGCGCTGCCGGACTTGCAGCCGAAAGTTCCGGCCACTTTCGCCGTAGCCCATGGACGGCGCGATCCAGGAAAATCGCGTCGCGACACGCCGATGCAAGGGGCATCGCGGCATCGGATACGCTCGACGCGTCTGCGCTTTTGCCGGCGTGCACGGCGTCGAGGCGAACTGGCAGCGCCACAGCATGGGGTGCGTCGTCACTTGACGCCACGGCCTGCCCCGGCGCGACCCGCATCGCCCCAGCCCCACCATGATTCCCCGTCACCTTGGCCCCGTACATTACGCCTGCCATGCCGATGCGCGCGCGATGAAGTATAAGGGTTGGTTCCTGGCCGACAATCGGATTACTTGATGGCGGGATGAGAATCGCTGGCAAGACTAGCGGCCTCTGAAACCGTGCCTTGCCGTTGAAAGGACCCGCTTTTCGTGTCGCGAACTCGAAGCCCGCTCCGCCCAAACGTGCGCGCCTGGATCCTCTTGATGGCCGCCGCGATCGCCGTCGTGACGCCTGCGCTATCGTCGGCGCTCGCACAGGATAGCAAAGATGTTCGGCGGCGGCCGGGTGGCGTCGAAACCCTCAAGACGAAAGCCGAGGAAGCGCCGCTGCCGCGCCGCATCGTCATTCGCTTTCTGACCGACAGCGATTTTCCACCTTTCAATTTTTACGATGAAGACGGCACGCTCATTGGCTTCAATATCGACTTGGCGCGCGCGATCTGCCTGGAATTATCGACGGCCTGCGATATCAAGGCGCGGCCCTGGGAAGATTTGTTCAAAGGTTTGAAGGCCGGCGAAGCGGATGGTGTCATCGCGGCGCATAAGGTGACGGCGGCTGGTCTGCATGACGTCGCCTTCACCGATCGATATTTCTTCACCCCCGGCCGGTTCGCCGGCCGCATTGGCTCAGGCGACATGGAAATCACGCCTGCCGCTTTGGATGGCAAGCGCATTGGGGTTGGGAAAGGCACCTCGCATGAAGCCTTTTTGAAAGCCTTTTTCCGCGACAGTCCATTGATCGCCTTCGAAACCGCTGATCTCGCCAGAGAGGCTCTGGCCGCCGATAAGGTCGACTACATTTTCGACGACGGGATCTCGCTGGCATTTTGGCTTAACGGCACGCTGTCGCGACAATGCTGCGAGATGAAGGGCGGTCCTTATCTTGAACCCAAATACTTTGGCGAAGGCCTGGCCATTGCGGTCGCCAA